>CAYWDQ010000179.1:0-5500 GCA_964457065.1 uncultured Acidimicrobiaceae bacterium | reverse complement strand
GGCGTTCGAGATGTCCTTGGGAAGGTCGATCAGGACCGGTCCCGGCCGCCCGGTGGTTGCAACGTGGAAGGCGGCGGCGACCACCCTTGGGATGTCATCGACGTCCTTGATGAGCCAGTTGTGCTTGGTGATGCCCATGGTGACGCCGGTGATGTCGCACTCCTGGAAGGCGTCGGTGCCGATGGAGCCCGTCGCCACCTGGCCCGACACGACGATGAGCGGGGTCGAGTCCATGTAGGCGTTGGCGAGCGGCGTCACGATGTTGGTCGCGCCGGGCCCGCTCGTCACCATGGCCACACCGGGCTTCCCGGTGACCATGGCGTAGCCCTCGGCCATGTGGCCCGCGCCCTGCTCGTGGCGGACCAGGATGTGGCGGATCGACGAGTCGATGATGGGGTCGTAGACGGGCAGGATGGCGCCGCCGGGCAGGCCGAACATCACGTCGACGCCCTGCATCTCGAGGCTCCGTATGAGGGCCTGGGCTCCTGTCAGCTTCATGTGCTTCCCCTATCTCAACCAGTCCGGAAATTGAAAAGACCCCCCGGGTTTGGGAGGTCGTGAGGCGCGCGTTGCGGTGTGGGCGCGCGCCTTACGTGACGAGTACCAGAATCTCGGGCCGGTTGCTGCGTGCCTGCATGAGGTGACCATTGTGGCATGGCCGCCGCCCCGGTACAACCCCGGGTCGTCCCGGCGGCCTCTGGTCCTGGCCGCTATGGCGTGGCCATCCCCCCGCCGAGGAGGGCGGGGAGCGCCGTCGCCCGCATCCGAGCCAGCACCCGGTCCGTCACCGGCGTGACGTCCGGGTGGACGCCGCCGTTGCCCTCTGCCGCCGCCCGCCACGCCGAGGAGCGTCGCCCGGACACGTCGGGATCGTCGAATTCCACGCAGTCGAGGCGGTCGGCCGTCAGGTCGACCACGATGGTGTCGCCGTCCTCGACGAGTGCGATCGGCCCCCCGAGGAGCGCTTCGGGCGCGACGTGGCCGATGACCAGACCGACCGATCCCCCCGAGAAGCGGGCGTCGGTCATCAGCGCGATGGTGATGTGCCGCTGCCGGCAGAGGGCCGTGATCCGCGAGGTGGGGTCGAGGAGCTCGGGCATGCCGGGCGCGCCGCGGGGCCCCTCGTAGCGGATCACCACCATGTCGTTGTCCTCGAAGCTGTCGGGGTGCCGGTCGAGCGCTTCGATGAGGGCGCGCTCGCCGTTGAACACACGGGCGCGGCCGGTGAAGACGCCGTCCTTCACGCCGCCCTCGACGCCGGCGACCTTGAGGATCGCCCCGCCCTCGGGCGCCAGGTTGCCGCGCAGCAGACGGAGACCGCCGGTGTCCTTGAACGGCTTCTCGACCGCGTAGATGACGTCCTGGTCCGGTGCCGGCGGGTCCAGACGCCGGACCTGTGCGGCCAGGGTCTCGCCCGTGCAGGTCAGCGTGTCCCCGTCGAGGAAGCCGGCCTCGAGGAGCTCGTGGACGATGACCTGCAGCCCGCCCTTGGCGTCCACGTCCACCATGGAGTACTGCCCGAAGGGGCGCATGTCGACCAGCACCGGCAGTCGCCGGGCCAGATGGTTGAAGTCGTCCTGGCTCAGCACGTCGCGCCACAGGTCGAGGCCGGCGGCGCGGGCGATCTCGACGCTGTGCAGCAGCACGTTGGTGGATCCGCCCATGGCGATGGTGACCGTCAGGGCGTTGCGCAGCGCTGAGGGCGTCACGATGTCGCGCGGCCGGATGCCCTTCTTCGTCATGGCGAGCAGGCAGTCGACCGTCTGATCGGGGAACTCGGTCAGACGGCGCGGGTCGTCCGACGGCGGGGAGACCATGTGCAGCGGTTCGAGCCCGAGGACCGCGATGAAGGTCTGCATCGTGTTGTAGGTGAACATGCCCCCGCAGCTGCCCTGCCCGGGACAGGCGTGCAGCGCGTAGCGGGCCCGGACCTCGGCGGGCTGGTCGACCACCTGGAAGGCCGAGACGAGGTCGATCCGGGCGCCCGTCTCCGGATCGATGCCGGGCCTGATCGGGCCGTCGGACAGGACGACCGCGGGCGTGTTGTTCTCGAGCACGGCGGCGACGGTCCCGACCGGGGGCTTGTCGCAGGCCACGACCGCGACCAGCCCGGCAACGCTGTTCGCCGCCAGGTGGACGTCTGCCACGTCGTGGACGAGCTCGCGGCCGACGAGGGAGAACCGCATCTGCGGGGTGCCGTTGAGCTGGCCGTCCGAGACGCCCAGGGTGAACGCGGGCGGGATCAGCCGGACCGCGAGGTCGTCCTCGGCGATTCGGCGCGACAGGGCGGCCTGGACGGCCTGCACCTTCTGGGGGACGCCCAGGTAGCACTGGCTGTCTCCGAGGTTCCCGATGACCGCCCACACCGGGTCGTGGATCTTCCCGACGTCCTCACCGAGGAACGCGGCCGTCCCGACCCTCTGCACGTCGCGCCCGGGGTTGATGGACACGAACGTCTCCGATTCGTTGGGCACGGGTCCAAACTAGCGGGCGGCTTCGCCCTGATCAGGCGGGCGGCGGCACCGGCGGTGGCGTCACCTCGGCCCCGATGGTGGGAATGGAGCGCTGGAGGAAGCGCGGCATCGCGGGCCCGAGGAGATCGGCCGTTGGGCGGGCCGACGTTGGACCGCTACATCTCGGGATCGATCGGCTAGGCCGCCCGGCCGGAGTCTCCGACGCACTTCGCCGGGCGGCGGGGACCGTTCTGCCCCGATGGCGAAGACCGATGACGACACGGTGACGATGTCGAACGAGCAGATCAGGGACCGCCTCGACGAGCTCTTCCGCCAGAAGGCCGCCGTCGAGGGGGCGATCGTCGTGCTGCTCGGCGAGGTCGACCGACGCCAGGCGTACCGCGACGAGGGAGCGACCTCCTCGGAGCCCTGGGTGATGGAGCGCTTCGGGATCTCGACACCCACGGCGCGGGCCTACACGCACCTGGCCGAGAAGGCATGGGACATCCCGCACCTCGTGGCCGGCTTGTGCGCGGGTGACCTGTCCTTCGACAAGGTCCGGGCGCTCGCCGGGGTGGCCACGCCGGAGACCGATCGAGAACTGCGGGATCAGGCACAGGAGCGCTCCGTCCGGCAGCTGACGGAGATGGCCCGCTCCAGGCAGGTTCCGACCGAGCCGACAGCCGAGTCCGACCACCGGCGGCGGTTCCTGCGCTTCAACGACCGCTTCCGCACCGCGACCGTCCAACTGCCGGCGGAGTCCTATGCCGAGGCGCGGGCCTGTCTCGAGTCCCGCGCCCGGCAGGTTCCCTCCGATGGCGAGACACCGTGGGACCAACGACTGTGCGACGCGTTCATGGAGGTGATCCGCTCATCGAACCAAGGGCGTTCGACCTCGAGCCCGTACGTCGTCGTGGCGCATGTACCTCTGGCGGCGCTGACGGACCAGGCGGGCGAGGACACCCAATTGGCCGGCGAGCTGGAGCGGGACGGGCTGATCAGCTGCGAGACCGTCCGGCGGATCGCCTGCGACGCCACCGTCTCCATCGGCGTCGATGACGACGTCGGCCACACCATGTACGAGGGCCGGGCGCGGCGAGAACCCTCGGACGCGCAGCGCCGGGAGGTCATGCGTCGGGATCGCCACTGCCGGTTCCCCGGGTGCACGAACGTGACGTTCACCAACACGCACCATGTGGTCCCGTGGAAACCGGACGGGCGCACGGACCTCGACAACCTCGCGCTCCTGTGCCTGCACCACCATCACCTGGTCCACAGTCGGGGGTGGACCATGTCGGGCAACGCCAATCGGGAACTGACCTTCCTCGGCCCTTCGGGCCGGGTCATGACCTCGCGCCCATCCCCGATCTGGACCGCGGTCACCGCCGCCCGGGGACCGTGTTCGTCGGCCTAACCGCGCCGCCGGCGTAGCTCGGCCGCGACCTCCTTGCCGTTCGCCTTGCCCGACGTGGCCTTCATGACCTCGCCGGTGAACATCCCCATCAACTTGTCCTCGCCCTCGACGAAGCGATCCCACTCCTCGAGGTGCGCGGCGATCACGTCGTCGACCACGGCCGACAGCGTGTCCGCCTCGAGGGCCTCGAACCCCATCTCCTTGGCCACGGCCGCCGGGTCTCCCCCGCCACGCTCGAGCAGCGCCGCAAGCACGGCCTTGGACTGCGTCGCCGACAACTGTCCGCCGGACTCCATGGCCAGCAGCGCGACGAACGCGGGCGCACTGAGGCTCAGTCCGGCCTCGCTCTGTGCGGCGACCTCGTTGGCGGCGCGGGCCAGCGCCAGCGACGCGGGCGAACCGGCCTCGGCCGCTGCGGTCACCAGCCCGTCCAGGCCCAGGTCGACGACGGCTCTGATCTGGTCCGCCTCGGCATCGGTCGGCGATCCCCCCAGGGCCGCCGCCAGTTGCGCGCGGCGGTCCGACGGCATCGGCCCCATGCCAGCGCGAACACGCTCCCGCCATGCCTCGTCCGGCGCCAGCGGTACGAGATCGGGCTCGGGGAAGTAGCGGTAGTCGTTGGCCTCCTCCTTCGAGCGCATCGACTCCGTGCGCCCGGCGGACTCGTCCCAGTGCCGCGTCTCCTGGTCCACGGAGCCGCCGGCCTCGAGGACGGCGATCTGACGTGCCGCCTCGTACTCGATCGCCCGGCCCAGCGAGCGCAGCGAATTGAGGTTCTTGATCTCGCAGCGGGTGCCGAACGCGGTGGTCCCGGTCGGCCGGACCGACACATTGGCGTCCACCCGCATGGACCCCTCCTCCATCCGACCGTCGGACGCGCCCGTCGCCTTCAGGATGCCGCGCAGCTCCGACGCATACGCACGCGCCTGGGCCACGGTGCGAATGTCGGGTTCGCTCACGATCTCCACCAGCGGCACGCCGGAGCGGTTGTAGTCGACCAGCGCGTGCAGGGCGGCGTTGATACGCCCGCTCGCCCCGACGTGGGTCAACTTCCCCGTGTCCTCCTCCATGTGGGCCCGCGTCACGCCCACGACGAACCCGTCGGGGAGCTCGAGCCAGCCCCCGGCATTCAGCGGCAGGTCGTACTGGCTGATCTGATAGTCCTTGGCCTGATCGGGGTAGAAGTAATTCTTGCGTGCGAACTCCGACGGTCGGATCTCGCAGTGCAGCGCCGCCCCGATGCGCATGGCCAGCTCGACGGCCTGCTCGTTGAGGACGGGGAGTGAGCCGGGCAGCCCGAGGCACGTCGGGCAGATGTTGACGTTGGGCTCGTCGCCGAACGAGTTGCGGCAACCGCAGAACAGCTTCGTCGCCGTCGCCAGCTCGCAGTGCACCTCGAGCCCGATGACCATCTCCCAGCCAGCGCTCACGACCGTGCCCCCTCCGGAGCATGCGCCTCCACCACTCGGGCCAGGCGGAACAGCATCGCCTCGCCCAGGGCGGGCGCCATGACCTGCACCCCGACCGGGAGACCATCGTCCCCGGTACCGAACGGCACGGAGATCGCGGGGTGTCCCGACAGGTTGGACGGAATGGTGCACACGTCGTTCATGTACATGGCCATCGGGTCGTC
>CAYWDQ010000178.1:0-5514 GCA_964457065.1 uncultured Acidimicrobiaceae bacterium | reverse complement strand
TCGAGGGACGTCGCTCCCTCGGCCCGCCATCCTTCGCGTCGGTCGAGCTCGCCCAGGAGCTCGACGAAGCGTCCCGCCAATGCCCCCATCTGCCGGACCGTCTCTGCAGCGGACTCCATCAGCACCTCGTCCGGGAGCGCCGCCAGCGCCGACGGTCCGGCCAGAGTGACGTCGGGGTTCGGTGCGGCGGCCATCGGAGGGGAACGGTCGTACGAGGTCAGCTCTTTGTCGAGCGCCTCCGGTTGGCCTCCCACTGGTCTCGGCTGAAGTAGCTCTGGTCCTCGCCCCAGCCGTCCACCCCGTCGTCCCAGCGCCAGTGGACCAGCGAATCCCCTCCGTGACCGCGCCAGTGCCGGCTGACCGAGTCGCCGCGTACCGACAGCCGGCGATCGAACTCGTCCACCGCCTCGATCTCGAAGGCGAGCGGCCACCCCGTCCCCGCGTCGAAGCTCACGCGTCGTTCTCCGGCCAGGATGTGACCGTACCGGCCGCCCCGGAGCAGGAAGCCGCACGAGACGGGCTCCACCTCGGGGCCGGGAACGGCATAGGTCAGCCAGGCCTCGCCCGGACGCGCGGCACAGAAGGAATAGCCCACCCCCCCGAAGCTCCCGGCCTGCGAGGACGCGTCGCCCGTGCGTCGCCTGGGTCGGCCCTGTGGGCGCGGCCCCCACGAGCGGTCGCGCACCGAGTAGCAGTCGATCGGCACCTCCTCGCCGCGCAGCACCATGGTCCCGGTCACGTGGCCCGCCTGGTCGAAGTGCACGCCCTTCAAGAAGGGGATCACGCCCGTCGGGTGGGGGTTGGGCGCCATGATCGCCTCGAACTCCAGGTCCAGCTCGAGTCCGCCGGGGTCCGTGTACGACACGGCGTAGCGCCGCAACGGCTCGAGCACGCGCACGCGGACCCCGTTGGGCCATTCGAAGTCGCGCATGTCGCGCTGGGCACGCGGCGGCAATTGCAGGCCCGAGTACTCCGCCCGGTAGGGGAGGTCCCACGGCAGCGCGGCTCGGTCGTCCCACACCCAGGCCCCGCCGTTGCACAGCCGGGCATTGGGGCGGGCCTGGCAGTAGGTCCAGCCACCCAGCCCTCGCTCGGGCACGTTCCACGAGAACCAGTTGGTCTCGGTCTCCCACCAGCGGTCCGTCATCTCCTCGTCGTGGAAGTCGTCGTCCTCGGGCCCGAACGTCCGGTACGTGCGCTCCGCACGCCGCCGGTCCAGGTCGACGCCGAACAGCTCTCGTTCGCTCACGACGCCACCAAGTCGGGCCAGTGCCGGTCGGCCAGCGCCCCCATCGAAGGCCGGGCCAGCTTGGTCTCGCGCGCCACCCGCCGCCACAGCGCCCCCAGGTAGGCCTCGTCGCTCACGTCACCCGACGCCACCGCGTCGGCCGCGGCCCGCCGTCCCAGCGCGACCGACTCGGGGCGCCGGCCGAGCAGCGCCTCGAGGTCATCGAGCTCGAGCACCTCGTAGGACGCACCGTAGGTGTCGACCTGCGCCAGATACTTGACCAGGCGGGCGATCCCCTTCCCCCGCGCCGACGCCAACGGGTCCGAGGTCCGGGGCACGATCACGTCGCGCAGCTGGGCGAGGACGGCGTCGTACATCCAGTCGTGGTCGCTGCGGTCCCGGGCCTGCGGAGCCTCGGCCGGCGTCAGCACCAGTCCGGTCGCCGCAGCCAGCGCCTCGAGCCACAGCCGCCGGTGCAGCATCTGGTAGATGAAGCCGTTTCCCACGTCCGAGTCCGCCGATCCGGGTCCGGCGGCATCCGGTCGGTGGCCCATCACCTGGAGCTTCGTCTCCGCCATCACCTGGTAGTAGTGCACCCGCGCCTCGTCGATGGCGTTGCCGGTCAGCTCCGCGTACTCGCGCAGCCGGGTCGGGAAGTCGGTGAAGGGCTCCTGGGTCGCCCGCAGCGACAGCCAGGCGATGTCGTCCATGGGGTCCCCGAGGTGCGCCAGCTCCCAGTCGACCACGGCGGTGACGCGGCCGCCGGCGTACATGAAGTTGCCCGGCCCCGTGTCGCCCTGCACCAGAACGGTCGGGCCGGCGTAGTCGGGGACGTGGCGGCGCAGCCAGCGCAGCGAGAAGACGAGGGCGGGGTCCGGCGTCCCGCCCCGTTCGGCCAGGACGCGGTCCCACTCGTCGAGCTCGGCGTGCACGGCGTCGACCACCGTCCTCACGGCGGGGAAGGCGGGCAGATCGAGCGCAGCTGCGTCGAGGGAGTGCAGGGCGGCGAGCTTCGTCATGAAGTCGCGTGCGGTCGCCTCCCGCTCCGCCGGATCGCTGATGCGGGAGAACCAGTTCTCGCCCGTCACGCGCTCGGCGAGCATGGCCTGGTGCACCGGGTGCACGCCGAGGACGCGGGGGACGGGCACCGGGCCGTCCTGCAGCGCCAGGTACACGGTGGCCTCGCGGTGCAAGGTCCACGGGTCCCTGGTGCGGGCCGGGTCGGAGCGGTCGTAGCGCAGGAAGAGGTGCGCCGTCGTGCCGTCGGGCCGCTCGAGGTCGACGAACCAGGCCTCCTTGCGCGCCCCGCCCTGCATGCGGTCGGCCAGCGCCAAGCGGCCGCCCCCGACGTCCTCGACCCAGGACGCCAGGTCGTCGGGCAGCCCGGCCGTCACACGATCCGGGTGGCGTGATCGCCCCAGTACTGCTCGCGGAGCACGCCCTTGTAGAGCTTCCCGGTGGGTAGTCGGGGGAGCTCGTCGACGAAGTCCACGCTGCGCGGGCACTTGAAGTGCGCCAGGTGCCCGCGGCAGAACGCGATGAGCTCGCGCCCGAGCGCCTCGTCGCCGACCACGCCGTCGACCGGTTGCACGACCGCCTTCACCTCCTCGCCGAGGTCCTCGTTGGGCACGCCGATGACGGCGGCGTCGAGCACCTTGGGGTGGGTGACGAGGAGGTTCTCGGTCTCCTGGGGGTAGATGTTCACGCCGCCCGAGATGATCATGTGCGCCTTGCGGTCGGTCAGGAACAGATAGCCGGCTTCGTCCAGGTAGCCCACGTCGCCGACGGTGCTCGTCGTGCCGTCGTCCCGGCGCGTGCTGGCCGTCTTCTCGGGGTCGCGGTAGTACTCGAAGTCTGTCGCGCCGGCGAACCAGATCGTGCCGGACGTGCCGGTCGGGCACTCGTTCCCCTCGTCGTCGAGGATGTGGATGTCGCTGAGCACGGCCCGTCCCACGCTGCCTCGATGCGCCAGCCAGTCGTCCGAGGTGATGAACGTGCAACCGTTGCCCTCGGTGGCGGCGTAGTACTCGAGCAGGATCGGGCCGAACCACTCGATCATCTGCTCCTTCACCGGGACCGGGCACGGCGCGGCGGCATGGATCACGACCTCGAGCGAGGACAGGTCGGCCGCCGCCCGCACGTCGTCGGGCAGCTTCAGCATGCGGGTGAACATCGTCGGTACGACCTGGGAATGCGTGACCCGGTGCGTCCCGATCAGGTCGAGGTACAGCGCCGGGTCGAAGTGCTCCATGACGACCGCGGTCGACTTCATGCGCAACGCGATGGCGACGCTCACCTGCGGGGCGGTGTGGTACAGCGGCGCCGGCGACAGGTACACCATGTCCTCGCGGAGACGCCACAGCGTGGCGATGCCCAGCACGGCGATGCTGGTCACGGACGGGTGGATGTCGTACATCGGGCGCAGGATCCCCTTGGGCCGCCCCGTGGTCCCCGACGAGTACATCATGGGCGCGCCGAGCTGCTCGTCGGCCACCGGCCCGGTGCTCTGGCGGCCCACCGCCTCTTCCCACGACTCGTAGGGTCCGGCGGGGTCGCCGACCATGATCCAGCGCTCCACCTTCGGACACAGCGCGGGCAATCGGAGGGCCACGTCCGCCTTGGCGGCCGACGTCACCACCACCCGGGACTCGGAGTCGTTGACGATGTAGGCCACCTCCTCGGGGGAGAGGTAGGAGTTGACGGGGGTGAAGTAGAGCCCGGTGCGCTCGGCGCCCGCTTCGGCGAGCAGCATGGCGGGGTCGTTCTCCATGAAGATCGCCATGTGGTCCTTGCGGCGCAGGCCCGTCTCACGCAGGACGTGGGCGACCTGGTTGGCCCCCGCCTCGTACTGGGCGAAGCTCAACGTCCTCCCCGAGGGCGCCATGACGATGGCCGCATGGTCTGGATGCTCTGCTGCGTGCTCAGCTGCGTACACTGCGCCCCCTAACTCCGACCGTTCCCCGTGCATGAGTACAGCACGTCGACCAGGCAGGCGCCCATGAGCGGCAGTGCCTGGTTCTCCAGGTGGTTGCGCACGAACGCACAGGCGACACCCGCGGCGGGGTCCGCGAAGCCGATCTGGCCGCCGGCGCCCATGTGACCGAACGCACCGTCGTTGGGCCCGTGCATCCGCGGGACGCCGGGCACCAGCGCGGGTGGCTCGAGCGAGTAGCCGACGGCCCACCGTGTCGGCACGCCCATGACGGCGTCGCGCCCGCAGACCTGCTCGACCCGGAAGCGCTCCACCGAGGCGCGCGACACGAGCTCCTCGCCGGTCGCGAGGGCCGAGTACACGCGGGCCAGCGCCCGGGCCGTCGCCGTCGCGCCCAGCGCGCCGATCTCGGCCTGCAGCACCGCCGGCGTGTTCATGAAGTCGGCGAAGCGGGGCCGGCCCTCCTCGTCGGCGAAGAGGCTCCCGTGCGCGCCGGCCAGGACGGAGCGGCCGGACCTCGTCTCGGGGTCGATGGCCCGCAGCGCGCTCTCCTTCCCCGGCTTCACGGGGAACTCCATGACGGTGGCCACCGACCCGAGCGCGACGGCCGGCGTCCCGATGGAGATCGAGCCGGCGATGCCGAGCGGTCGCGCCACCTCGGCGTCGAAGAAGGTCCCGAGGCTCGAACCGCTGATCCGGCGCACCAGCTCGCCGACGAGCCACCCGAACGTCACGCCGTGGTAGCCGTGCCGGGTCCCGGGTTCCCAGGCCGGCGGTCCCGACGCGACGCCGGCGGCGATGGCAACCGTGTCGGCCCACCCGCCGCCGTCCCACGAGAGCAGCTCGTCGGACGCGGGGAGCCCGATGGCGCCCGACTGGTGGCTGAGCAGCTGGCGCACCGTGGTCGACGCCTTGCCCTCGGACCCGAACTCGGGCCAGTACCGGACGACCGGCGCGTCGAGGTCAAGCTCGCCCCGGTCCTCGAGCAGGTGCGCGCACAACGTCGTCATGCCCTTCGTCGACGACATGACGACGGCCCGTGTGTCCTCCTGCCACGCCCGGCCCGTCGGCCCGGCCGGCCCGGCCGGCCCGGCCGGCCCGGCCCACAGGTCCACCACGCAGTCGCCGTCGACGTAGGCGCAGAAGGCACCCCCGCCGTCGCCGAGGTCGGCCCGCCGCTCCCGCTCGCCGACCCGGACGGACGTACCTTGCGCGAGCACCCGGGCGACGGGCTCGAAGCCGGGCGCTGCGTGCCCCGACACCGGCAACGACTCGGACGTCACAGGGCGCGCAGCTCCTTCTCGACGTCGGGCCACCACTCCTTGCGCCACCACGAGACGTTGATGCGGTCGAC
>CAYWDQ010000177.1:0-5705 GCA_964457065.1 uncultured Acidimicrobiaceae bacterium | reverse complement strand
ATGCACGAAATCTCCAGTTGGAAAGCGAGTACCACGATGACGACGCTGTGCCGACGCTGCGGCTTCCACCCGGCTTCTCCTCGGATCGCGGGGTACTGCTCCTGGGACTGCCACGACGCGGACGACGAGGAGGACGGCGACGACGAGGACGAGCAGGCGGCCTGACCTTCGGCCGCCGTCGATGTCACCGCCGGCGCCGCATGGTTGAGCGTCGGCGACGGGGAGAACCGTCGCGTTCGCTGGGATCAGGCTGAGGAATCAGCCGACTTCGCCGGGGAAGCGCAGCCGGGCGAGCTGCGTCGACTGCGCCACCACCTGGCCGCGGCTGTCCCACAGGATGCAGGTCTCGTCGACCATGCCGCCCGCCACGAGGCCCGCCGTCATGCGGATCCCCAGCCAGCCGGGCGCAGGGCGCGCCCTGACGTAGGAGGACATCTGGAGCGTGGGCACCCAGCCGGTCGAGCCGATCCGGAAGGTCGCCGGTGGTATGGCGTCGACCGCGAAGAGGAGCGAGAGGGGGTCGGGCTCCCGCCCGTCCTCGAACCTGGTCCAGCCGCGCAGTTCGGCCCGGGCGTCTGCGAGAGGGTGCGGGTCCACCAGGGGCATGGTGTCGGGGTCCAGCCGGAGGTCCAGCACCTCCATGATCCCGACGTGCACGCCGCCCGGCATCTTTGGGGGGAGGCGGACGCAGTGATCGGGATCCGGGACCCGGAGCGGCTCGATGGCGTCGTAGCGGACGGGTGCCACGTCGGCGAGCGACCCGAGCACGAATACCGCGTCCACCAGGTCGGTGCCGCCGGCGACGAGCACGGCGCGCACGTGCGCCGCTGAGCGGCCGCGGCGCATGAGTGTCGTGTGGATGTCGGCGGGCCCGAGCCCGGGCGGCCGCAGGTAGGTGATGGAGGAGGACACGACCTCCCAGTCGGGTTCGCCGTCCCCGCGTCCGGCGACCAGCGCCGCCCGGCCCAGGAGCGCCAGGAGGTAGCCACCGTTCGGCTTGTCGCCCACCGTCCACAGCTCGTGGACCTCGGTCTTGAACAGGTCCGGTTCAGCGGTGGGCCGGACCTCGGTCGCCGCGTCGAAGGAGAGGTCCGCGGGCTCCCGCATGCACCGGACCCTACCGGCGGCGAAGATGGCGCATGACGTTCGACATGGAGGCCACCTTCGGCGACGACTACCTCTACTTCTACGAGGAGTCCATCGACGACGAGCACTCGGATGCCGACACCGCCGAGATCCTCGGGTTGCTCGACCTGCCCCCGGGGTCGCGCATCCTCGATGCGCCGTGTGGCCACGGCCGGATTGCGCGCCGGCTGGGCGCTGCCGGCATGCAGGTGACAGGGGTCGACCTCACGCCTGCCTACCTCGAACAGGCCCGCGCCGACCCGACCCTCCCCGCCGATGCGGTGACGTACCTGCAGGGTGACGTACGCAGCCTCCCGGTGGACGGTCCCTTCGACGCGGTGGTGTGCTGGCTGAACTCGTTCGGCTACTACGACGACGACGACTGCCACGAGGTCCTGCGTGAGTTCCACCGCGTGCTGCGGCCGGGCGGAAAAGTGGCCATCGACACCATGCACCACGACGGCGGCGTCCGGCACTTCACCCCGGCCCCTGACGCCGTCGTCGTGCAGCGCGGCGATCACACCATGGTCGAGGTCTCCACTTTCGACCCTGTGCGGGGCAGGATGGTCATCGAGCGCACGGTCCACCGTGACGGAGTGGCGCGTCACGCCCGCTACTTCGTCCGGCTTCCGACCCCGCCGGAGTGGGTCGTCTGGCTCGAAGACGCGGGCTTCCGGGACGTGACGTTCCGGGCCGGTGGCGGTGGCCCGCTCGAGCTCGACAGCTGGGAGATGGTGGTGGTGGCGACCGCCTGAGCGAACCTCTGGGGTGCCCGGAAGGGCCATCCGGTAGGTCGACGATGGGGTGACGGACGCCCGGGGGGCCGAAATGTGTGCCCGGTGCAGGTCCTCCCGGGCACGCCGTTGGCGGACCGGGTCTCCGTGCTACGTAGGATCGGGTCATGAGCGGAGGCATCGCGGCGTGGGGCACGTACCTGCCCTACTGGCGGTTACAACGATCGGCCATCGCCGGGACCCTGGGGAGCGGGGGCGGCAGGGGCACCCGGGCAGTCGCCTCGTACGACGAGGACACGACCACACTGGGGGTGGAGGCTGGGCGACGCGCCCTGGCCACCGGCCCCGGAGCGGGCGCGGTCCAGGACCTGTTCTTGTCCACTCCCGACCCGGGCTACCTCGACAAGACCAGCGCGACCACGGTGCATGCCGCGCTCGGGCTCGGACGCGCCAGCGGGGCCTATGACTTCGCGGGGTCGTCGCGCTCGGCGACCGCCACGTTGCTGCAGGCGCTCACCGGCGCCGGCGCCGGCGCCGGTGGTCGCACGACGCTGGCCGTCCTCTCCGACCTGCGAACCGGGCTGGCCGGCTCGGCCGAGGAGCGCGACAGCGGCGACGGGGCATCGGCGGTCGTCTGCGCGCCCGAGGGTGCAGTCGCCGAGCTGGTGGGCCGCGGCGCCGCCAGCGACGAGTTCCTTGACCGCTGGCGCGTGCCGGGCGAGTCGGACTCGCACGTGTGGGAGGAGCGGTTCGGCGAGGAGCTCTACGTGCCGCTGGCTCGGGAGGCCTTTGCGGCGTCGCTGAAGGACGCCGGCCTGGCCGAGGAGGACATCGACCACGCCGTCGTCACCGGCCTGCACGCGCGGGCGGTCAAGGCCACCGCGTCCGGTCTCGGCGTGCGCGACGGGGTCCTGGCGCCGGACCTGACCGGCGCGGTCGGCAACCTGGGCGCGGCGCACGCCGGCGTGGCGCTGTGCGACGTGCTCGAGCGCGCCGAGCCGGGGCAGGTGATCGTCGTGCTGTCGCTGGCCGATGGCGCCGACAGCTTCCTCCTGCGCACCACCGACGCGCTGCCGGGCGCGCAGCGGGACCGGGCCGAGGCGGGTGTGCCGACCGTTGCCGAGCAGGTGGCTGCGGGGCGAGACGACCTCGCCTACGCGACCTTCCTGACCTGGCGGGGGCAGCTACACCGCGAGCCGCCGCGCCGCCCCGACCCCGAGCGCCCCGGCGCTCCGACGGTGCACCGCTCCGAGGAATGGAAGTACGGCTTCACCGCCAGCCGCTGCCTCGTGTGCGGTTTCCGCCACATGCCGCCCACCCGGGCCTGTCTCTCGTGCCACGCCATCGACCAGATGCAGCCCGAGCGGCTGGCCGACGTCCCCGGTACCGTGGCCACCTTCACCATCGACCACCTGGCGTACTCCATGTCGCCCCCGGTCGTGGGCGTCATCGTGGACTTCGACGGCGGCGGCCGCTACCGCTGCGAGATGACCGACGTGCGCGCCTCCGAGCTGTCCATCGGGGAACGGGTGTCCATGACGTTCCGCCGCGTGTGGACGGCGCAGGGCGTGCACAATTACTTCTGGAAGGCCCGTCCCGCCGGGGATCAGGTGGCGCCGTCCGGGGCAGACCCGGACGGGGAGCGAGGAGAGTAGGAGCGATGGCGAGCAGCGGCATCAAGGACCAGGTGGCCATCGTCGGCATGGGCTGCACTCGCTTCGGCGAGCGGTGGGACATGGGCGTCGACGACCTCCTGACCGACGCGGCGACCGAGGCGGCGACGTCGGCCGGGATGTCGATCCATGACATCGACGCCTTCTGGCTCGGCACCATGACCTCGGGTGTCTGCGGCGTGACGCTGTCACGGCCGCTCAAGCTCGACTACAAGCCTGTGACCCGGGTGGAGAACTACTGCGCCACGGGATCGGAAGCCTTCCGCAACGCGTGTTACGCCGTAGCGTCGGGCGCCTACGACACTGCCATGGCCATCGGAGTGGAGAAGCTCAAGGACACCGGCTTCTCGGGGCTGACGGGGATCCGCCCGGTGGGCGACGGCACGGACCCCGGGCTCTCGTCGCCGGCGGCCTTCTCCTTCCTGTCCCCTTCCTATGCCCACAAGTACGGCGTCGACCGGGACCAGCTGAAAGAGGTCATGGGCCGCATCGCGTTCAAGAACCACCAGAACGGGGCGCGCAACCCGCGGGCGCAGTTCCAGAAGGAGGTCTCCATGGAGACGATCGCCAAGGCGCCGCTGGTGGCCGGCGACCTCGGGGTCTTCGACTGCAGCGGGGTGAGCGACGGCTCGGCGGCGGCCATCATCTGCCGGGCCGCCGACGCCCACCGCTATTGCGAGAACCCGTTGTACGTGAAGGCGCTGTCCTTCGTCGCCGGGCCGGCGGCGGGGCCCATCGACCCTGGTTACGACTACACCACCTTCGAGGAAGTCGTGCGCTCGGCGGCCGACGCCTACGCGCAGGCGGGGATCACCGAGCCCAGGGTGCAGCTCGCCATGGCGGAGGTGCACGACTGCTTCACGCCCACCGAGCTCGTGCTCATGGAGGACCTGGGCTTCGCCGAGCGGGGGACCGCGTGGAAGGAGGTGCTCGAGGGCACCTTCGACCGCGACGGGGACCTGCCGGTCAATCCCGACGGCGGCCTGAAGTCGTTCGGGCACCCGATCGGAGCCTCGGGCCTGCGCATGCTCTTCGAGTGCTGGCTCCAGCTCCGCGGCGAGGCACCGCCGGACCGCCAGATCAACACGGTGGGACCCGGCCGGACCCTCGGGCTCACGCACAACCTGGGTGGTGCGCCGGGTGAGGGCGTGAGCTTCGTCGGCATCGTGGGGACCGAGCTCGGCTGATGAGCGCGTCGGAGGTCCAGGGGGTCGATCTGCTGGCCGAGAGCGACGACCAGTCGGCGCTGCGCCAGCTCGCACGTGACGTGGCGACCCGCGAGGTCGCGCCGAGGGCGCACCAGGCCGACGAGGAGGGCGCGGTGCCCGCCGAGGTGCGCAAGGCACTCGCTGCGGCCGACCTCCTGCGCATCACGGTGGGGGAGCGCTGGGGTGGCATGGGCCTGGGTGACGTCGAGGCCTCCATCGTGCTGGAGGAGATCGCGCGGGCCGACGTCTCGTCCGCCATCTGCTGTCAGCTCACGTTCAACGGCCCGCCGCGGGGGATCGAGCATCTCGGCCCGGAGGCGATGAAGGAGCGCTGGCTGCCGGCGGCGGCCGACGGCGAGGCGATCATCAGCATCGGGATCACCGAGCCCGACGCCGGCTCCGCCGTGCAGGACATGCGCGCCGCACTGACCGAAGACGGGCCGGGGCGTTGGCGGCTCAACGCCTACAAGAACTACTCGACCCTGGGGGACGTGGCCCAGGGGGTGCTGGTCTGGTGCCGCTGGCCGGGTGGCGGGGGGGCCAAGGGCATCGGCGCGGTGATCGTGCCCACCGACCGCGAGGGCGTGTCGGTCACCGGGCGGCACAAGGGCATGGGGATCCACGCCGCCACCGAGGCCGAACTGGCCTTCGACGGCGTGGAGATCACGGCCGACGACGTGCTGATCGCGGGGGACCCGGCCAGCACCGACGCTTTCAAGGTGCTGCTGTCGCACCTGAACCACGAGCGCTGCGGCAACGCGTCCATGTGCATCGGCGCGGCCCAGGGCGCGCTCGAGCACTCGGTGCGCTACATGAACGAGCGCGTCATCGGCGGCCGACCGCTGGCCGAGCTGCAGGGTCTGCAGTGGAAGCTGGCAGACATGGCGGTGCAGCTCGAGGGGGCCCGGCTGATGCTGGCCCGTGCGGTGCGTCTCGCCGGCCCGGGCGGGAACCCGCCGCCGCTC
>CAYWDQ010000176.1:0-5717 GCA_964457065.1 uncultured Acidimicrobiaceae bacterium | reverse complement strand
CTGGCCCGGGTGGCCGTCGAGGACTGCCGCTGGACCCCCTGCTACGACTGCGGGGCCTGCACCGGGTTCGGCCTCGAACACGTGGTGGCCTCGCCGGTCCCGCCGGCGGGGGGCAGCCAGGGCACGGGCCAGGACCTCAGCGTCGGGGACCGCGTCCCCGTCCGCCTGGTCGGCCGTGCCTCCTGAGGCCCCCGTACCGGGAGCATCGCGCCGCCTCCGGCTGCGCTTCACGAAGGCGGGGAAGATCCGCTTCACGAGCCACCGGGACGTGGCGCGCATGTGGGAACGGGCCTTGCGGCGCAGTCGGCTGCCGGTGGCCTACTCGCAGGGTTTCGTGCCCCACCCCCTGGTGAGCTTCGGGTTGGCCCTGCCCACGGGCTGCGAGTCCCTCGGCGAGTACCTCGACGTGCGCCTCGGGCCCGTCGACTCCGGAGAGATCCCGGTGCCCGAGTTGCCCGGAGCATTGAGCGTGCTGCTGCCCGAGGGGATCGACGTCGAGGCGGCCGCCCTGGTCGGGGAGGCCGAGGGTTCGCTCCAGCAGGAGGTAGCATTGTGCAATTGGGAGCTGGAGGTGCTCGGAGTGCCAGGTGAGGAGCTGCAGGAGCGGGTCGAGAAGGCGCTCGCTGCTCCCATTCTGGCTGTCCGGCGGGAGCGCAAGGGTCGTCAGGCCGACGACGACATCCGCCCGGCAATCCTGGCACTGTCCGTGACCAGCCCCAACGGTGATCTCCGGGCGGAGTTGGCCACGCACCCGCGTGGCGTCCGTCCGGCCGACCTGGTCACGACGCTCGGCACCGACGCGGTGCTCGGACGGGCCTGTCGAACGCATCAATGGATCGAACGCGACGGCGGACGGTTCGAGCCCCTCTCCGTGAGCGGGCCCGGGACCGGCGCGGACGCGACACAGTACGCGAGGAGGGCTTTCCCTCATGTCCGAGACGGAATTCAGCCAGACCCCGGAGGGTCCCCCCCGGGAGGCGTCGGGAGGCACTAGCCCCCCGGACGAGGCGCGCCCCGCGCCCCAGCGACCGAAGCCGAAGATCGGGGACACACGGCCGGCACCCGCCGCGCCGCCGCCGGCGGCGGCTGCACCCGTGGTGCCGTTGGTGCGGCCGGGGCCCACGGTGACGCAGGAGGCGGAATCCGGTGAGGGCGCTCCGACGGGCGCCGCCGCTCCGGAGAGTCTCGACGGGGGTGCCAAGCGGGCGCGCAGCAGGCGCCGCCCGGCCCGGGAGCGCCGCTCCAAGCAGGTGGGCCGGTACCTGGTCTGCGTGCACGTGCAGCCCCACATGACCCAGATCGCCATGCTCGAGGGTCGGACCCTGGTGGAGCACTACGTGTCCCGGGCGGCCGACGACACGAGCCAGATCGACGGCAACGTGTACCGCGGGCGGGTGCAGAACGTGCTGCCCGGCATGGAGGCCGCCTTCATCGACATCGGCATCCCGAAGAACGCCGTCCTGTACCGGGGCGACGTGCGCTACGACCGCGACGACATCGAGGGCGGGGCGTCGTCGCAGCAGCCGCGGATCGAGGACGTGCTCAAGGCCGGACAGAGCATTCTGTGCCAGGTCACCAAGAACCCCATCGGGGCCAAGGGCGCACGCCTGACCCAGGAGGTCTCGCTGCCCGGGCGCTTCGCGGTCCTCGTCCCGAACTCCAGCGCGTTCGGCATCTCCAAGCGCCTGGGCGACACCGAGCGGCGGCGGCTCCGGCGCATCATCGACGAGGTGAAGCCGGCCGGCCACGGCATGATCGTGCGCACCGCGGCCGAGGGGGTCTCGGCCGACGAGCTGCAGCGCGACGTCACCACCCTCTTGGAGCAGTGGAAGTCGATAGAGGTCGAGGCCAAGAAGTCCGACGCCCCCGGCCTCCTCTACCGGGAGCCCGAGCTGTCGGTGCGGATCCTGCGCGAGGAGCTCAACGCGGAGTACCGGGGCGTCGTGATCGACGACCTGGAGCTGTTCGAGCAGGTGCGGGACTACGTGCGGGCGGTGAGCCCCGAGCTCTCGGACCGGGTCGAGTACTACGACCCCGAGGTCGAGGGCCTCCCGATCTTCGAGCGCTACCACGTGCACGAGCAGCTCCACAAGGCGCTCGACCGCAAGGTGTGGCTCCCCTCGGGGGGCTCGCTCATCATCGAGCGCACCGAGGCGCTGACGGTCATTGACGTCAACACGGGGAAGAACGTGGGCAAGACGAACCTGGAGGAGACCGTCTTCCGCAACAACCTGGAGGCGGCCGAGGAGGTCGCCCACCAGCTGCGGCTGCGGGACATCGGCGGCATCATCGTCATCGACTTCATCGACATGGAGATCCGGGAGAACCGGGACCGGGTGGCGTCTGCGCTGCGCAACGCCCTGGCCCGGGACAAGACCCGGACCCAGGTCTTCGACATCTCCGAGCTGGGACTCGTCGAGATGACCCGCAAGCGGGTCTCGGAAGGCCTGCTCGAGACCCTTTCGACCGAGTGTGCCGTCTGCGGGGGCAGGGGTGTGACCCTCGACGATTCGGTCCTGCGCTAGGATCTCCCCTTCATGTATGCCGTCATCAGGTCCGGAGGAAAGCAGGAGCGCGTCGCGGAGGGCCAGCGCGTCCGCGTGGAGCTGCTCGGCCAGCCGATCGGAGCCGAGGTGTCGCTCGAGCCCGTCCTCGTGGTCGACGGCGCGACGGTACTGGCCACGCCGGCGCAGCTGGCGGGTGCCTCCGTCACGGCCAAGGTCGTGGGCTCGGAGCTGGGCCCCAAGATCAACGCCATGACCTACAAGTCCAAGTCCAACCAGCGCCGCCGGTGGGGTCACCGCCAGCACTACGCGACGCTGGAGATCACCGCCATCACGGCGGCCGGCTGAGGCCGAGGGAATCCGAGGAGTCCGACATGTCGAAGACCAAAGGCGGCGGGTCGACCCGCAACGGCCGGGACTCGCAGGCGCAGCGCCTGGGGGTCAAGGAGTTCGACGGCACCACGGTGACCGCCGGCTCCATCCTGGTGCGTCAGCGCGGCACCAAGTTCTACCCCGGCGCCAACGTCGGGCGGGGCGGCGACGACACGCTGTTCGCCACGGCGGACGGCGTGGTGAAGTTCGGCGAGCGCCGCGGGCGCAAGCAGATCAGCATCGTCTCGGGCGACTGACCGAGACGCGCCCCGAGGGCGCGGCTCCCGCCATCGGCGTGCGCGGTCTCGCATGTGACACGCAACCGGGCCTCCGACGCGATCCCGATCAGGCGGAGCTCAGCCGCCGGGGCTTCAACGGGGTCGCTGGTGCAGCTCGATCCCGTTGCCCCACGGGTCGCTGGTGAAGGCCTGTCGGCGGCCGGTCTCACCCACCGGGACGGGGTCCGTCACCTCGAGGCCCCGTCCCCGGAGCTCGGGCACGATCACGTCGAGGTCGTCGTAGACGAGGGCGAAATGCTGGCCAACGTTCGGGGGCGCCGGGAGCTCGATGAGGTGCACCTGCTGTCCGTTGGCGGTGTCCAGCCAGGCCCCGGCGAACCCGAAGTCGGGCCGGGTGAAATTCTGGACGAGCCCCATCGTCTCGGTGTAGAACGCGATCGCTCCCGGCACGTCGGGGACGTTGATCGCCACGTGGTCGACGCCGGCGGGTGCAGTGGTCACGGGAGTGACCTTACGACGTGGCGGACGATCTCGGCCACGGTGGGGGTGGCGGCGTCGCCGACGGCCCCGATGCCGGCGATGTCGGTCCTGACGGAGCCGGAGGCGGCGGCGTTGGTGACCACGGCCAGGCCGAGGACGTCGGCCCCGGCTCGGCGGGCGGCGATCGTCTCGATCGCCATCGACATGCCGACCACGTCCGCTCCCGCGGCCCGCAGCATGGCGATCTCGGCGGGTGTCTCGAACTGGGGCCCGAGCACCTGGGCGTAGACGCCAGGGCGGGGGGAGAGCCCGGGGGCCACCGACGCCGGAATGGCAAGAGCCAGCCGGCGCAGCGACGGCGCGTAGGCCCCGACCATGTCGACGAAGTCGGCGCCGCGCAGCGGGCTGCACCCCGTGAGGTTCAGCTGGTCCTCCACGACCATGATCGCCCCCGCGGCCAGGTCCGGGCGTATGCCCCCGACGGCGGCGGTCAGGATGACGGTGCCGCAGCCGGCCGCAACGCCGGTGCGCAGGGGATGGACGGCCTCCTCCGGCTGCAGGCCCTCGTACAGGTGGCAGCGACCCCCGAAGATCAGGACGCGCTTTCCCGCCACGTCGACCGACCAGCCCTGGGCCCGGTGCCCGGCGGCGGTGTAGCGGGGGAAGAACGGCAGGGTGTCGAGGGGAAGCGAAGGGCCTCCGGCCCCCAGGATCTCGCCCGCGCCGGCGAGACCGCTGCCCAGCACGACCAGGACGTCGTGACGGTCGGTGCCGGTGCGACGGGCCAGCTCGTGGGCGCTGCGGGCGGCACGCTCAGCCGCATCGACCATTCAGGCATGGTAGGCGGCCTGCGGCCGCCCGCCACGTACCATGGCGCCAATGTCGACCACTGCCGTTCCCGCCCCTGCGTCGCTCCACCCGCTCTCGCCGCTGACGGGTGACGAAATGAAGGCGGCCCGCCAGATCGTCTTCGACAGTGGCCGGGCCGCCGTGGCGGACGACGCCCTCCGATTCGCCTACGTGGCCCTGTGCGATCCACCCAAGGAGGTCGTGCGGGCGGTCGACCGGGGGGAGCCGGGGGCCGCCGCCAGCATCGACCGCCAGGTGCGCATGGTGCTGTTGCAGGGTCCCGAGGCCGACGTGGTCGAGGCGGTCATCTCGGTCACCCGGGGCGAGGTGCTGCGCTGGGAGGTGGTCGAGGACGTCCGCCCGCCGTTGCAGATGGAAGAGGCCTACGCCGCGCTGCTCGCGCTGGCGGAGTGCGAGGCATGGAACGCCGCGCTCGACCGCCGCGGCGTGGTGGACCGGTCGCTCGTCCAGGTCGACCCGTGGCCCGCAGGGACGTTCGGGCTGGAGCACGAGAAGGGGCGTCGGATCACCAAGTGCCTGGCTTACCTGCGCGAGTCGGCAGACGACAATGGCTATGCCCGTCCGCTCGAGGGACTGCTGGCCATCGTCGACATGGGGCGGGGCGAGGTGCTCGAGGTGCTCGACTACGGCACCGTCCCCGTGCCCCCGACGTCGGGCAGCTACTACCCCGAGGACAACGGACCGCTGCGCACCGACCTCAAGCCGCTCAGCATCACCCAGCCCGAAGGCCCGAGCTTCGTGGTGGAGGGCAATCTCGTGCGGTGGCAGAAGTGGTCGCTGCGGGTGGGCATGGACCCGCTCGAGGGTCTCGTCCTCTCGACCATCGGGTACGAGGACGGCGGCAAGGTGCGTCCGCTCGTCTACCGCGCGTCCGTCAGCGAGATGGTGGTGCCCTACGGGCACCCCAGTCCAATGCACCGGTGGAAGAGCGCGTTCGACGCGGGTGAATGGGGGCTCGGACGCATGGCCAATTCGCTGACCCTCGGCTGCGACTGCCTGGGCGAGATCCACTACTTCGACGACGTCTTCGCGGACGAGCGGGGCAAGCCGCACACCAAGGCGAACGCCATCTGCATGCACGAGGAGGACTACTCCATCCTGTGGAAGCACGTCGACATGGTCTCGGGCCGCAGCGAGGTGCGACGGTCGCGCCGCCTCGTCGTCAGCTCCATCGCCACCGTCGGCAACTACGAGTACGGGTTCTACTGGTACTTCTATCTCGACGGCACCATGCAGCTCGAGGTGAAGCTCA
>CAYWDQ010000175.1:0-5800 GCA_964457065.1 uncultured Acidimicrobiaceae bacterium | reverse complement strand
TGGCGGTGTGCTGACCGCCACATCCCCGTTGTCGAGACGCTCGGTCCGGGCGCCCATGGCGCGCAGCACCTCGGCCATGGTGTCCACGTCGTCGATGCGAGGGACGTTGGACAGCACCGTGCGACCCTCGGCCAGGAGGCAGGCCACCATCAGCTTGAGCGCCGAATTCTTCGCTCCACCAGCGCGGACGGTGCCCTCGAGCGGTCCGTTGGGCTCGACCACGATCTGATCCACGTCCACAAGTATCGCCGCTGGGGGCCGGACCGAACGGCAGGTGGCGACCGGCCACCAACTATGGTCAGACCCGTGGTGACGTCCCGCCAGGCCCCCGACCGGAACCTTGCCATGGACCTCGTGCGGACCACCGAGGCCGCTGCCATGGCGGCCAGCCGCTGGATGGGCCGGGGAGACAAGCTCGGAGCCGACGCGGCCGCCGTGGAGGCCATGCGGACCGTCCTGGCCAGCGTCCCGATGGACGGGATCGTCGTCATCGGCGAGGGCGAGAAGGACAACGCGCCCATGCTGTTCAACGGGGAGAAGATCGGCGACGGCACGCCTCCGCTCACCGACATCGCGGTCGACCCCATCGACGGGACGACCCTGACCGCCCAGGGTCGTGGCGGCGCCCTGGCGGTGATCGCGGTGGCCGAGCGCGGCGCCATGTTCGACCCCGGCCCGTGCGTCTACATGGAGAAGCTCGCCGTCGGGCCGCGGGCCAAGGGGGCCTGCGACATCAGGCGCACCCCGACCGAGAACCTGCTCGCGCTGTCCGAGGCCCTCGCTCGCCCGGTGCGCGACCTGACCGCGGTCATCCTGGACCGACCGCGTCACGATGCCCTGATCGCCGAGGTCAGGGCGACCGGGGCCCGGATCCGCCTCATCACCGACGGGGACGTGGCCGGGGCGATCGCCACCGGATGGCCCGGAGCGGGGACGGACATCCTCTTCGGCATCGGGGGCACGCCCGAGGGCGTGTTGGCCGCGGCCGCGCTCAAGTGCATGGGCGCCGAGATCCAGGGCCGCCTCTACCCCCGCAGCGCGGAGGAGCGCGCCGCCGCGATCGCCGCCGGCTACACGCTCGATGCGGTGCTGACGACCGACGACCTCGTCCAGGGGAACAACTGCTTCTTCGCGGCCACAGGGATCACCGATGGCGAGCTCCTCAGGGGTGTCCAGTACCACGAGTTCGGGGCGACGACGCAGTCGTTGGTCATGCGGTCGAAGTCGGGGACGCTGCGCAAGATCGACGCCAGCCACGCCCTGGCGAAGCTGGCCGAGTTCAGCTCCATCTCGTTCGGCTAGGCCAGGGCTGCCCTGGGCGGCCGGCTACGCCGACGACGCGCCCGATGCCACCTCGAGCCGCAACTCGGCGCGTGCGAGGGCGCTCTGCGCCTCCACGAGCTCGACGTCCTCTCCCACGTCCTCGCTCGCCGGGCCACGGCCGGCGCCGAGGTCGCTCAGCCGCTGGCTCGCGGCCGTCAGGGCCAGCTCGGCACGGGGCACATCGATCTCCTCGGCCACCTCGGCCACCCCGGCGAGGACGGTCACGCGGGTGGAGAGGCCCGGCAACGGCCCGTCCCCCTCGGCCAGGCCTCCTGCCGCGCCGGGGCTCGTGTCGACCTGGAGGAAGCCGCCGTGCACGGCGAGGCGCAGGTTGACCCCGTCGGTCTGCTCGACCCTCACCTCGCCGGGCACGACGTCGCCCACCAGCGGCGTGTGCCCGTCGAGCACCGTCAGGGCGCCGTCGGACGTCGCCAGGACGACCGCCGTGGCGCCGCCGGCGAAGATGGACTGCTCGGGCGTGACGATCTCGACGCCGAAGACACCGTCGTCGGCCACTAGCCCGCCTCGGCCTCGAGCGTCTTGGCCTTCTCGAGGACAGACTCGACGCCACCGACGTTGAGGAAGGCCTGCTCGGGGACGTTGTCGAGGTCGCCGTTGACCAGCGCCTCGAAGGACTCCACCGTCTCGTCGATCGGCACGAAGATGCCCGGCACACCGGTGAAGACCTGTGCCACGAAGAACGGCTGGGAGAGGAAGCGCTGGATCTTGCGGGCCCGGGTGACGGTGACCCGGTCCTCCTCGGAGAGCTCGTCCATGCCGAGGATGGCGATGATGTCCTGCAGCTCCTTGTAGCGCTGCAGGACCTCCTGCACCCGGCGGGCCACGGCGTAGTGGCGGTCACCGACGATCTCGGGGGCGAGGATGTTCGAGGTCGACGCCAGGGGGTCCACGGCGGGGTAGATACCGAGGGCCGCGATCTGACGGGAGAGCTCGGTCGTGGCGTCCAGGTGCGTGAAGGTCGTGAACGGTGCCGGGTCGGTGTAGTCGTCCGCCGGCACGTACACGGCCTGCAACGAGGTGATCGACTTCCCCTTGGTCGAGGTGATCCGCTCCTGGAGCTCGCCCATCTCGTCCGCCAGCGTCGGCTGGTAGCCCACGGCCGAAGGCATGCGGCCCAGCAGCGTGGAGACCTCGGAGCCGGCCTGGACGAAGCGGAAGATGTTGTCGACGAAGAGCAGCACGTCCTGGTTCTGCACGTCGCGGAAGTACTCCGCCATGGTGAGGGCGGACAGAGCGACCCGCAGGCGGACGCCCGGGGGCTCGTCCATCTGCCCGTAGACGAGGGCGGCCTTGTCGATGACGCCCGACTCTTGCATCTCGAGCCACATGTCGGTGCCCTCGCGGGTCCGCTCCCCCACGCCGGCGAACACCGAGACACCGCCGTGCTGCTGGGCGACGCGGTGGATCATCTCCTGGATGATGACGGTCTTGCCCACGCCGGCACCGCCGAAGAGGCCGATCTTGCCGCCCTGCACGTAGGGCTCCAGCAGGTCGATGACCTTGATCCCGGTCTCGAACATGGTGGCGCGCGGCTCCAGCTGGTCGAAGGCCGGTGCGTTGCGGTGGATCTCCCAGTAGTCCTCGACGCCCTCGACGGAGGGTACGTCGAGGGGCTGGCCGAGCACGTTGAAGACATGTCCGAGCACTGCGTTGCCCACCGGGACCGAAATGCCGCGACCGAGGTTGCGCACCGGAGCACCGCGCACCAGTCCGTCGGTCTGCTGCATGCAGATGCACCGGACCCTGCCGTCGCCGATCTGCTGGGCCACTTCGGCCGTGACCTGGTGGGCCGACCCGTCGAGCTCGATGGTGAACTCGACCGCGTGGTTGATCTCCGGCAGCGCGTGCGGCGGGAATTCGACGTCGATGACCGGCCCGGCGATGGCGACCACGCGGCCGTCTTCCAGCGAGCCGGCGGGCACGGTGTCCTGCATTGTCGTGGTGGTCATTGGGTCAAGCTCCCTTCGATTGGCGGAGCGCCTCGGCCCCGCCGACGATCTCCATGATCTCGGTGGTGATGGCGTCCTGACGGGCGCGGTTCATGACGCGGGTCAGGGTGCGGACGAGCTCGTCCGCGTTGTCGGTCGCCGCGGCCATGGCCCGCTGCTGTGCGGTGAAGAACGACGCCGCACCTTCGAGGAGGGCGGCGAAGATCTCCGCCTCGAGTGCCCGAGGCGCGAGCCCGATCAACAGCTTCGCCGGCTCCGGTTCGAACTCGGTGTACCCCTCGAGCGTGTCCTCGGCCGGTTCCGGGGCCTCCTCGTCCGCCTCGGGCAGCGGCAGTGGCAGCATCTGCATGGTCTCCACGCGCTGGGTGCCAGCGGAAATGAACCGGGTCGACACCAGTTGCACCAGGTCGATCTCCCCGGACACGAACGGCGCGGCCACCACGGCGGCGATGTAGCGGGCGTCGGCGAACTCAGGCCGGTCGGCAAAGCCGACGAACGACCCTGCGGTCGCGATGCCGCGGTAGCGGAAGTAGGGCGGCGCCTTCTTGCCCACCGACCACACCGTGACCTCGGCGCCGTTGGCCAGGTGCTCGGCCACCAGCCGCTCGGTGGCCCGCAGGACGCCGGAGTTGTACGACCCGGCGAGGCCCCGGTCGCCCGCGATGGTCAGGATGCCCACGTGCCGCGGCGACTCCGGGGTGCCCAACAGCCTCGCCGCTGCCGTCGGGTCGGCCGCCGCGGTGAGGCGCAGGATCCGCTCCATCCCCTCCCGGAAGGGGCGGTTCGCCGCGATGCGGGTCTGGGCGCGCACGATCCGCGAGGCGGCGATCAGCTCCATCGCCTTGGTGATCTTCCTCGTCGACTGCACGCTGCGGATGCGGCGCCGCAGCGTGCGTTCTTGGCCTCCGGCCATGGGTCAGTCGACCTTCCCCGTGTCGAAGCCTTCGAGGAACGAGGCCAGGCCCTTGTCGAGCTCGTCGCCGTCGGGCAGCGCCCCGGTGGTCCGGATGGCCTCCAACACGCCCGCGTGGTTCCCCTTGAAGTACTCGACCAGCTCGCCCTCGAACCGGCGCACCTCGCTGACCGGCACGGTGTCCGTCCAGCCCTTGGTCCCGGCGTAAATGGCCAGGACCTGCTCCTCGACGGGCACCGGCCGGTTCTGCGGCTGCTTGAGCAGCTCGGTGAGGCGGTAGCCGCGATCGAGCTGAGCCTGCGACACACGGTCGAGCTCGGAGCCGAAGGTGGCGAATGCCTCGAGCTCGCGGAACTGCGCCAGGTCGAGCTTGAGCGTGCCCGAGACCTGCTTCATGGCCTTGACCTGTGCCGCGCTCCCGACCCGGCTCACCGAGTTCCCGACGTTGATGGCCGGCCGGATGCCCGAGTTGAACAGGTCCGTCTCCAAGAAGACCTGGCCGTCGGTGATGGAGATCACGTTGGTCGGGATGTACGCCGAGATGTCACCGGCCTTGGTCTCGATGACCGGCAGTGCGGTCATCGACCCGGCACCGCGCTCGTCGGACAGCTTGGCCGCCCGCTCGAGGAGACGGGAATGCAGGTAGAAGACGTCGCCCGGGTAGGCCTCGCGACCTGGTGGACGCCGCAGCAGGAGCGAGACCGACCGGTAGGCCTCGGCCTGCTTCGAGAGGTCGTCGTAGATGATCAGCGCGTGCTCGCCGTTCTCCATCCAGTGCTGGCCCATGGCGCAGCCGGCGTACGGGGCGAGGTACTTGAAGGGCGCTGGGTCACCGGCCGAAGCCACGACCACCACGGTGTACTCCAGGGCCTGATGGTCCTCGAGGATCGCGACCGTCTGGGCAACCGACGAGTTCTTCTGGCCGATGGCCACGTAGATGCACTTCACGCCCTGTCCGGCCTGGTTGATGATGGTGTCGACGGCCACGGTCGTCTTGCCCGTCTTGCGGTCACCGATGATCAGCTCGCGCTGCCCGCGGCCGATCGGGGTCATGGCGTCGATGGCCTTGATGCCGGTCTGGAGCGGCTCACTGACCGGCTGACGGCCGACGATGCCCGGAGCCTGCACCTCCATCCGCCGCGTCTCGGTGGTGTTGATGGGTCCCTTGCCGTCGAGCGGCTCACCCAGTGTGTTGACGACCCGGCCCAGGAGAGCGTCACCGACGGGCACGGTCTGGATCCGACCGGTCGCCTTGACCGTCTGCTCCTCCTCGAGGTTGTCCACCTCCCCCAGGACCACGGCACCGATCGTGTCCTCGTCCAGGTTCAGGGCCAGGCCGAGCGTGCCGTCCTCGAACTCGAGCAGCTCGTTGACCGCGGCGCCGGGGAGCCCCGACACCCGGGCGATGCCGTCGCCCACCTCGACGATGTGACCGATCTG
The DNA here is from genome assembly GCA_964457065.1 of uncultured Acidimicrobiaceae bacterium. GTDB lineage: Bacteria > Actinomycetota > Acidimicrobiia > Acidimicrobiales > RAAP-2 > Bog-473. Next base: position 154 of record CAYWDQ010000175.1, on the reverse strand, counting down.
CTCGGTCCCCACCGCCGGGGTGTAGTCCTCGACGTGGCGCTCCAGCGCCGCGGTGATCTCACTGGCGTCGATCGTCAGCTCTGCCATCAGTCTGCTCCCTCTGTCTGTCCTGTCGTCTCGTGACCCCGCCCGGCGGCGCCGAACCCGGATGGCT
>CAYWDQ010000174.1:0-5997 GCA_964457065.1 uncultured Acidimicrobiaceae bacterium | reverse complement strand
CGGCCGAGGTGACCGGCCAACCGCTCGGCGTCGTGCTCCTCGGCGAGCGGTGGGTCCTGTACCGCTCCGGTGGCGAGGTGCGCGCCTTCGCCGACCGCTGCCCGCACCGCCGCTGCCCCCTCTCGCTCGGTCACTGTGACGGGGAGGGTGTGCTCCAGTGCGCCTACCACGGCTGGCGCTTCGACGGCGCGGGCCGCTGCGTCGAGATCCCGGTCCTCGGGACGGGGGCGACCCTGCCGCCGGCGGCGCACCTCGAGCCGGCCGCCGGGACCGCCGAGGCCCACGGCATGGTGTTCGTCGCTCCCGACGAGCCCGTCGCGCCCCTCGGCACCATCCCCGAGGCCGACGACCCGTCGTTCATGACCGGGGTGCTCCCGACATTGCGGGCGCGGGCCTCGGCGGGCCTCCTGGCGGACAACTTCCTCGACGTGGCCCACTTCCCCTTCGTCCACGCCGGCACGTTCGGCGCCGAGGAGGCGGCCGAGGTGCCCCCCTACGCCGTGGCCCGCGACGACTGGTCCTTCACCATGAGCTACGAGCACGCGTTCGCCCACCGCGAGGACCCCGGCGTGGCGGCCGGCCAGCGGCCGCTCGTGCAGACCCGGCGCCTGACCTACCGGCTCAGCGCGCCGTTCCATCTCCGGCTGCGGATCGACTTCGTCGACTCGGGCGGCTCCAACGTGATCGGCTTCTTCATTCAGCCCGAGACCGACGAGACGTGCCGGCTGTTCACCACCCTGTGGCGCGACGACCTCGACGGGGACGACGAACGTATGGACCAGGCCGTCGCGTTCGAGCTCGAGGTGCTGCGTGAGGACCTGCGGATCCAGGAGGCGTACCACGACCTCACGTTGCCGCTCGGTCCCACGGCGGAGGTGCACACGAGGGCCGACCGCACCACGCTCGAGCTGCGCCGGGTGCTGGCCGACCTGGTGGCGACAACGGGGGCGGACGGATGAGCGGCGTCACGGTGGTCGGCGGCCCGGAAGGCCGCAGTCTCGGCGTGCATGGAGGGGTCGCCGTCCTGGACGCGGCGGTTGTGCCCGCGGCCGAGCAGCGTGCCGTCCTCGTGGAAGAGGGCGGCGCCGATCGGGATGCCACCCTCGGAGAGCCCGTGGCGCGCCTCCTCCACGGCGACCGCGAGCATGCGTGTGATCAGGACGTCGTCGAGCGGTTCAGCGGGGGACATATGCTCGGTGCAGAGTGATGTCCACGGCCGCCGATCGTACCTACACGACCACGGTCGGGAGCCAGAAGGTGGAGCTCCCGCTCGTCCCCCTCTCCGACGAGCTCACGATCGCGCTCCTGATCTGTGTGGACATGGGTGTCGCCTTCGCCGAGACCGCGGGGCGCGAGCTCGCCGAGCTCATGCGACCGGCTCGTCCCGAGATCGTGGTGTCGGTGGCGACCATGGGGATCCCGCTCGCCATCGAGGCCAGCCGGGCCCTGGGCTTCGACGACTACGTGATCCTGCACAAGACGCCCAAGATCCACCTGGGCGAGTCGTGGGCCGAGCCGGTGTACTCCATCACCACGGACAAGCCGCAGCGCCTCCGCATGGACCCGGCCCGGGTCGTCGCCGTGCGCGGCCGGCGGGTGGCCGTGGTCGACGACGTCATCTCCACCGGCGCGTCGCTGTCGTCCGCGCTGCGCCTGGTGCGCCGCATGGACGCCGAGCCCGTGGTGATCGGGACCCTCATGACCGAGGGCGGCGGGTGGAAGGAGGCCCTGGGCCCCGACGCCGAGCTGGTGCGGACGCTGGGGGCCATGCCGCTGTTCCACCCCGACGGCCAGGGAGGCCTCACCGAGGACTGGGGCTGAGACCGGGGAGGGCGGCCTCCGCCGAGCCTCCCTACCCGGCGGTCGCGTGCAGGGCTTCTGTGATGTCGTCGATCGCCGACTGCTCGGACGCGCTCACGTCCTGACCGTGCTCGCGGTGCGCGGCGGCGACCTTGTGGGCCAGGTTGACGATGAAGCGACGGTACTCGTCGACCTCTGCCGGCGCCGCCTTGCTCTGCAGCAGGGTGACCGAGTCGCGCAGGTGTTGCAGCCCGTGCTGCTTCAGCTCGTCGGGGGAGTGGTAGTGCGTGTGGTCCCGCTCCGGCTTCGCGGCCACGATGTCGTCGAGAAGCTCGCTGTTCCCGTGCTGCTGGCGCGCCTCGACATAGGCCTTGGCCATGGCGATGGTCTCGCGGAACGAGCCTCCCCGCTGGGCGGTGACCACGATCATTCCCGCACTGGGCGGCGCTTCGAGAATCAACTGCCACTCCTCAGCCGTGAAGTCGGACTTCGAGGTCATCGCCGGTCTCCTGTCTCGCGCACTCACCATCTCGTTTCGTTGCCCGCACCGTAGCGGCTGACGGCCCGGGCGAACGGCGCGGTGCTGCCCTCAGACCGCCCCCTCGCGCATGGTCTCCCAGGCGTCCTGGAAGGACCGGATTGCCTCGGCCGGTGACGCGCCGAGTTGGCGGACCGTGACCGCGAGTTGCTCCGTCGCCTCGACGAGAAGGGCATGGCGTTGCTCGGCGTCGAACGTCCGTGGCCGCAATGCGACCACGGTTCCGTTGCGGCCCCGGCTCTCGATGGCCCCATCACGGAACAGCGCCTCGTACGCCTTGCTCACCGTCCCCTTGGCGAGCCCGAGGTCGCTCGCCAGTTGGCGGATCGTCGGGAGCCGGGTCCCGGGCGCCAGCGTTCCGGCGGAGATCATCCAGAGGAGCTGGCTGCGGATCTGCTCGTAGACGGGAGTGGGGTCGTTGGCGGCGATCTGCAGGATCATTTGAGCATCTCCGCCGCCGCCGCCGCCCGGCCCCGGGTGCGGGGCTCGGGCCGCACCATCTGACGAGCCTGCCAGGCCAACCCGACGGCCCAGCAGAAGAGCACGAAGGCCAGGAGGGCGCACAGGGCGCGGGGTTCGTAGGTGTTGTTGCTGTAACCCGTCCCGCTCGGGACCGCGATCGGCGGCGGGCTCGGCTGGGACATCAAGATGGCCTCGAACGAGGCCAGCATGGTGATCAGGCCGGCGGACCCGTAGGCGACGGACCAGGCGGCCATGCTGCGGATCGCCTCGTCGGCGGCCCGGAGGTCGGGGCTGAGGATCGGGCGGGACCGCTGCGCGATGCCGCGCTGGCACGCCTCCGTCACGAGCACGGTCAGTGCCGCGGTCACACCGAGGCCGACGACCACGGCCGGATCGGGACTCGGATGCGGGAGCAGCAGCGCGGCGGCCACCAGGCCCAGGGCCACGACGGCGCTCACCCTGGGGAGCAGCACCATCCGTGGGGGAAGGTAGCGACGGACCTCTCGGACCTCCAGGCTCGCCCGGCGGGTGCCGCTGAAGCGTGGCCGCAGGTTGTACATCTCGGAGCGCACGAGCCCCACGAACCAGAAGCCCAGTGCCATCAGGATCACGTTTGAGGTCGGCGGGTAGACCACGATGCCCCAGGTGGAACCGACCGCGGGCCGCCAGACGTACGAGAGCGCGATGGAGGCCCCGATGCCGATCCACGTCCAGGTTTGCCGGTAGCGGTACGTGCGCTCGAGGTAGCGACCCATCAGCCGCATGGCTTGCCCGGTGGGCGGGACGCCGAAGTCCTCGCAGAACGCACGGAGGAGCGGGGTGTCGAACCCCGCCCGCCGGGCCGACTGCAGGCGCACGAGCTGCCCGACCAGCGCGCCGGCCAGCACCACGAGGACCAGGACGCCGACGAGGAGCCAGGTGCGCCCCGTCGCGCCACTGATCGCTCCTATTGACTGTCCCACTGTCATAGGACAGTATGACAAACGTGGCGCGGACGCAAGCCCCCGAGGCGCAGTGGTCGGTCGAGCCGCAGCCGGATCCGATCGACCTCCTGGTGCCCCCGCCCCGCACACTGCGGCGGTCGCTGGTCCTGATGGCGATCACGGCGCTCGTCCTCGTCCTCGTCGTCGCCGTCGCCAACACCGGCCTGGTGCGCCCGAAGCTCGGCCTGGTGCCGAACGCGTCCTACACGGCGGCCGGTTCGACCACGTTGCCGAGCCTGGCCTTCGACGTGCGGAACGACGGCAGCTTCCCGGTGTCGATCGTCGGGGTGGACGCCCGCGCCCGCGGGCTCGGCGGGGCGAGGGTCGGCGTCGCGAGACTCGGCGCCGGCGGGACGCAAGCGGCGCACGGGTTCCCGCTGCGCATCGCCCACGGTGATGTGGCTCGCATCACCATGACGTTCGCCACGTGGAACTGCCGTGCGATCCAGCTGCACGGGAGCGACACCGTGCCCCTCCATCTGTCGGGACCGCTGGGCGTGAGCACCACGGTCTCGCTCGTCCCGGGGTTCCACTTCGACCCCCCGGATGCGGGCGTGCTGATCGGCGCACCGGACGAGAACGAGATCGGGTGGCCGGCCGGCATCACATGGACCGGGTGTCACCCCGGCAGCAGCGACCCGAACGCAGCGACCCCGTAGCGCTCAGCGGGCGGGCAGCCCCTCCTCCGTGAGCAGCTCCTCCTGGGCGTCGGCCTCCTTGCGCACCTTGCGGACGGCCAGGACGAGGTAGACGAGTGCCGCCACTCCCATGCCGAGGAAGACGCTGAAGTCACCGCCGTAGTGGTAGGCGTCCTGGGTGTGGTCGGTCACCTCGTTCATCCAACGCGGCACGCGGAAGTAGTAGGTCGGGTTCACGTAGAGCGCCGAGATGGCCGCGTACATGCCCACCACCTGGGCGATGATGGCCGCCCAGTGGACGCCGCCCCGGCGCCAGTACAGCGAGGTGCGACCGGTCTTCTGCAGCTCGCTCGGCACGTAGCGGTAGCGCCGCAGCACCCAGTCGACCAGGAAGATGGCGCTCCACGGCGCGATCCACACGATCACCAGGTCGACGAAGTCGGACAGGTACTCGGTGAAGGAGCCGCTGAAGATCGCCCACATGGTGATCCCGAGCGCGATCACGCAGTCGATGAGCACCGCCTGGTACCGCTTGACCGGGATCCCGATCGCCTGCAGCGTCACGCCCGAGGAGTACATGTCCAGGCTGTTGATACCGAAGAGCTGCACCACGGCGAAGAGCAGGAACACGACCACGAACCACGACGGGATGGCGCTCTGGTGGGCGAAGGGGAGGAACCCGCCGGCGCCCGTCCCGATGTTGAGGACGAAGGTGCCCACGACGGCGCCGAGGGTCATGATGAGGATCTCGGGTACGGCGGTGCCGAGGAAGACCCAGCCGACGATGCCCTTCTTCGAGGTGTCCGTCGGGCAGTAGCGGGTGTAGTCGTTGCCGCACTCGGCCCATCCGAGCCCGCTCAGCGCAATGGTGAAGGCGAGCGCCTCGGTGAAGGCCTGCCAGTCGCCGCTGGACTTCACGACGTGCAGGTTGGCGTGGGGGATGGCGAAGCCGAGCATGACGGCGAACAGGACGACGAAGGGGACGATCAGCCAGCGCAGCGTCTTCACGATGGCGGCGTGGCCCAGGAAGGGAAGGATGCCCTGTACGAGCACGGCCGCGATGACGAGGATGACCTTGGCCGGATCGCCGGGGAGGTAGCCGGCCTTGATCATGAGGACGAGCCCGGCCCCGACGATGAGGATCAGGCCCTCGACCTCGAAGCCGATCTGGGTGAGCCAGTTGAAGACCGATAGGGGCCGCGAGCCGTTGGGCCCGAACGGGGCCCGGTTGATGGCGAAGACCGCGGTGCCGGTGTTCGGCCCCTGCAGCGAGCACAGCCCCAGCAGGAAGTAGGACAGGTTGCCGAGGACGATGACGAAGATCACCTGGGCGAAGGTCAGCCCGAACGTCATGAGGATGGCGCCGTAAATGAAGTACTCGATCTGCACGCTCGCGCCCGCCCACATCCCGAAGATGTCCTTCGGGGTGGCCCAGCGCTCGCTCTCGGGGATGAAGTCGATCCCGTGCTGCTCGACGTGGAACACTTCGTCGGAGCCGGGGTCGTGTATGACCGCGAGATCCTCCGTGAAGTCCTCGGTGATCGCCACCGCGCGTTACCTCCCTCGTTGTTCGCCT
>CAYWDQ010000173.1:3646-6000 GCA_964457065.1 uncultured Acidimicrobiaceae bacterium | reverse complement strand
GGACGTGGCAAGAAGGCTCAGCTGGTCGATTGGGCGCAATTGAGCGGGTTTGGACCTGATGCGGTCATGGTCGGCGACGAAGGTGCGCTCCGACCCCCGTCGGATGACCGGGAACGGGCCGCCGCCGCGGGGAAGCTCGAACTCGTCGGCAAGCGCGCCCTGAGCGAGCAAGGCAACGAACTCGGCGAGCTCGACGACGTGACCTTTGACGCCGGCACCGGCGTTCTAGAAGATCTGCTCATCGGCACCCGCCGCGTCGCCGCCGGATCTGTGCTGGGCAGCGGCTCCTATGCAGTGGTGCTCGGCGACGGCCAAGACCACTCACCGTAAGGGCCAGGGCAGTCGGCGACCCCCGGGATCGGCACTCCGCCCCTTTGCGATCGACAAGCTCGACGTGGGCGCGCCGCAGACCCTTGGACTGGGAAGGACATCGACGTTCAGGTGTGGCTTCTGCCACCTCCACATCAACGCCGGAAATGTGGCGGCTCAGGCGCCCTGGGTTCGGAGTGGGTAGTCCCGCCCCCGATACTCATAGACAGGCACCACCCGTCCATCCGGTAGGGCCTGGACTCGGTGGCACGCAACGTAAAGGTGCCTGTCTCCATCTTCCATCACGACGAGAAGCTCGACGGTGCCGGGTTCGACGTGATGCTCCCTCCCGTCCAGAGGACCACCGTCAAGCACTGCGTTCCCCGCCGCGTCATTCATGATGCGCCCCCGGACGAGATGGTATCCAACGACGGCCCCAAACGTCACGGTTTCGATTCAGGTGAGGCGGCGCCGGCTCGTGGACTCTGCCCAAGTTCCTGAACACCACCCTCGCCGTTTCCGCCGATTCGACTCTCGAATCAGGAGGACGAGGTCACGACCGCCACTGGGAAAACCGACACCGGTGAGGGTACGGTGACGTTGTACGGAGCGATATCGACGGTTAGGCCGGAGGGGACATGACACCGCGAATTGCCATCATCGGCGGCGGGAGCGCCCACTGGACGCCCCGCCTGCTCTTGGACTTCGTCAACACACCATCGCTGGCCGAGAGTCAGGTCGTGTTGATGGACACCGCGCCCGAGAGCCTGCCGCCGGTGCAACAGTTGGCCGACCACATCGCCGCACTTGGGGCGGGCGGTCTGCGGACGACTGCCACGACGGAGCTCGAGGCTGCGCTCGACGGGGCCCAATTTGTGATCACCGGGCTTTCTGTGGGTGGTTTCGACGCGATGCGCAACGACCTGGAGATACCCGACCGCTACGGCCTGCCTCAACCCGTGGGCGACAGCGTGGGTCCCGGAGGCATATCGCGTGCCTTGCGGAGCGTGCCTGTGACCGTTGGCATCGCCCGGGCCATGGAGCGCCGCTGCCCCGACGCCCTGTTGGTGAACGTCAGCAACCCTCTCACCGCGCTGTGCCGCGCGGTGACCCGTGAGACGACGGTGTCGACAGTCGGTTTGTGCAACGAGCTCGTGGGTCTGACCTGGGCGATGAGCCTGCTCTTCGATGTAGGGATGCACGAGGTCGACCCCGTGGTCGGCGGCGTCAACCATCTCCCGCTGGTCACCGCCCTGAGCATTGGCGGGTCCGACGGCTTCACGATGCTGCGATCGATAATGGACCGGCCCGTCGCGGCTCTCGACGACCCGATCTGGATGGAGCCTCCTGCGGGTAGCCACTGGCGCAAGGTGTCGACCGGGGAGAAATGGACGAAGGGCGACGTCGTGGCCAACAACCGGCTGAAGCTCGAGCTCTTTCGACGGTTCGGGGTCCTCCCGGGATCGTCGGACACACACGTCGCCGAGTTCTTCCCCTGGTTCGTCACCGAGACCAGTGGCTTCGGCGACGATTGGTGCGTCCACCACTACGGCATCGATGGCCATCGGGCAGACAAGGAGGCGGACGAGGCCGACCTGGCCGCACTCCTTGCATCGCAGACGCTTCCGCAATGGGGCTCGGGCGAGCTCGTCTCCCCCCTTCTACATGCGATCGTCTCCGGCGATGAGCGACACATCCCGGTGAACATCCCGAATACCGGCCAGGTCGTCGGCCTCGATCACGGGCCCGTTCTCGAGTGCATGGGTGTGGCGAATGCATCAGGAATCGCACCGCGTGATCGTGTCCAGGTGGAATCCGTGCTCGGCGAGTGCCTGCGACGGATCGTGTACTCGCAGGAGCTGACGGTCGAGGCTGCCCTCACGGGCGACCGGACTCTTGTGCTCGAGGCCATGCTCACCGACCAGATGGCCGGTCGACTGCCGTACGAGCACATCGTTGCGCTCACCGACGAATTGCTGGCGGCAACCGCTCCGTGGCTGGACCAGTTCGCAAGCTGACCCACGGTCAACCCGGGATCACAACGA
>CAYWDQ010000173.1:0-3546 GCA_964457065.1 uncultured Acidimicrobiaceae bacterium | reverse complement strand
TCGCTTCTACGGCATCGGTGCTGCAGTTCGCGGCCGCGTCAGCTCGAAGAAGCCTCGCTGCTTCGAGATCACTTGGATCGCATCCCAGAACTCGACGGCCGCTTCTCCCGTCGGTGCTTGGGACATGACCGGCCCCTTGAACCCGTACGGGGGGTCCGACTCGACGACGATCGTCGGAGTCTGCGTCTTGTGGCCGGCGAACTCATAGGCGATCTGCATCGACTCCACGATTGGCGCGTCCCATTTCTCGTCGTGTTGGGCAGCGGCGAGCGCCGGGCGCAGGCCGCACGCAGCCAGACAATTGTCGATCACCGACGCGCGGCCGGCGATCAGATCCGCGTGATTCAATCCGAAGTAGCGGGGCCCCCATGCCGCGTACAGAGCATCAACGGCTGACTCCCCTTCCTCCCCCCGGACCGCTTCGAAGACCCGAAGCATCCGGTGGGACAATTCGTGGGCCGCCAGTCCCAACGCGCGGTGCTCGGTGGGAAACCCCGGCGCCAGGTCATAGTCGTCTCGGATCTCTATGCAGTACGACTTCCACGTGATGTCGAGGTCCCTCGCCGGAGCCACGTCAATGATCCACCGAGAGGTCACCCAAGCCCACGGGCAACTCGGATCGACGAAGAAGGAGACGTTGTCCATGTCGCCACGCTATCGATCGGGCTCACGTCGAGTCGCTGCGACCGTCCCCGGCGACTACTCCTGGACGAGCTCTATCAGCGTCCCGAAGGAGGTCTTCGGGTGCACGAAGGCCACCGTGGTGCCCCGTGAGCCCGGCCGCGGCGCCTCGTCGATCACCCGGCCACCCGCGTCCTTGACGGCCTGGAGGGCCACCGCGCAGTCGTCGACCCGGTAGCCCACGTGGTGCAGCCCCTCACCCCTGGTGGCCAGGTACTTGGCCACCGGCGAGTCGTCCCTGACCGGGGTCAGCAGCTGCACGTAGGAGTCGGCCACCTTCAACAGGGCCTCCTCGACGCCGTCGGATTCGACCCGCTCGCGGTGGTCCACCGTGGCGCCGAAGGCCTCGCCATACCACGCGATGGCGGCGTCGAGGTCGTTGACCGCGATGGCCACGTGGTCGATCTCTGTGAGCAGGAGGTCGCTCACGCGCCGTGCCTCCTGAACAGCGTGATGCGGTCCTCGCTGACTTTGGCCCGCAGCTCCGGGTCGTCGATGCCCAGCCCCTCGGTCGGGGCAAGGCACAGCACGCCGATCTTGCCCTCGTGCAGGTTGTGGTGCACCTGGTACGCAGCCTCGCCCACCTCCTCGAGCGTGTAGACGGCGGAGAGGGGAGGGAGCACCTTGCCCTCGCAGATGAGCTGGTTGGCGTCCCAGGCCTCGCGGTAGTTGGCGAAGTGCGAGCCCTTGATCGTCTTGAGCTTCATCCAGAGGTGGCGGTTGTCGTACTCAATCATGTAGCCCGACGTCGCGGCGCAGGTCACGATCGTCCCCGCCCGCTTGCAGGCGAACACGGAGGCGCCCATGGTCTGGCGCCCCGGGTGCTCGAAGACGATCTCGGGTTCGGAGCCGACCAGGGCGCGGATGTCCTTGCCGAAGCGCCGCCACTCGGACTCGTCCTGGGTGTGCTCGTCGGACCAGAAGCGGTAGTTCGCCGCCTTGCGGTCGATGACGGCCTCGACGCCGAGGTCGTTCAGCAGTTTGACCTTCTCGGGCGACGACACGACCCCGATCGGCGTCCCGCCCCCGTTGAGCACGTGCTGCACCGCGTAACTGCCGAGTCCACCGCTGGCGCCCCACACAAGCACCTTGTCGCCCTGGGTCATCCGAGCCCCGTTGTGCGAGACCAGCATCCGGTAGGCGGTCGAGTTGCACAGGGCGTTGACGGCCGCCTCCTCCCAGCTCAGGTGCGCCGGCTTCGGCATGAGCTGGTTCGCCTTGACCACCGTCACGTCGGCCAACCCACCGAAGTTCGACTCGAAGCCCCAGATGCGCTGGTTGGCCGCCAGCATGGAGTCGTCGTGGGCCGAGGGGTCCTGGTCGTCGACGTAGTTGCACTGGACCGTGACCTTGTCGCCCACCTTCCAGTTGCGCACCGCCGAGCCGGTGCGGAGCACGACGCCCGCCGCGTCCGAGCCGACGACGTGGTAGTCGAGCGCATGGCGGGCCGCCCACGGGCCCTCCTTCCCCAGGCGATCGAGGAAGCCGAACGTGGGCAGCGGCTCGAAGATCGACGTCCAGACCGTGTTGAAGTTGATCGAGGACGCCATCACGGCGACGTAGGCCTCATCGGGGGCGAGCTCGGGCAGCGGCACCTCCTCGACGTGGAGGGAGCGGCGCGGGTCCTTGTCCGAGGACTCCATGCCCGCGAACATGTCCACCTCGCTCCTCTTGACTATGGCGGCTCGGTAGGAGCTGGGCATCTCGAGTCCGGCCAGCTCATCGGGGGTGGCGCCGGCAAGGGCGGCGTGGAGGATGTCGCTCATGTGACCCGACGATAGTTGGCCCGTACACTGTGGTTTCCGACCGGTAACCAGGCCGGCGGGAACGGGAGGTGCAGGGAATGGCCGAGGCCGTCATCGTCGCAGGGGCTCGTACCCCGATCGGGAAGCTCTCCGGCGCGCTGGCCGGGTTCTCCGCCATGGACCTGGGCGGCTTCGCCATCGCGGAGGCGCTGTCGCGGGCCGGGCTGTCGCCCGACCAGGTCGACTACGTCCTCATGGGCCAGGTGATCCTCGCCGGCCAGGGCCAGATCACCGCCCGCCAGGCCGCGGTGAAGGGCGGCATCCCGATGTCCGTCCCCGCCAACACCATCAACAAGGTCTGCCTCTCGGGGCTCAACTCGATCTACCTGGCCGACCAGATGATCCGTGCCGGCGACGCCGACATCGTCGTGGCCGGTGGCATGGAGTCGATGACCCAGGCGCCCTACCTGTTGCCCGGTGCCCGCGCCGGCTATCGCATCGGCGACGGCACCCTCGTGGATTCCATGATGTACGACGGCCTCACCGACGCCTTCGACCACATCGCCATGGGCCTGTCCACCGAGCAGCACAACGAGAAGGCGGGAATCTCCCGGGAGCGCCAGGACGCCTTCGCCGCGGCGAGCCACGAGAAGGCAGCGGCGGCGATCAAGGACGGCCGACTGGCGGAGGAGATCGTGCCGGTGCAGGTGCCCCAGCGCAAGGGCGACCCGCTGCTGGTCGACACGGACGAGGGGGTGCGGCCCGGGACGACGGCGGAGTCGCTGGGCGCGCTCAAGCCGGCGTTCACCAAGGACGGCACCATCACCGCCGGCAACGCCTCGCAGATCTCCGACGGCGGCGCCGCCGTGGTCGTGATGTCGGCCGCCAAGGCCAAGGAGCTCGGAATCGCACCGCTCGGCGAGGTCGTGGGTTACGGCATGGTGGCCGGCCCGGACAACTCGCTGTTGACACAGCCCTCGCGGGCCATCCTCAAGGCCGCGCGGAAGGCGGGCCTCGACGTCGGCTCCATCGACCTCTTCGAGATCAACGAGGCCTTCGCCGCCGTCGGCCTGGCCTCGGTCGACGAACTCGGGATCGACGAGGACAAGGTCAACGTCAA
>CAYWDQ010000172.1:4565-6049 GCA_964457065.1 uncultured Acidimicrobiaceae bacterium | reverse complement strand
GAGAGGGTGTGGGGGGGCCGCCGCCCCGGCCCCACCTCGGCGGGATGGCCTTCGAAGAGGGAGAAGCCCACGCCGCGGTTGTGCAGGAACACGCCCGTGGAGGGCTCGATCAGGTGCGCGCCGAAGTCGAGCGCGTTGGACTGTGTCAGGGAGATACCGAGGCCGTCCGCGTCCATGGCGCACAGATGGGTCGTGTCCCCCTCGGCGAGCCGGGTCACTGCCGGGCCGGTCGTACCGTGCCCCGGCGCGACGTCGGGGGGAGCGGCGCGATCGCCGGTGACGCGGGCCACCGCCCTGCCCAGGCGGTCCGGATGGAGGAGCGCGCTTCCGTCTGCGCCGTCGAACAGCACGTCGGGACGGTCGTGGCCGACGGCCCGCCAGGACTCCACCAGGAGATGCGCCCAGCGCGGGTCGTCGGGGTCGGAGCCGAGACCGGCCGCCTCGGCGACGGAGGCCCCGGCGAGCGTGAGGTAGCCCTGCGAGGGCGGGGGCACGGTCCAGAGCTCGTGGCCCCAGGCCACTGCCCGCAGCGGCTGGCACCACTCGGCGGCGCTGGTGGCGAAGTCTGCGGCCTCGAAGTGCCCGCTCCCGAGCTCCTGCAGGCCGCGGCCGAATTCGCCGCCGTAGAAGGCGTCGCGCCCGTCACGCGTCACGGCGCGCAGGGTGCGCGCGATCCCGGGCACGCGCACGCGTTGGCCGACCTCGAGCGGCCCACCGGGGCAGAGCTCGACGGCGCCGGGGAGCGCGTGGACGAGATGGCTCGCCAGCGCCAGCATGACGGAGGCCGGGAAGCCGTCCTCGGCCAGCTCGATCGCCGGCGCCAGCACCTCGTCGAGCGGGAGCCGGCCGTGCCGGGCGTGCAGCGCGAGCCAGCCGTCCACGGCACCGGGCACCTGCACGCTGCGGATGTCGCCCCGCAGCGGCATGGTCGTCATGCCCTCGGCGCGCATGCGGGCCGCGTCGGACCCGCCGCCGGCGCGCCCGACCGACAGGAGCGCCTCGGGAGTGGACCCCGGCGGGGCCACCATGGCCAGGACGTCGCCCCCCAGGCCGCACAGGTGCGGTCCGACGACGGCCATCGTGGTCCCGGTGGCCACGGCCGCATCGGCCGCCGAGCCCCCGCGGGCGAGCATGGCGATCCCCGCCGTCGCGGCGAGCTGGTCGGCCGCCGCCACCATGCCGCGCAAGCCGGATCGAGGGCCGAAGGGAGCCAGCGGGAGGGTCATGGGGGAGCCAGTATGCCCCGACCCGCCCGGCGCCTGCGGGGGGCCCGGACGGGGATTTCCAGGCGATCGTCCGATTCGACGGAGCCTCGTCGGGGTAGTTGCCGGGTGGGGCAATTGCCGGACGGGGTAATTGCCGGGTACGGAGCGAGTGACGGTACGAGGAGGTCACGATGGCCACGACGAAGCAGAAGGAAGCGGGTGGACTGAGCACCGCCGAGAAGGACGAGCTGCCCGCCAAGGACTTCGCCTTCCCCAAGG
>CAYWDQ010000172.1:2733-4465 GCA_964457065.1 uncultured Acidimicrobiaceae bacterium | reverse complement strand
CTGAGCACCGCCGAGAAGGACGAGCTGCCCGCCAAGGACTTCGCCTTCCCCAAGGAGCGCAAGGAGCCGCTGACCGACGCACGCCACGTCCGCAACGCCATCGCCCGCTTCGATCAGGTCGAAGGCGTCACCGACCCCGAACGCGACGAGGCCTGGCGGCGCATCGTGCGCGCGGCCAAGCGGTTCGACGTCGAGGTCCGAGAGAAGAGCTGGCGCGAGCTCGGGGCAGGCGGGAAGGCGAAGAAGAAGAAGAAGAGCTGACCGGCCGGTCCTCCGGCTCGGATCGCTACAGCACGACGACCGAGCGCAGCACCTCACCGCGCTCCATCCGCGCGAAGGCGGCCTCGACCTGGTCGATGCCGATGGTCTCGCTGACGAAACGGTCGAGGTCGAGCCGCCCGTCGAGGTAGAGGTCCACCAGCACCGGGAAGTCCCGGGAGGGGAGGCAGTCGCCGTACCAGCTGGGCTTCAGCGCGCCGCCGCGCCCGAAGAACTCGATCATGGGCAGGTCGATGCGCATGTCGGGCGTGGGGACGCCGACCTGGACCAGGGTGCCGGCCAGGTCGCGGGCGAAGAAGGCCTGCTCCATCACCTTGGGGTGCCCGACCGCCTCGATGCACACATCGGCCCCGTTGCCGCCCGTGAGGGAGCGGATCGCCTCGACGGGATCGTGGGCGCTCGCGTCGACCGTGTGAGTGGCACCGAACGAGGTGGCCAACTCGAGCTTGCCCGGGTCCAGGTCGACGCCGATGACGACCGCCGCCCCGGCGAGCTTCGACCCGGCGACGGCGGCACACCCCACGCCGCCGCAGCCGAAGACCGCCACCGAGTCGCCCAGGCCGACCTGGCCGGTGAACATGGCGGCGCCGAGCCCCGCCATGACACCGCAGCCGAGCAGACCCACCGCCTCGGGTCGCGCCGACGGGTTGACCTTGGTGCACTGGCCCGCCGCCACCAACGTCTTCTCCGCGAAGGCGCCGATGCCCAGTGCGGGGGAGAGCGGCGTGCCGTCGGCCAGGGTCATCTTCTGGGTCGCGTTGTGGGTCGAGAAGCAGTACCACGGCCGGCCTCTCCGGCACGCCCTGCAGTCGCCGCACACGGCCCGCCAGTTGAGGACGACGAAATCGCCCGCCACCAGGTCCGTGACGTCGGGGCCGACCGACTCGACGGTGCCGGCCGCCTCGTGGCCGAGCAGGAAGGGGAAGTCGTCGTTGATGCCGCCCTCGCGGTAGTGGAGGTCCGTGTGGCACACGCCGCACGCCTTGACGGCGACGACCGCCTCGCCCGGACCGGGGTCGGGCACGACGATCGTCTCGAGCGTGACGGGAGCACCCTTCTCCCGCGCCACCACACCGCGCACCTGCTGTCCCATGCGGCACCTCCCGTCGGGCGAGCCCACATGATGCCCTCCGGCGCGTGCAGGCGCCTACCCCGGGGACACGAAGATGCAGAAGGGATGCCCGTCGGGGTCGGCGTAGACGTAGAGCGACTCGACGGGGTCGTCCGAGCGGTCGAGGAGGAGCTGCGCTCCCAGCCCGATCGCTCGCTCGTGCTGCGCCCCCAGTGCCGCCTCGTCCGGGACGCCGAAGTCGAGGTGCAGCTGCTGCGGCGTCCCGGGATCGGGCCAGGTCGAGGCCGGGAGATCGGCGACCTGCTGGAACGCGAGCCTCGGTAATCCGGACGGGTGCGTCACGACGAGCCAGTCGCGTCCGCGCGGATCGTCCCCTCCCTC
>CAYWDQ010000172.1:0-2633 GCA_964457065.1 uncultured Acidimicrobiaceae bacterium | reverse complement strand
CTCTGCGAGGCGCCGGGCGTCGGTCGTGTCGAGCACGACCCCCCGGAGCACGGGGAACTCGGCGTCTGTCACGGGCCGGCCTGACATCTCTGGCTCACGCTGTCATTCAATATCGGCGCCATCTGGTTGTCACGGGCTCGGCCACGGCCCCGTGCCGGGGTCGGCCCTATGGTGACCCGATGGGAAGGGCCTACGTGGAAGTCCCCGAGGCCTGGTCGCGCATCGGTGGGCGTGGATTCGGGCCCTTCGTCACCCGTGAGGTGTTCCGCCGTCCCGACGGCGCGCTCGTCACCTGGGAGTCACGCTGGCACCGCAAGCACCCTGGCGGGCTGCCGATCGGGTCCACGTGGTGGGCACCCGGCGCCATGGGGTGGTGGATCGGCGTGCTGTTCGCCATCGGGTCGATCTGCTTCGCGCTGGGGTCGTTCCCGCCTTACGCGACCGGCGTCGGCACCAACCCTGACGACCTCACGTACTTCATCGGGTCCATCTTCTTCACGATTGCGTCTTTCTTGGTGTACTTCGAGACCGTCAGCGCATCCTCCTCCATGGACCTGACGCAGCGCGGGGGGGTGCGATCGCTCCTCCGGGTGCAGCACCACCGGATTGACTGGTGGGCCGCGATCATCCAATTCGCGGGCACCCTGTGGTTCAATCGCACCACCTTCAGCGCGTTCGTCGTCGGGCTCGGCGCGTCGCCCGGCCACCACCCAGTGTGGCGTCCCGACGCCCTGGGGTCGATCTGCTTCCTGGTCTCGAGCTGGTTGTCCTGGGCCGAGGAGTGCCACGGGCCGTTCGCCTGGCGCCCGTCGTCGGTCTCGTGGTGGATCACCCTCTTGAACCTGGCGGGTTCGGTCGCCTTCGGTGTCTCGGCCATCGCGTCGTACGTCGAGCCGAACGGCCAGCTGGTGAGCCTGGCGCTCACCAATCTGGGCACGTTCGTCGGCGCGGTTTGCTTCTTGATCGGTGCCGTGCTCCTGCTGCCCGAGCGGACCCTCGGCAGCCCGTCCGCCGAGCCACAGTCGGGCCAGCCGGTCGCCACGTCGACCTGAAGGCCGGCGTTCACGTGTCGTCCGAGCCCCGCTACAACCGCAGGACCGGAGCGAATGCCTCAACGTCCCGGACAGTGAAGTAGCTGACGCCCCACCGCTTTTGGCACACCCGCAGATGCTGAGCGATCTCCTCGTACGAACCCAGGCGGAGTACGAGAGCCAGCGATGGCCCGCGCATTCCTGCATCACTAGTGCTGATGCCTCCAGTTCCTTGCTGTTGCACCTCCGCCGGGAGCCAAAGAGTTGTTAGGGGGTTGTGAAGGGGATGGGTCCGGTCAGGGTCCGTCACCGGCCCGTACTGCCTGGTCAACCCTACAGGTGGTGGAAGTACCAAGGTCCACGGGGAGACTTCCACCCTTGGAATTGCCTGCGACGTCTGAAAGCATGAACGCCGGAGCAACCAAGGCGGTCTCCGCCCGGGGGTAGAAGACGAGGGGGTACATCCTGGGAATGACGACCAGGGAGTAACCCATGAGATTGACCACGCTTATGAAGTTGGCGATGGGGTCCGGAGCCGCAGTTCTGGGCCTGGCAGTCGCCCCGGCCACGACGGCCTCTGCCTCTCTACCGAATTTCGTGCCGTGTGCGAGCGGCGCAGCCGGACTGGTCGCCGCCATCAACGCGGCGAACGGCAGCGGGGGTGGTGCGATCAGCCTCGCCTGGGGATGCACCTACGCCCTGACGACCCCCGACAACGGCGAGAACGGGCTGCCGGTCGTCATTAGCCCGATCAAGGTGTATGGCAACAACGCCACGATCAATGGGTCGAACGCAGTTCGTATCTTCGAGGTCGACGGCCCGAGCGGGAACTTGTCGCTCCAGAACGTGACCCTCACCGGCGGATCGGTACCCGACTTCGGCGGGGCGATCTTGAACTCCAGCGGCACGGTCACGCTCAATCAGAGCGTCGTGACGGGTAACTCCGCCGTCAATGCCGGTGGTGGCATCGCCAGCGGCACCTTCGGTCCGAGCACAGCCACGCTCATCCTCAACAACAGCCTGGTGACGAACAACTCCAGTCCCGGAGACGGCGTGCAACCCCCCGACGGCTCCGGTAACGGAGGCGGCATCGTCAACGCCCAGGGCAGGGCCACGCTCAACTTCTCACGCGTGGCGAATAACTCCGCTGGCGGCGCCGCCGGTGGCGGCATCGCCAGCGGGAACTACATGGGTTCGACCGGCCCGACCAGCCAGCTCACGCTCAACTTCAGCCAAGTGAACAACAACACCGCCCCGAATGCCGGGGGTGGCGGCATCCAGAACCTCGCTGGCGATGTCACGCTCAACGTCAGCCAGGTCAACGGCAACACCTCCCTCAACGGTGGAGGTATCGCGAGCGGCAATGGGAATGGCGGCGCCTCCGGCGGTGCGCCCCCGGGCACGAGTTCGCTCACGGTCTTCTTCAGCCAAGTGAACGGCAACACCTCTACCGCCCCGGTCCCGGCTCAGGGAGAGGGTCCTCCCATCGCAGCGGGTGGCATCGCCAATGGCGGCAACGCGGTCATCACGGGTAGCGAGGTCGAGAACAACACGGCCACCACGACCAGCGGGGCGGGCATCGTGAACCACGGAACGATGACC
>CAYWDQ010000171.1:0-6326 GCA_964457065.1 uncultured Acidimicrobiaceae bacterium | reverse complement strand
CGGTGGCCGACGTCGTCGTGACCGGCCGCCCGTCGGAGCGCTGGGGCTCCGAGGTCGTCGCCGTGGTGCAGCTGGCCGACGGTGCCTCTGCGGACGAGGCGTCCATCGTCGACGAGGCCTCGGCCCACATCGCCCGCTACAAGCTGCCCAAGGAGGTCGTGTTCGTGGGGAGCATCCAGCGCTCGCCCTCGGGCAAGGCCGACTACCGCTGGGCCGCCGAGACGGCCGTCAAGGCCGCCGAGGGGGCCTAGCCACGGAGGGGGCGACCCCGGGACCGGGGCCGGTGATCGAGACCTCACGGCTCGTCCTGCGACCGTTCACCGACGTGGACCGGGCGCCCTTCGCAGAGCTGAACGCACACCCGCTCGTGGTCGAGTCCCTGGGCTCGTCGCCGACCCGGGCCCAGAGCGACGCCATCGCCGACCACATCGAGGAGGAGATGGGCCGCGACGGCTGGGGGCTGTGGGCGGTGGAGGTGGCCGGCGGCGGCGCACCGTTCGCCGGCATGGTGGGGCTGCACCGGGTCCGGTCGGAGCTGCCCTGTGCACCGGCCGTGGAGGTCGAGTGGCGGCTGCACCCCGACCACTGGGGGCACGGGTACGCCACCGAGGCGGCCCTGGCCTCCCTGCGGTTCGGCTTCGACGAGGCCGGGCTGGCGGAGATCGTGGCGTTCACCACGACCCTGAACACCCGCTCGCAGGCGGTCATGGCACGGATCGGCATGGAACGCGACCCGGGCGCGGACTTCGACCACCCCAGGGTCCCCGAGGGCAGCCCCCTCCGGCGCCACGTGTTCTACCGCGCCACCGCGTCGCGACCCCGCCCTACCGTGACCGGGACCGTGACCGTGGACGTGGACCGATGAGCACCGAGCTCCGACGCTGCGAGTGGGCCCAGGGCCCCGAGATGATCGCCTACCACGACACCGAGTGGGGCGTGCCGGTGCACGACGACCCGAAGCACTTCGAGTTCCTGGTGCTCGAGGGTGCCCAGGCGGGGCTGAGCTGGTCGACCATCCTGAAGCGACGGGCCGGCTACCGCAAGGCCTTCGCCGGGTTCGACGCCGCCAAGGTGGCACGCTTCAACCCCGCCCGGGTGGAGAAGCTCCTGGCGGACCCGGGGATCATCCGCAACCGGGCCAAGGTGGAGGCGACCGTGCGCAACGCCCGGGCGTTCCTGGGCGTGCAGGAGGAGTTCGGCTCGTTCGACGCCTACATCTGGGGCTTCGTGGGCGGGAAGCCCATCGTGCACCGATGGCGGCGGACGGGCCAGATCCCCGCCGTGACGCCCGAGTCCGAGGCGTTGAGCGCCGACCTGCGCCGGCGCGGCTTCGGCTTCGTCGGGCCCACCATCTGCTACGCCCAGCTGCAGGCCAGCGGGCTGGTCAACGACCACCTGGTGAGCTGCTTCCGCCACGCGGAGCTCACAGGCGCCGGCTCATGAGGACCCGCAGGCCGAAGCGCCCCATGACCGGCTCCTCGGGCGGACGGCCGTGGGCGACGAGCCAGTCGTCCACCGGCCCGATCTCGACGAAGCCCTCCGACGCGTAGAACGGACCGTTCCACGGGACGTCGCGGTAGGTGGCGAGGGTGAGCGCGTCGTAGCCCTCGCCGGCGGCCCAGGTGTAGCCGGCGCGCAGCAGGGCCCGCCCGACGCCGCGCCGGACGTGGTCGGGGTGGACCGAGAGCTGCTCCAGGTGGGCACCGCCCCCGACGCCGTCGATGCGGCAGAGCCCTATGGGCGGGTCGCCGGCCACCAGGACCACGAGGGCGGCGGTGTAGTCCTTCACTGAGCCCGGCCCGGGCAGTGGGCCGACGCCGAGTGACTCGAACATGGTGTCTGCGGCGGCCTCGAGCGCGGGCAACAGCGCCAGCTCGTCGGAGCGGACGCGGCGTGGCGGGGACTCGATGCGCTCCACGCGGCGACGGTAGCGTGTCCGCCCGTGCGCGCCGCCGTCTGCCACGAGCTGGGCCCGCCCTCCGTCTTGGGCATAGAGGAGCGGCCCGACCCCGAGCCCGGGCCGGGCGAGGTCGCGGTCGCCGTGGAGGCGGCAGGCGTGAACTTCGTCGACGGCCTCTTCGTCGCGGGCCAGTACCAAATGAAGCCCTCGCTCCCCTTCGTGCCGGGCAGCGAGGTGGCCGGGCACGTCGTGGCGCTGGGACCCGGCGTCGACGCGCTGGCCACGGGCGATCGCGTGCTGGCCTCGGTGGGCCTGGGGGGCTTCGCGAGCCGCGTCGTGGTGCCAGCGGCTTCGGCCATCGCGCTGCCCGAGGGCATGGACGCGCCCCGGGCAGCCACCTTCACCCAGAGCTACAGCACCTGCCTGTTCGCCCTGCGCGACCGCGCCCAGGCGGCGCCCGGCGAGACCGTGCTCGTCCTCGGCGCCGGCGGCGGCGTCGGGCTGGCCGCCATCGGCGTGGCCCGGGCGCTCGGGTGCCGGGTTTTGGGGGTGGCATCGAGCGCGGACAAGCGGGAGGCCGCGCTCGCCGCGGGCGCCGAGGCCGTGGTCGACCCCGGCGCCGAGCCGCTCAAGGAGGCGGCGCGGGCCTGGGCGGGGGGCACCGGCGTCGACCTGGTCGTCGATCCGGTCGGCGGGTCCTTGGCGGAGCCGTCGCTGCGCGCGCTCGGCGACCGCGGACGCTACCTGGTCATCGGGTTCGCCTCGGGTGACATCCCCGCCGTGCCGTTGAACCAGGTCCTGCTGCGCAACCGCTCGGTGATCGGCATCGACTGGGGGATCTGGGCCATGACCCACCCGGCGGAGCAACGCGCCCTGCTCGACAACCTGCTCGAGATGGTGGCGGCGGGGAGCCTCGACCCGGTCCACCCGGCCGAGTACCCGCTCGAGGACGTGGCCGCCGCCCTCGGGGACCTGCTGGGCCGGCGCGCCGTGGGGAAGATCGCCCTGGTCCCCTAACAGCGGGGCACACCCGATCTCGGACCGGCCGTGACGGCGGTCCACCTCGGCGAAGGGCGCGTGGTCATGGCGCGGCCGCTCGGGCCGACGAACGTGAGCTCCTCGTTGGCGTTGCCCGTCATGGTCCAGGCGTTGCTGTGCACCAGGCGATGGTGGTGCAGACACATGAGCGCGAGATTCTGCAGATCGGTGCGGCCGCCCGGTATCCAGGGCACCACATGGTGGGCGTTGGTGAAGGTCACGTTGGTGCAACCCGGGAAGCGGCAGTGACGATCCCGGCGCATGACCTCGCGGCGCTGGGCGGCGGTCGGCTCCCGCCGGGCCCGGCCCTCGTACATCGTGTGGCCGACGTCGTCGTCGACCCCGACGGCGATGGTGGCGTCACAGGCGACCTCGCGCACGGTCTCGACGCTGATGAGCCCGTCCCGCTCCAGCTCGCCGGCCAGGCCGCTCTGCTCGCCCGACTCCCCGACCAGGGCGGCGATGGGGACGTGGACGACGACGAAGTACGGACTGGCCGATGCGGGCGACCCCGTCACCGAGGAACGGATCAGCTCGACGAAGGCGTCGCACAGACGCTCGTCCCAGGGCGTCTCCCCGTCGGAAGGGACGGCGCGCGCCCGGGCTTCGAGGCAGGTCCGGGCTTCGGCATAGGTGGCGGCGGGGAGCTGGACGCTCAGGGTGCGCACCCGGTCGTTGAAGCGCAAGAACCGCCTGTCGTGCTCGGAGGAGTGCGTCGGAGCTGGGTTGAGTGAAGCCGCGACGTCGGCGAGCTGCCGCACCGAGCATTCGCGGGCCTGGTCTCGAAGCTGGCGGTCCGTCTCGGGGGTGGCCACGTCGGCCACGGCGCGGACCTTGTCGATGGACAGCTCGCCGGCGCACAGCGACCCCGCCAGGTGCGGGATGTCCCACGCCTTCTCGCCGAGACGTGTCAACGCGCGGGCAGTCGGGGTCGAGACCCCGAAGCGCTCCACCACCCAGTGCTCGGTCGAGGTGGCCCCTTCTTCGCGGTAGGCCTGGCGCCGACCGACCTCGCCGAGCAGGACCACGATGGCCCCCTCGAGGGCCGCCTTGTGGCGGAAGAGCCGGTCGAGGCGCTCGGCGATCTCCGCGTTCGACAGGCCGGCCGCCTCGGCGACGAAATCGAGCATCGGGACGAGAACGGTCCCCTCCGCCGGAAGGGAGTCCGCAGATCCCGGGCGGCGGCCCGACCCTCAGGAGCTGGCGACGCGGAGCGGGAAGCTGAGTGCTTGTTCTCGACGACCAGGGTGTAGGTCCCCGCCGGCACCCGGTGCGTGCTGTTGGGCTTGGTCTGGTTCCACGAGCCCCTGCCCGACACGGTGGCGCCGGGTGCCAGCTGGGCGAATCCCAGCGCCGGGCAGTTGACGACCTGGACACCGGGCCAGATGTCGTGGTGGTGCGAGTCCTCGATCACGTAGCCGACCGAGCCGCACGGCCCCGCCGTCAGGGTGGTGGAAGTGGGCCCGGGCGCCACCCCGGCGTAGGGGGCGGTGTAGTTGCACGGCGCGGTCCCGCCGTTGCGCACGGTGAATGAGACGTCGAGGAAGGCGCCCGGGTGGAGGGTCAGGGTGTTGACCGCGACGAGCAGGTCGGTCGTCTTCGCCGGGCAGTCCCAGAACGTGGCGTGACCGGCTTGGGCCAGCTTCGGCGCCCCCGTCCTGCCTGCCGCCACGACCGGTGCGACCACGAGAAGCAAGACCGCCAGTGCCACGACGGCCGCCCCCAGCCGACCCGAGTGCCGCGCCATCCCCCCAGCCTGCCAAACGGAGGTCAGGCGGCGAAGTGCGGGATCACCTCGGTGCCCATCAGCTCGATCGTCTGCATGACCGACTCGTGGGAGACCTTGTACGGGTTGACCAGGCAGAGCAGCAGGTCGACCCCGGCGGCCTCGTATTGACGACACGCCTCCACGCACTCCTCGGGCGTCCCCAGCACGCAGGCGTTGGCGTCCATGAGGTACTCGAGGTTGAGCAGGTCGAGAGTGCCCTCGTCGTCGGTCTTCTTCATGTCCGCCGCGTACGAATAGGAACCGAGGTCCTCGTTGCGCTCGGCCATCCAGTCCGTGAGCGTGGCGATCTGGCGGGCGCCGGTCTTGGGGTACCACTCGAACGACTCGCGGGCCTCGGCGATCGCGGCGTCACGGTCCGGGGCGCAGATCGCCATGGTGAAGGTGGCCGCCTGGTCGTGTACGAAGGCGCCGATGGGGGCGCTGCAGCCGGCGACGGCCGCCCGGTAGATGTCGATCTTGCGCTTGACCTCCGACGGCGGCAGCCCGACGGCGAACGAGCAGAGGCCGAGGCCGAGGTCGCCGACCTGGGCGTGCCCCTCGTCGCTGGTGGTGGCGCCCCACAACGGCGGGTGGGGCTTCTGCCACGGCTTGGGCTGCACGCGGCGCCGGGGCATCTGCCAGAACTCGCCGGAGAACTCGTACTCCTCGTTCGTCCAGCAGCCGACGACGTGCTCGATGGCCTCCTGCCACATCCGGCGGCTCTCGCCGGGGTCGATGCCGAAGCCCTCGAGCTCGGCCCGGGTGGCCGAGCGCCCGGTCCCGAGGTCGACCCGGCCGCCCGAGATCAGGTCGAGCACCGCCACCGACTCCGCGGTGCGCACCGGATGGTTGTACGGCTTGGGCATGAGGCGCACGCCGTAGCCGAGGCGGATCCGCTCGGTCCGGGCCGCGATGGCGCCGTACAGGACTTCCGGGTTCGAGCAGTGCGAGTACTCCTGCAGGAAGTGGTGCTCCACGGTCCAGAAGGCGTGCCAACCGAAGCGGTCGCCGGCGATCGCCTGCTCCAGGGTGTGCTGGTAGGCGACCAGCTCGCTGTCCTCCCCCCAGGGCCGCGGGACGGGAATCTCGTAGAACAGCGCGAACTTCATGGTCTGGGCTCCCCCGTGGCCCCGGGTCCGTCCCGGGCTAGAACAGTGCACTGCTCATATCAGCCCGGGTCGGCCGGGCGCAACCAAGCTCTGGAGGTGCCATGCGTGGACTCGGCGGTCGGACCTACATCGTCACCGGCGCGGCGTCGGGCATCGGCCGTGCCACGGCCGCCCGTCTTCTCGACGAGGGTGCGCTCGTGATGGGAGCCGACCTCGCCGTGCCGCCCGACGACGTCGCGGAGGGCAAGGACGAGTCGGGCCGCTGGGCCTTCACCCACGTCGACGTGACGGACGAGTCGTCGGTGGCTGCGCTGGTGCGCTCCGCCGTCGACTTCGGCGACGGCGCGGTGCACGGACTGGTCAACGCGGCCGGCGTGGCCGGCGGCGGCCCCGTGCACATGCTGCCGGCCGAGGAGTGGGCGCGGGTGATCGAGGTGAACCTGACGGGCACCTACCTCACGGCCAAGCACGTCATCGCCCAGATGCTCGACCAGCCGGCGCGCGGTGACGG
>CAYWDQ010000170.1:0-6369 GCA_964457065.1 uncultured Acidimicrobiaceae bacterium | reverse complement strand
GGCCAACTGGTGGGAGCTCGCTTCGCTCTCGTACGTGACGCGCACCGTCGCCGCCGTCGGCGCGCTCGCGATCGTCCTCGTCGGCACCGCGCCCATGGCCGTGGCGGCCGTCAATCAGAACGCCGATCCGATCCTGACCGAGGCCCTCGACGGCAGCCCCAATTCGCTGGACCTCCCCGCTCCGCACTTCGCGCTGACCGACCAACACGGCGACCCGGTCAGCCTCGCCAGCCTCCGGGGCCACACGGTGGCGCTGACCTTCCTCGACCCGGTGTGCACATCGGATTGCCCGCTGATCGCCCAGGAATTCCGCCAGACTGACCAGCGGCTCGGCGACCAGGCGGGCGACGTCGACTTCGTGGCGATCGTCGCCAACCCGATCTACCGGTCGGCATCGTTCACGAACGCGTTCGACCGGCAGGAATCCCTCGAGGACCTGCCCAACTGGTACTACCTGACCGGCTCGCTGCCCGAGCTCGAACGCGTCTGGAGCTCCTACGGGATCGAGGTGGACACAATCGGCGCCGGGGCCATGGTCGCCCACAGCGACCTGGCCTTCGTGATCGACTCGCACGGTCGCGAGCGGGACGCTCTCATCGACGACCCCGGTCCGACCCAGACGTTTGCGTCGTCGTTCTCCTCCCTGCTCCTGAGCCGGATCGACCAGACCCTCAATTCGTGAGGTCGCGGGACCGCCGACGCTCACCGTCAAAGCCGCGGGTCCTGGCTCCCGCCCTCGCCGTGGGCCTCCTGGTGTGCGGATGGATATCGGCCGCGACCGCTGGCGCAGCCGCGGCCGCGAGCACGCCGGCGGTGAGCTCCGTCTCGACGTCGAGCGACTCGTGGGCCATCTTCCCGATGGGCGACCTCTCCCAGAAGAGCAACACCTTTTGGGAGCTCTTCCACGCCGTACCGGGATCGTCGCACTGGACCCTGGCGACGCCACCGGGAGTCGCCGACAACGGGGGTCTCGTCGAGAGCGCCTCGGACGGCGCCGCACTGGTGGGAGTACTGCCCAGTGACCTCCTCCACTTCTCCCCGCTCGCCCAGAGCGGTGACGGCGGCACCTCCTGGAATCCCGCATTCCTGCCTACGGGCCTGGCCTCGCTTCCCGACGCGCTCGCCTACGGGACCGGGGCGCCCGGTGGGGCGATCGCTCTGACCGGCAGTGGCCGAGCGCTGTCCGCGTCCGGGAGCCTCTCCTCATGGTCTCCGCTCGTGTCGCCTGCAGCACTGGCTCGCGTGGCACCCCGCTGCGGGGTCACGGCTCTCGATGCCGCAGCGATCCTGCCCACCGGCGCCCCACTGATCGCCACGGGTTGCCGGCGGGGCGGCCAGGTCGGGGTCTTCACCCGGACCACCGGCTCGTGGCAGCCGGTCGGGTGGACGCTCGGCGGCTCCCTCCGGGGCGCCGCGACCACCGTGCTCAGGTTGGAGATCACCGGGTCGACCACGACTGCGCTCGTCGCGGCCACCCGAGGGGGCCACAGCGCACTGGTGGCCCTGTGGCGCACGGGCAACGCGCCGTGGACGGCGTCGGCGCCACTGGCCGTGAGCTCCGGGCATCCGGTCCTGTCCACCTCGGTCGGCGCCGCCGGGGCGTTGGCGGTGCTGCAGCGGTCCCCGACGGGGAGCCCCATCGCGTTCGACATCGCACCGGGCGTCCGCCTGTGGTCGCCCCTGCCCCGACCCCCGTCCGGCACCTCGGCGCTCGCCCTGCCCGCCACCCCGGTGACGCTCGATGCCGAGGCGATCGACGCCTTTACCGTCCACGGCGGGTCACTCGGCGTCTACGCGCTCTCACCCTCCGGCACGGCGTGGGGGCGGGTACAGACGAGCCAGATCCCCATCGCCTACGGCTCGTCGGGCTGACCCCCGCCCGGCTACCGTGGCCCTCAGCACCCCTGCGACAGACGGACGGGCCCCGTGAGCTATCTGGTCGACAACTGGAGCTTCGACCCCTTCGCCATCGTCGTGGCCCTCATCGTGCTGCTCCACGAGACGGGTCTGGCCAACCTGCGCCGCCGCTCCCTTCCCGAGCGGACCCGGTCCCGTCGGCTGCGCTCGCTCTTCTTCTACGGAGGGCTCGCGCTGCTCCTCATCGCCGTCATGTCACCCATCGACTACTGGGCCGACGACTACTTCTTCGTCCACATGATCGAGCACATCCTGATCGCCTTCTTCGCCCCGATCCTCATCGTGGCCGGCGCACCGTGGCTGCCGCTCCTGCACGGGCTGCCGGTGGGGCTGCGGCGGCGACTGGTGCGGTGGGTGCTCCTCGGACCCTTCTCGCCGGCCCTGCGGGCAGTGGGGCGCGTCGTCGTCAACCCCTGGACCGCCCTCGTCTCGTTCAACCTCGTGATGGTGCTCTGGCACTTCCCGGCCCTCTTCGACACCGCCGAGGAGAACCAGCTGATCCACATCTGGCTGATGCACGCCAGCTTCTTCGTGACCGGGGTCCTCTTCTGGCTGCAGATCATCCCGTCCTACCCCTTCCGCATGAAGGCCAGCCCGCTCTGGCAGGTGGGGGCGATCATCTCGACCAACGTCGTCATGTTCGTGCTGGCGATGTCGCTCTCGCTCTTCTCGGCGACCAGCTGGTACTCGGTCTACGCCCACGTACCAGGGGTCAGCCTCTCGCCCTACGCCGATCAGCAGATCGGGGCGGCCATCCTGTGGATCTGCGGCGATTTCTGGGCCGTCCCCGCCCTGGCGGTCACCATCCGGCGCGCCCTCGACAGTGAGGGCGGCTTCTCCCTCGGGGTGGACAGGCTGTTCCACCGGGACCCGGGTCCCACACTCGAGGCCTTCCGGGCTCCGGCCGCCGAGCAGGCGTCGCAGAACTAACGGGCCTCGCCGGATTCGGACACTCCGTGCCTCGCCGCGGCAGCCGCCGTTGCGTCTGTGAGGCGGTCGCGGCACGGAAATAGTTGACGACCGCGGACTCGAAACCTAGTGTCACCCTCATCGAGGACTCAGGCCCCCTTCCGGGGGGACCCAG
This sequence comes from uncultured Acidimicrobiaceae bacterium, assembly GCA_964457065.1. Taxonomy (GTDB): domain Bacteria; phylum Actinomycetota; class Acidimicrobiia; order Acidimicrobiales; family RAAP-2; genus Bog-473. The sequence continues at coordinate 3,368 of CAYWDQ010000170.1, read as the reverse complement.
TTCCCGTCTCGGGCTGAGAAGCAGCGTTGCAAGCCCCGGAATTCCGGGGGGACGGGGGTGTGTATGAGTTTGGCGTGGAAGGTGACCGTGACGGTCATTCTCTTCGCCGTGGCGGCGGTGGCGGCCGTCGTGCTCATCGTGAACCTCCTGGGCCAACCGCCCACCGTCGACTTCACATCCAGCTCGTCCGGCGCGCCCGTCGACGTCACCCTGCAGTCGGTCGGGACCTACGGATCGGGCAGCCACCCCACCTGGGTGTCGTACCTCGTCGAGGACCCGCAGGGTCAGTGGGTCCACACGACGACCTTCCAGGTGCCCGCGCACGTCCGCATCAACGTCACCATCATCAACTACGACTCGGGCAGCCCGCTGCGCAACCAGCAGCTCGGCCAGGTCACCGGCACCTACGGGAACGTCGCGACGCTCAACGGCAGACCCTTCCGGGTGATCAACTCCAACGCCGGCAACGGTGTCGCCCACACCTTCTCCATGCCGTCCCTCGGCATCAGCATCCCGCTGTACGGCAACAACGGCAACGCCAACCTCTGCGGGGCGGCACCGTGCACCACGAGCTCGCCGCACCAGGTGATCAAGTTCTCCTTCACCAGCCCGGGGCCCGGCAGCTACCGCTGGCAGTGCTTCGTTCCGTGCGGCCTGGGCTTCCTGTACGGCAACGGGGGGCCGATGGCCACGCTCGGCTACATGGGCGGCTTCATGCAGGTAGCGGCGTGACCGACCCGGGAGCGGCTGGGCCCGCCACCGGACCCGACCAATCAGGAGAGCAGGGCGAAACCCACCACTGGTGGCGCCTGATCGCGATCTGGGTCGTGCTCTCTGCGATCCTGGACCCGCTGTTCTACTTCCTGGCGGGGCCGCACATCCCTCCGGGCACGATGACCGACGTGGCGCAGGGGGCGCAGTTCGACTTCAACGTGCTGTTCGTCATAGCGCTGCCCGTGCTCCTTGCGGTCTGGATCTACCTGATCTACGCCTTCATCATGTGGCGGGCGTCACGCGGCGGCCCCGACCCGGTCGGCGGAGAGGCGGCCCGGGGTCACCTCGGCATCCAGGTCGGCTGGATCCTCGTCACGACGGTCGTCGTGCTGTTCCTCGCCGGCTTCGGCACCTACGAACTGGTCCAGCCCGGTGGCGCAGGAGGCGGAGAGGGCTCGAGCCCGATCTGGACCCCGACGTCCAAGACCGTGCTGCCGATTCAGGTCATCGGGCAGCAGTGGAAGTTCACCTATCGCTACCCGACGTTCGGCGGGTTCGAGACCAACCAGTTGGTGGTCCCGAACGACACCACGATCCAATTCAACGTCACGTCGCTCGACGTGATCCACAGCTTCTGGGCGTACCAGCTCGGGGTCAAGGCCGACGCCAACCCGGACTACAACAACGTGGCCTACGCCACGACGCAGGAGCTCGGCTCCTTCATCGTCCGCTGCGCCGAGCTGTGCGGAATCTGGCACGGGGCGATGTACAACAACGGCGCCGTGGTGACCCCGCAGCAGTTCGAGACCTGGGCGAAGGCCACCGAAATCAGGTTGCGCCGGAACACCAAGCTCCTGCCTCCCTTCGCGCTCACCTACACCCCCGACGCCAACGGTGCCGACGGCGGCTACTACCCCGACAACGTCGACCCGTATTCCAACGTCGAGCAGTACGGCGCCCCACAACCGAAGGGCGGCGGGTGACGTGAGAGACACCGCACGGCGCCTGCAGGTCCACTCACTTGCCAAGACGAGGGAAACCAGCCATGGCCATTGACACGACACAGGTGGGTGACTTCGAGTACCCCGGGGAAGAAGGAGAGGAGGTCGGAAACCCACCGTCAAAGCCTCAGACCTGGCGACGATCAGATTGGCTCCGCCCGAACGCCCTCTGGGCCCTTGTGGGCGGTGTGGTCGGCTATCTCATCGGCCACTGGCTGGGGAACGTGATCGCCAGCGGGTACACCCAGGTGCAGGACACAGGCCAGAACGATGTCGCCATCGTGCTCGGGCTGTCGCTCGGAGTAGCCGGGTTCATGGCCGGCATCGGGGCGCTCAACTACCCGCTCGCAAAGATCCTGGGGTACGAGCTGTCGCCGCACCCGCCCGAGCCGACGTGGGCGCGTTACTTCCGGATGACCGACGACCACAAGGTGGTCGGCATGCAGTACGCCGTCGGCGTCCTCCTCTTCCTGTTCACCGGTGGGCTCCTCGCCATGCTCATCCGCACGGAGCTGCTCAGCCCGACCAGCCACGTCTTCGGGCCCGGCACCTACATCGCCATCGTCGGCGAGCACGGCACGATCATGATGATGATGGCCTCCTCGGCCGTCGTCGGACCGCTGGGGAACTGGTTGATCCCCCTGATGATCGGCTCGCGGCGGATGGCGTACCCCAGAGTCGAGGCCTTCTCCTTCTGGATCTTCATGGCCGGCTACCTGGTCATCCTCAGCGCCCTGTTCTTCGGTGGCTTCCCGACCGGCTGGACGGGCTACGCCCCCCTGCAGACGCAGGCGGGGGGCGGCATGGACTCCTATCTCGTCGGATTCGCGGTCATCGGGATCGGGATGATCCTGGCCGGCTTCAACCTGGCCTGCACCATCATCAACTATCGGGCTCCCGGCATGACCTGGAGCCGGTTGCCGATCTTCGCTTGGGCGATCCTGGCGACCACCGCGCTGCTCACGCTGGCCACGCCCACGCTGGTGGTGGCGGGACTGATGGGGATCTTCGACCGCACCGCCGAGACCGCGTTCTTCGTCAACGAGCACGGCGGCAGCAACTTCTTGTGGCAGAACCTCTTCTGGTTCTTCGGCCATCCCGAGGTGTACATCATGGCCCTGCCGGGCTTCGGGATCGTCATGGAGATCATGCCGGTCTTCACGCGCAAGCCTCTCTTCGCCTACAAGGTGGCGGCGGCGGGCATGCTGGGCGTGGCGCTCCTGTCCTTCTTCGTGTGGCAGCACCACCTCTTCCAGAGCGGCATCAATCCGGACATGCGACCGCTCTTCATGCTCACGACCGAGCTCATCTCCATCCCGACGGGCTTCCTCTTCCTCGTCACGCTGGGCACCCTCTGGAAGGCGAAGATCCGGTTCGACACCCCGATGCTCTTCTGTCTCGGGATGCTGTTCAACTTCCTGATCGGCGGGGTGACCGGCGTGTTCCTCTCCGACGTCCCGGTCAACGTGACCGTTCACGGCAGCTTCTTCGTGCTGGCACACTTCCACTACACGATCATGGGCGGCCTGATCTTTGCGCTGTTCGGGGGGTTCTACTTCTGGTTCCCGAAGATCACCGGGAAGACGATGAACCGCAGGCTCAGCAAGTGGCACTTCTGGACGTTCTTCATCTTCTTCAACTGCACGTTCTTCC
>CAYWDQ010000169.1:0-6460 GCA_964457065.1 uncultured Acidimicrobiaceae bacterium | reverse complement strand
AGGAGGACGATGGTCCAGAAGAAGCCCATGTCAGAACCACTCAGGCTTGAACATCGCGATGCCCAGGTAGATGAACATCACGATGGAAATGCCGAGGAGGAGTCCCTGGACCCAGGTCATACCCGCTCCAAGCACCAGATGAGGCCCATGAACACGGCGACGAACCCCACGAAGCCAAGCACAGCGAGAAAATCTGCCATGGGGGACATCGTGCCGGTGCGTTCGTGAACCCGATGTCAACGCGGCGGGGGCCTACGTCAACAGAATGTCAATACCCGCCGGGAGCCACCTGTGCCTAAGGTAAGCACGGTCGCGGACGGAAAGTGGGGTGGACGATGGCCTTGGACCTGAAGGGGTGCCGGACGCTGGTGACGGGCGGCTCGTCGGGCATCGGGGCGGGGCTGGCCGAGGCCCTGGCCGAGCGGGGCGCCGTGGTGGCCATCTGCGCCCGCCGGGCCGAACGGCTGGCCGAGGTGGTGGAGCGCTGCATGAAGCACTCCCCCGACAGCCGGATGTGGGTGGTCAACCTGGCCGACCCCGACGAGGTCGACAAGTTGGCCGTCGACGTCATGGATGCCTTCGGCGGCGTCGACCTCCTGGTCAACAACGCCGGCATCCCCAAGCGGCGCCATGTGAAAGAGCTCGACATCGACACCATCACCGCGGTCATGCACGTCAACTACCTGTCACCCATGCGCCTGACCATGGACCTGCTGCCCCAGATGCTGGCCCGCGGCGCGGGCACCATCGTGAACATCTCGTCGATCGCGGCCAAGCTGAGCGCCCCCGGCGAGTCCGCCTACGACGCCTCGAAGGCGGCACTGACCGCGTTCTCCGAGGCGATGGCCGTGGACCTGTGGGAGGACGGCATCAAGGTCATGGTGGTCTACCCCGGCGTCATCGACACCGAGCTGTTCACCCTGCCCGACAACGACGTGCCCGACCTGCCGGTGCCGGCCGAACCGGTGTCGGTGGCCGTCGACGCCATCCTGGCCGGGCTCGAAGCGGGCGCCGCCCAGGTCTACGTGCCCGAGTGGTTCCACGGCGTCACCGCCAACAAGGAGAAGGACGTCGGCGCGTTCCTGGAGGGCACGGCGGCCTACCTGCGGGACCAGAAGCAGAAGAAGGCGCGGCGGGCTTGAGGGGGTGGGCGTGAAGATCGAACCCGACGCGGCGGGGATGCGTGCGGACCGCCTGGAGCGCATCACCGAGCACTTCGCCGCCAATTACGTCGACACGGGGAAGATCGCCGGCTGTCAGATCACGGTCGTGCGCGGTGGCCACACGGCCTATCAGCGCTCGCTCGGGCTGATGGACCGGGAGCGGCAGCTCGCGATGGCCGACGACGCCATCTTCCGCATCTACTCCATGACCAAGCCCATTGCCTCGGTCGCCCTGATGCAGCTGTACGAACGCGGCATGTTCCAGCTGCTCGACCCGGTCCACCGCTACATCCCCGCCTGGCGGACCCTCCAGGTCGGCGAGGTGCGGGACGACGGCTCCGTCAGCCTGGTGAAGCCGAAGCGCCCGATGAACATGCGCGACGTCCTCATGCACACCACCGGGCTTCCGGGCGCCCTCTTCCCGGGCAACCCGATCGACGACGCGTTCGCCAAGGCCCGGGCGTCCCTGGGTGCCGGCCAGACCCTCGAGAGCGTCACCGCGCTCCTGGCCGAGCACCCGCTCAAGTTCCACCCGGGTACGCACTGGAATTACGGCCTCTCCACCGACATCGTCGGCCGGCTGGTCGAGATCCTGTCGGGGAAGCCGTTCGACGAGTACCTCGACCAGGAGCTCTTCGAACCCCTCGGCATGGTCGACACCGGCTTCTTCGTCCCCGAGGCGTCGCTGCCCCGGCTGGCCGCCTGCTACCAGTACCTCCCGGCGGCCCCGCCGCGCCTGATGGAGGGGCCCTTCGCCAACGGGATCATGCAACGGCACTCCTACCTCTCCGGCGCCGGCGGCCTGGTCTCCACGACAAGGGACTACGTCGCCTTCTGCCAGATGTTGGCCAACGGGGGCCAGCTCGAGGGCCGGCGTGTCCTCGGACGCAAGACCCTGGAGCTGATGACGGTCAACCACCTCCCCGGCGGGGCGACCCTGCAGGACCTGGCCATGGGGGGGTTCGGCGAGGCCGGCTTCGAGGGCGTCGGCTTCGGCCTGGGCTTCGCTGTGGGCCTGGGCCCCGCGGCCACGGCGATGGCCGGTTCCCGCGGCGAGTTCTACTGGGGCGGCGCCGCCAGCACGGCCTTCTGGATCGACCCGGACGAGGATCTCTTCGTCGTCTTCATGACGCAGCTCTTCCCGTCCGTCGCGTACCCGTTCCGGGCCCAGCTGCGCGCGCTCGTCTACCAGGCCATCGACGACTGATGCCCCGGGGCGAGGAGCCCGTCGGACCGGCCGACGCCACCGCGGTCCCCCGTTTCGCCGGCCTGTCCACGTTCGCCCGGTTGCCCACCGCGGGCGAGGTGCCACGGTGGGACATCGCGGTGGTGGGCGTCCCCTTCGACGGGGGCACCAGCTACCGCCCCGGGGCACGCTTCGGCCCCGCCGCGGTGCGCCAGGGCTCGCGCCTCCTGCGCCCCTACCACCCCGCACTCGACACGCTCCCCTTCGAGCTGGCCCAGGTGGTCGATGCCGGCGACATCGCGTGCACGCCGTTCAGCGCAGAGGAAGCCGTCACCCAGATTGAGGCCGGAGCGGACGCGCTCCTGACGGGCGGCGGGCGGCTCCTGGCCATCGGCGGCGACCACACCATCGCCCTGCCCCTTCTCCGGGCCACCGCGGCGCGGCACGGACCGCTCGCCCTGGTGCACTTCGACGCACACCTCGACACGTGGGACACCTACTTCGGCCAGCGCTTCACCCACGGGACACCGTTCCGGAGGGCCTGGGAAGAGGGCCTGCTCCGGCGCGACCGCAGCGTCCACGTCGGGCTGCGGGGCCCCCTGTACTCGGACGCGGACCTGTCCGACGACAGCGGCATGGGCTTCGCCCAGATCACGACGGACGACGTGGACGCCCGGGGTGTCGCCGCGGTGGTGCACCAGGTGCTGGAGCGGGTCGGGGACGCGCCGGTCTACGTGTCGGTGGACATCGACGTGCTCGATCCGGCGCACGCCCCCGGCACGGGCACGCCCGAGGCGGGCGGCCTGACCAGCCGGGAGCTCCTGTCCCTTGTGCGCGGCCTCGGGGCGGCCGCCGTCGTCGGCGGCGACGTGGTGGAGGTGTCCCCCGCCTACGACCACGCCGAGATCACCGCAGTGGCCGCCGCGCACGTCCTCTACGACCTGGTCACGCTGCTGGCCCGGCGCAACGGCGCCTGATCCGGGCGGCGCGCTTGTAACAGTGCATTCACGTACGGGAAACCGGCCGCGAACGTTGCCCCCGTAGGGTGAGCGTCACACTGCCGTTACGAAGCGGGGACGATCAGGTACGTGAAGCGAGACCTTCTGGTTGGTGTGGCCCAGTGGCTGTCCGCACCTGGCGAGCCACGGCAGAACATGAGCGTGGCGATCGGAATGATGGACGAGGCGGCGTCGCGCGGCGTCGAGCTGCTGGTCCTCCCGGAGCTGTGGTCGTGCGGCTACGACCCCGAGACCCTCGGACGCGACGCCAGGGCCGATGCCGAGCCGCTCGGGGGCCCGCGCTCGAAGCGGCTCGGCGAGGCCGCCCGCCATCGTGAGATGTGGCTGGCGGCGGGGAGCGTGCCCGAGCTGGGCGACGACGGCCTGCTCTACGACACGGCCCTGGTGTTCAACCCACGCGGTGAGCTGGCGGCCCGGCACCGCAAGGCGCACCTGTTCCCGCCGACGCTCGAGCCCAGCGTGTTCAGCCCTGGCGACCGGCTGACGACGTTCGACGACCCCGCCCTCGGCCGCGTCGGGCTCGTGGTGTGCTTCGACGGCGATTTCCCCGAAGTGGCACGCACCCTTGCCCTGCGCGGGGCGCGCCTGATCCTCGCCCCTGCCGCCTACGAGGTGGAAGGCGCCAACGCCTGGGACCTCCTCTACCCCGCCCTGGCCCTCACCAACAGCCAATGGTGGGTCCAGGCCAACCAGGCCGGCTCGCACTCGACGTCGACGCTGCTGGGTGCCAGCCGGATCGTCGCGCCGACCGGCACCGTGGTGGCGGAGGCGAGCCGGGCCGCGCCGGGCTCGTCGAGCCGGGCCGAGCTCCTGGTCCACCGGATCGACCTGCACATCGCGTACGCCCGCGAGGGGATCTCGGGGTTGCTCGAGGACGAACGTCATCCCGACCTCTACTTCGATCGCGTGGCGGTCGAGTCCGCCTAACGCCGCTCCGGCCGGCTCGCTCAGCCCGGCGGAGCGGCGGGCAGGCGAAGTGCGGCACGGACGCGGTCCCGAAAGACGAGGTACTGGTCGTGGGCCAGCCACGGGGCCGACGCCAGCCGCTCGATCAGGTGCGGCTCCCCCACCACCTCACCGTCGGTGAACTGGTCGAAGGTGAGGTCGACGTCGAGGCCGGCCAGCCGGTTCCAGTAGTGATATCCCTGGGGCGAGCCGTCGGCACGGTGCACCTCGGCCTCGAGCAGCTGACCGCCGAACAGGTCGTGCACGACAAGGGCCGTCACGGCGCACTGACCCCGGGCGGGGTTGGCCGGCGTCCACTCTGCGGCGTCGCTCGGGTCGCAGGTGTCGAGGGACCATGCGGCCCGGACGGCGGCCTCGAGTCCTTCGAGCGTCGCCGGCCTTCCTGCTCGGGACACGTCGGAGCAGGTCACCCCTCCAGTTAACACGGCGTGCGACGGCTCTCCACCGCGGGCCCCATCTCCGCCGGGTCCTTGACGGTCCGGGGTTTCTGGGGTTGGCTGGCCGGCAGGCCGGCCTCCGGTGCCGGGCGCGCGCACAGAGGGGATGTCGGTGAGGGTCTCGATCATCGGTACGGGCTTCATCGGTTCCACGCTCGGGCACTCGCTCGCTGATGCCGGGCACCACGTCGTCTACGGCTCGCGGCACCCTGAAGACGAGGTCGCCTCCGGTGCGGGCGCGACCGTGGTGCCGATCGGCGAGGCGCTGGCCGACCCCGACGTCGTCATCCTCGCCTTGCCCGGCGCGGCCGTGGCCGAGTTGACCGCCGCCCACGGTGACGCGTTGGCGGGGAAGCTGGTGATCGACGCCACCAACCAGATGGGCGTCCCGGTCGCCAACGCGCGGGCCGCCCTCCCGCCGACGGTCCGCTACGCCCGGGCGTTCAACACCCTGGGGGGCGAGAACATGGCGGACCCGGTGTTCGACGGCGAGCGGGCCGACATGTTCTTCTCCGCTCCGGCCGGGGACCGGGAGACGGTCGAGACCGTCGTGGCGGACGTGGGCCTCCGCCCGATCTACGTCGGGGAGGACCAGGAGGCGATCATCGACGCGCTGTTCCAGCTCTGGGTGGCGCTGGCGATGCGACAGGGTCGGGGGCGCCGGCTGGCGCTGCGACTGCTGGAGGGCTGAGCCGGACCGTCACGGCCGTGGGCCGGTGGGACCTTCGGCCCTGGTCCGCCCGCGGGGCCTCGGTTGGACTGGTCCGGTGAGCCAGCTCACCCGACCGGCAGTCGCGCCCGAGGGCCTCGAGGATTGGCGCCGCTGGACCGCCCTGGTCGTGGTGTGCCTCGCGGCGCTCATCATCAACGTCGACAACACGATCCTCAATGTCGCCCTTCCGACGCTCGTCCGGGATCTGCACGCCACGACCAGCGAGCTGCAGTGGATCGTCGACTCCTACGCCATGGTCTTCGCCGGTCTGCTGTTCGTCGGAGGCAGCCTGGCCGATCGGTTCGGTCGCAAACGGTTCTTCCTCATCGGTCTCGGCGTCTTCGCGGTGGGATCGGTCGGGGCGGCCTTCTCGGGCTCCGTCCACCTCCTGATCGCCTGTCGCGTCGTGATGGGAGCCGGTGCGGCCCTCACCATCCCGGCGTCGCTGTCGATCATCAACGACGTCTTCCGTGATCCGGGCGAGCGGGCACGCGCCATCGGCGCGTGGGCCGGGACCATCGGGCTGGGGATCGCCATCGGCCCGATCGCCGGCGGCCTGTTGCTCTCGAGGTTCTGGTGGGGGTCGATCTTCCTGGTGAACGTCCCGATCGTCCTGATCGGCCTGGTGGGCGCCGCGTTCCTGGTCCCGGACTCGAAGAACCCGAACGTGCAACGGCCCGACCCGGTCGGGGCGATGTTGTCGATCGCCGGCCTCGGACTGCTGCTCTGGGCGATCATCGAGGGTCCGGCGCAGGGTTGGACCTCGGGGATCGTGGTGGGGGCCGGCGCGGCCAGCCTGGTCGCCCTCGGCGGCTTCGTCGCCTGGGAGTCCCGCAGCACCCACCCGATGCTCGAGCTCGAGTTCTTTCGTGAGCGCAGGTTCTCCACGGCACTCGCGGCCGAGTGCCTCGGCGTGTTCGGATTGATGGGCGCGCTGTTCCTCTCGACGCAGTTCCTCCAGTTCGACCTGGGACTGT
>CAYWDQ010000168.1:3492-6561 GCA_964457065.1 uncultured Acidimicrobiaceae bacterium | reverse complement strand
CAACGCCAAGAACACCCTCGTGAAGAACTACCTGTACCTCGCCGAGCAAGCCGGCGCTGAGATCCTCCCCCTCACCACTGTCGAGGAGGTGCGCCCGCGCCCAGAGGGTGGCTACGACGTCAGCACCAAGAGCACTGGCTCGTGGATGGCCCGACGCACCCGAGCAACCATTACCGCCGAGCAGGTCGTTTTCGCCGCCGGGACCTGGGGCACTCAGCAGCTCCTGCACCGCCTCAGGGGCGACGGGGTCCTACCGAGGATCTCTGACCGGCTCGGCGTCCTCACCCGGACCAACTCTGAGGCCCTTTGCGGCGCCATGACCAGTCCATGGAACAAAGACAAGCCCGACTTCACCATAGGTGTGGCGATCACGTCGTCGATCCACCCCAACGAGCGGACCCACATCGAACCGGTTCGCTACGGCAAGGGCTCCAACGCCATGGGCCTCCTCGCGACGGTCATGACCGACGGCGGAGGACGCGTCCCCCGATGGCTCCGATGGATCGGTCAGGTCTTACGGCACCCCGGCCACCTGGCATCTCTGGTGTTCGGCCTCAATCACTGGTCGGAGCTCGCCATCATCGGCCTCGTCATGCAGACCAACGACAATTCTCTGACCGTCAGTTCGAAACCGCGCCGGTTCGGAGGTTACCGACTGACGTCCCGCCAGGGCCACGGCCTGCCGAACCCGACCTGGATCCCCGAAGCGAACGAGACCATGCGCCGACTGGCGAAGAACATCGGCGGCCATCCCTTTGGCGGCATCGGCGAGGTCATCGATGTCCCGATGACCGCTCACTTCCTGGGTGGCTGCACCATTGGTGACAGTCCCGAGACCGGTGTGATCGATCCCTACCACCGCCTCTATGGGTATTCGGGTCTGCACGTGGTCGATGCGTCAGCGGTGACCGCCAACATCGGCGTCAATCCCTGCTTGACCATCACCGCACAAGCCGAGCGCGCCATGGCGATGTGGCCCAATCGCGGTGAAATCGACCCGAGGCCAGCGATGAATGAGCCGTACGCACCCATACCGTCAGTGTTGCCAATGTTCGCAGCAGTCCCCGACGGTGCCCCCGCAGCCATACGCTGCGACGGATGTAGATGACCGGCACGATCATCAAATTGCCTCTCATGGACATATCCTCGAATATCAGCCCTGTGGGCTTGTCAACCCGCCGCCTTCTCGAGCTCTGTGAATGCCGCTGACGTCGCGTCTGAAAGCTTCCAAGGGTCTTCCACGATCTCGGGGCATACGACGAAGCCGAAGTCGATGTGGTCGAGATAGCTGAGCACGGTGACGTTCAACCCGCCGCCATCGAGCAACGGGCCTATCGGGTAGTTAGCCTCTAGCCGCGCGCCACCGATGTACAGCGGGAGCGGCGGGCCTTGGACGTTAGAGACGATCAGGTTGAAGATCGGCGGGTGATGGTCGGCGAGACGGAGCCGGCTGTAAGCACGGACTCCAGCGGCGAGGAGTCCGGGTGGAGCGATATCGGCCAGGTCGAGGATGAGGTCATCGCCGAGCGCGTGCTGCATCACCTTTGCGCTATGAGTCGAGGCATGGATCGCCCGAAGCCGCTCGACCGGATCATCGAGTTGCGTGGGCAGGGCGGCGCCCATCACGGCGGTGGCGTTTCCCCATGCGCCCCCGGATGCATCGCCCTCGTCGTTGATATGCACCGCGACAGGTATCTGGGCGACGAGCGGCTTGCCGGGTAGCTCGCCGCGATCGGCTAGATAATGGCGTAGCGCGCCGGTGCAGATGCCGAGCACCACGTCGTTCACCGTCACCGAGAAGGCGTTCTTGATCGCCTTCACGCCGGAGAGAGGTACTGAGCAATAGGCGAACCCGCGATGTGCGGTGATGGACCGGTTGAGCGACGTACGCGGCGCCTGGAAGGGCAACGTGACCGCCAGCCATTCCTGGGAGGCGCGAAGCCGTAGCATCCTCAGAGCCGAGCGACTGAGGTGGACAGAAGTACGGGCGGCCCGCAGCGGGGTGCTCGTCAGCCTGGGCACCGCCCGCAGTGTCATCTCCCACCCAGCAGGGATCCGCTCGCCCTGAAGCACGGGTGTATCGGGCCGCTCCAGGGGGGCGTCGGGGTCGAGGTCGTAGAACACCTCGTACAAGCGGGCGCCCCGGACTCCGTCCGCCAGGCAGTGGTGCATCTTCGTGAGCAGAGCCACTCGGCCATCCTCGAGGCCCTCGATGAACCAGATCTCCCACAGGGGGCGACCCCGTTCGAGCTTGTAAGCCAACAGATCGCCGACCAACGCACCGAGCTCGCGGGGGCCGCCCGGCGCTGGGACGCCGACGGGGCGGATCTGGCGGTCGAGGTCGAGGTGCAGGGCGTCCACCCAAGCGGGGCGGTCGAGGCCAAAGGGAACCTCAACTAAGCGGCGCAAGAACGGGCCAAGTAGGCCCGCTCTGGCCTCGACCAGCGCGCGCAATTGATTCACATCGAAGCCGCCTGGGGCGGTCGAAGGGTCGAGTACAGCCAGTGTGCCCAAGTGCATGTGCCAATTCGGCGTTTCCCCGTAGACGAAACTGGCGTCCGCACCACTGAGTCGCTGCATCTGACACCCCCAATCACCCAGAGTGATCGTACGCCGGCGTTAGGCTTCCGACTAGCGCCGAAGGTCCCCAAACGTCTGCCGACGACCGAGGATGAGGAGACGGCCCGGCACGGTGACCTGGTGGGCGTGACCCGACAGGTCACCGACCAGCTGCTGGCGGACAGAACATCGGCGTTCCGTCGTCTGCCCGGCCACCTCAGCATCCCAATACCTACACGCAACGTTGGCCAGGGTGCCCGTATCGGGCCGACTGCGGGCAGGGTGAGCCCGAGCAAGGGGCAGAGTCCAGAGGGTCGTTACCGTGCGCGGCCAACGCCTGTCGATATCGGAACTGGTTCAGAGCCCCTGGCGCGCGCGGCGTCACGGTCGGCAGACGCATGGACCGGAGTGGTCGAAGCTGTGATCAGAGGTGTGCGCCACAGCGGTGAGACCGACGCGCTCTGTCCCAGTCCACGCGCCGCTCGTCCCGCCATCCGGAGGGCCCGAATG
>CAYWDQ010000168.1:0-3392 GCA_964457065.1 uncultured Acidimicrobiaceae bacterium | reverse complement strand
GTCCACAAGACTTGCCAATTGGCGGCGACGTAGGTGCGGGGCAATGAGAAGCCAAGCCCAATCGTCCACGGGATCAACGCGACACAGCACACAGCCAGAAGTCCGATGAACCATCGTCTGGCGGTGAGCAGGTGCCGACTGAGAGCGAACTCCGACGCGGTGAGCTCTTGAAGGCGCTTCAGGAGGTCCGCCCGCTCGAGGTTGGACAGTTCGCCCAGCATCTGATCACTGATGGCGCCTTCACTCGAAGCAACAGTGGGGGTCCCGCGCGACATCATCGGGATGTTGCCCCTCGCGGGCCCAGACTCCCGCCATTTCGCTGCTCTTGGAAGGGCCCGGTGCCCGCGCACGGTAACGTCACAACCGTCGCGGCCAAGAGTCTCACCCGACCTGGCCGATGGCCACCAGCTGATCGATGACTTCTTGACCCGCGGTGTCCGTTCCCTGCGCCAGTGGCTTCTTCGCGGCATTCCTCTGAGGCAGGAAGACAAGGGTGAGGACGACCCCAGCCAGGGCGACGCCGGCCGAGACCAGAAGCGCCATGTCCATCCCGTGCACGAAGGCGCGCTGCACCTCGGTGAGCAACGCGGGTGAATGGAGCTTCTGGGCCACGGCAACGCCGCCGAAGACGCTTTGGTGGACAGCCGCCACGGCGGCCGCCGGTAATCCCACCAGGTCGAGTCGGGCCAGGTAGCCGGCGCTGAGGACGCTGCCGAGGATGGCGATGCCGAGCGGCGCCCCGGTCTTGTTGACCGCCTGCATGACCCCCGAGCCGACACCGCTCTTCTCCTCCGACAGCTCGACCAACGCGGCGGACATGGTGGTGGCCATGGCGATTCCGACCCCGAGCCCGGCCAGGGCCATCCACCCCGCGACGAAGAGGCCGCTCGAACCGACGGTCATCGTGGATCCGAGGAAGAGCCCGACTGCGAGCAGGACGAAGCCGGCGGTGACGGCCACCTTCGCGCCCACCAGGTGCACGACCCTGGCCGCGGGAACGGCTCCCACCACGAGTCCGGCCACCAGGGGCAGCAGCCTCAGCCCTGATCCCATGGCACTCGTCCCGAGCACACCCTGGAAGTACTGCGGCATGGTGAACAAGACGCCGAGCATGGCGACGATCGGGAACATGGAGAGGATCACCCCCCAGGTGAACGAGGCGGAGGAGAAGAGCGACAGATCGATCAGCGGTTGGCTGCCGATCCGGCGGGTCAGCCGGCGCTCCCAGGCGAAGAAGCCGACCAGCAGCGCCACGCCGCCGACCATCATGGCCAGGGCGTCGACATTGCCCCAGCCGTCCTGGCCGGCCTCGATCAGCCCGTAGGTCAAGATCACCAGCCCGGCGGCCGAGGCCGCCACCCCGACGAGGTCAAAGCCCGGTCGCTCCGCGGCCCGGGATTCGGGCACCAGGGCGACGACGGCGACCAGGGCCACCACGACGACGGGCACATTGATCAAGAACACCCAGCCCCACCAGTAGCTCGTCAACAGCCAACCGCCCAGGATGGGGCCGATCGGGAAGGCCACGAAGGTGGCCGCCGACGCGATCCCCACCGCCTTGGGCCGCTCCGCCTTGCTGAACAGCACCGCAAGGACAGAGAACGCCATGACGATCAGCCCGGCGCCGGCGAGACCAACGAGCACCCGGGCCGCCATGAACTCGCCGACCGACTTCGAATAGGCACATCCAGCGGAACCCACCCCGAAGAGGACCAAGGAGACGAGGAGGACCTTCTTGCGGCCGTAACGGTCGCCCAGAAAACCGGCCGGGAGCATCGCCGCGGCCAGGACGAGGAAGTACCCCGACGAGAACCACTGCAGGTCGGACTCCGACGCATGCAGCGCCTTGGACAGCGTGGGCAGGGCCACACTGAGGACGGTGCCGTCCACACCGACCGCCAGCACGGCCAGCGCAAGGGCACCGAGCGCGAACCACCTTCGAGTCGCGGACGCCGCGAGGGGCGCTGATGTGGTACCCAGAACCGTCGTCACGGCGTCGCTCCGCTTCCGCGGGAGGCACCGAAGCCGTATGGGGCGACTTTGTGTGAGTGTCCGATGAGGGTGCTTGGCTCTGCAGAAGACTGTGAATCAGAGTTCGCAGCGAAGTCGACGATCCCGCTGGCGACGGTGCCTTCATTGACGAACTCGAAGACACCCCATTCTGAGGTAGCAGCATCGAAGCCGATCTTCGGCGAGCGGGTTCGATCAAACGCTCCTGCACGCCGCCCCACCATCTTCTGGACAGCCGGCCTTCCTCTTGAGATCCCCGTCCTCGGCATCATCACGTATTCGCACTCATCGGCGATCACGTCTTCAGCGCCGCCGATATCCGCGGTCAAACCTCGCGCGGAGGAACCAAAGGGGCATGACTTCAATCACGACATGGACAATGCCGAATTCGGCGCTGCGAGGACGGTGTCGAGCCAGTCGAAGACCACTTGGTGCAGCCTGGACATCACCCCTTCTTGGCAGTGCTCACCGCCCCCTTCTGCCGCGGGGAAGAGGTGGTAGGTCTTCTGGCAGCGGAGAGCCTCGTAGAGTTGGGCCGCGTGCCCGGGGTCATTCTCTCCGTCGAGGACGAGCGTGGGACAGGTGATCAGAGGTGCGTAGCCTTCGAGGGTGTAAGGGGCGACGGCGCGCAGGACGGCGGCCATGCTGTCTGCTCCGAGGACCCACAAACCCCACGGGAGGGCCGGGCCGAAAGTCTGGGTCCTGGAGCTCATGATCTCCTCGATGAGGGCGTTTGCCTTCCTGTCGCTTGAAGCGAGGCCGTCGCCAACGAGCTTCATGACCTCGGGCCCGACGAGGCGGTACCAGGCGTCGGCGAACGAATAGAGGCCGTCGTACGCGATGAGGGCGGCCAGACGATGCTCGGTAGCAGCAGCACGAGGCGCGAGTAGGCCGCCGAAGCTCATCCCCATGAGCGCGATCTCATCGGGGTCCACGTCCGGGCGCGCGAGGAGCCAGTCGACGGCAGGGGTGACCACGGCTTCCCAATCCGGGCGAAAGAGCAGCTTCTGGTCACGAAGGGCGCTGCCTTGTCCGGGGCCGGCAAAGGCGAGCACGTGGTATCCGCGTCGGGCAGCAGCCGCGCCGCCGCTGAAATACAGCTCCTCCTCGGTGCTGTCGAAGCCCCCGTGGAACAAGAGCGTCGGCCGGGGACCGTCGCGGTCGCCGCCGGTCGGATGAGCCGCTCCCAGATCTGCCGGGATCCACCACCCGGGCAGCGTGGTGTCCTCGTAGGGAAATCGCACCGGCTGAGGCGCGGGGTTCATCAGTTGCGCGGCGAGGGCGAAGCTGTCGACGGAGAGCCGGCCCACTTCGCGGACTTCGGGGTCATTCGACGAGTCAACGCGCAGGTAGAACTCGCACAGCCGGTAGTAGTTGCTCGC
>CAYWDQ010000167.1:0-6588 GCA_964457065.1 uncultured Acidimicrobiaceae bacterium | reverse complement strand
TCGGCGACGGTGGTCCTCGGAACGGTTGCGTCGGTGGGATGGACCACCGACCGCTGGCCCCGCTTCCTCTCACAGTCGGTGCACCGGAACCTCTCGCTGTTCTGCATCGCCTTGATCGGCGTCCACATCGTCACCACCATCGGCGACGGCTACGTTCCCATCGGCCTGGCCGACGCGGTGATCCCCTTCCGTTCCCCCTACCGGCCGATCTGGGTGGGCCTCGGGGCGTTGGCGTTCGACATGCTGCTCGCCGTCGCGATCACGAGCGGGCTCCGCCGCCGGATCGGGGTCGCCGCCTGGCGGGGCGTCCACTGGCTGGCCTACGCCTGTTGGCCGATCGCCGTGGTCCACGGACTCGGCTCCGGCTCCGACGCCCGCCTCCCCGGGGCGATGCTGGTGTTCGTCCTCTGCACCGGTTCGGTCGGCGCGGCGGTGGCCTGGCGCCTGGCGGCGGGTCGGGCACGCTCCGTGGGCTGGCGACTCGGCGGGGCGGCCGCCGGGGCGGCCGTGCTCCTGGTGATCGCGGCCTTCGCTCTGGCTGGGCCGCTGCGACCGGGCTGGTCGCGGCGGGCCGGGACGTCCTCGGCACTGCTCGCGCAACTCTCCGGCGCGGCAACCACCTCGTACTCCGGCGTCTCGACCTCGTCGACCGCGTCAACGTCGCCTCCCCCGACGCAAGGGATCCCGGCGACCCCGTTCGACACCTCGGCTTCGGGGACGGTCGCCACATCGCCGCCCGACGCCAACGGCGATTCCGAGGTGACCCTGACCATGCAGCTGGCCGATTCGACGGCGCCGCTCACGGTCCGGATCATCGGCCCCTCGGAGAACGGAGGTGTCGCCATGCGCCGCAGTGCGGTGTCGTTCGGCGCGCTGAACGGGCAGGTGACCGCCCTCGACGGGTCGAGCATCGGCGCGGTGGTGCAGGGTCCGAGCGGCTCAATGAGCCTGACGATGAATCTCTCGCTCGACCCTGCCGCCGGCACGTTGAACGGGCAGGTCTCAGGAAGTCCGCTGCAATGAGCCTCACACTGTCCGACGACGCCAAGACGGCTCCGCAGGCGGGAAGGCGGCTCCTCCGAGGCATCGCCGGCGGTGCACCGGACCCGGGGCTCAGGACCCACCTGGAGCGCTGGGGCGAGTTGCGACCGCCGAGTCATCTCATCGACGAGCTCGAGGCCAGCGGTCTCGCCGGCCACGGCGGGGCCTGGTTTCCGGTGTCGACCAAGTGGAGGGCCGTCGCAGCCGGCGGTCGCCGCCGCCCCGTCGTCGTCGCCAACGGCGCGGAGGGCGAGCCGGCGAGCAAGAAGGATGCACTGCTGCTCGCCCATGCCCCTCACCTGGTGCTCGACGGGCTCATGCTCGCCGGCAGCGCGCTACGGGCGCAGCAGGCGATCGTGTACGTGCCCGCAGGACGCATCCCGGTCGTGGAGGCCGCCCTCGCCGAGCGCCGCGCCCACCGTCTCGATCCGATCGCCGTCGAGATCGCCCAGTGTGCCGACACGTTCATCTCCGGGCAGGAGTCCGCCCTCGTCAACGCCCTCGGCGGGCGCCGGGGCGCGATCCCCGGCTTCGTCGGTCTGACGTCCATCCGCGAGCGCGGCGTCGGGGGCCGGCCGACCCTCGTCCAGAACGTCGAGACACTCGCCCATGTCGCCCTCATCGCCCGTTTCGGGGCGAAATGGTTCCGCCAGGTCGGCACGCCCGACGACCCCGGCACCATGCTGTTGACCGTTCACGGCCCCGACGGACCGATGATCGTGGAGGCGGTGCTGGGGTCCTCGCTCCGGAAGGCCACGGGCCTCCGGCCCGAGGACGTGGCGCGCTCACAGGGGATCCTCCTCGGTGGCTACGGAGGCGGATGGGTCACACCGGCGACCTTCGAGGACCTCGAGGTGTGCGAGAAGGCGACACGGCGAGCCGGTGCGGCACTCGGTGCAGGCGTGGTGGCGCTCCTCCCGCCCGAAGTATGCCCCTTGGCAGAGATGGCCGATGTCGTCCGCTACATGGAGCGACAGGGCGCCGGACAGTGCGGACCGTGCGTCCATGGACTGGCGGACCTGGCCGACGCCATTGAGCGTCTCGCCTACGGCCGTGCAAGCGGGCCTTCACCCGATCGAATGCTCGAGGTCTGCAACCTGATCGAGCGTCGCGGCGCCTGCCGTCACCCCGACGGTGTGGCCCGTTTCGTGCGAACCGGACTGCACGTCTTCTCGGACGAGGTGTCAGCGCACCAACGGCGAGGGTCGTGCGCCAAGACGCATGTAGCGAGAGTGCTCCCCATTGCCGACGCGACGGCGAGCAGAAGGCTGGTGAGCAAGGCATGAGCCGATGGAGTCTGGAGCTGGTGGTCGACCCGATCGCATGCGACGGTCGAGGTGTCTGCGCCGAGATGCTCCCCGAGCGGATCGAGCTCGATCGGTGGGGATATCCGATCGTCGACGGGGACACCATCGCACCCGCCCTCATCGATCACGCCGAGCGCGCCGTCCGGGCGTGCCCGACGCAGGCGCTGCACCTCGTGGAGCGTCGATGCTGAGCCCAACCGTGGACGAACGCGAGAGCGAGGCCCCCGTGGAACCGCCCGGGCCATCTGGCAAGCCCCGCTGGTCGAAGGCACGCATCCACCGCAGGCGGCGCCGCATCATGGCCGTCGCGGCCGCGACGCTCGGCGCGCTCCTGCTCTGGCTCGCCATCTCACTCGGAGGCGCGCTGACCAACCCGGCTCTCGGGTCCTCGGTCGGAGCTCGGGCCGCAGAATGGTTCCGCGAGCACGGCGGGGCATCCATCGTCGTGTGGGCCGAGAACGAGTGGTACTCGCATCACCCGCCGAAGGTGGGCGGCGCCCTCGCCCCCGGCACCATCCACGCATCCAAGGTGGTGACCGCCCCGGCGGCCGTCACGGTGCCACACCTTCCGGCTCCGGCTCCGATCACGCCGATCGCCAGCCCGCCCGTCGCCGGTGAGGGCCAGTGGTCACCCGCTGGTCGGTTGGTGGACGGGCTGCCGGCCATTTACGGGACGATGCTGCGTCCGAGCGCGATCCACACGAGCTACGTCGTAGGCGTGGCCTGGATGGACACGGAGCTCCTCA
Organism: uncultured Acidimicrobiaceae bacterium; assembly: GCA_964457065.1. Lineage (GTDB taxonomy): Bacteria > Actinomycetota > Acidimicrobiia > Acidimicrobiales > RAAP-2 > Bog-473. The sequence continues at coordinate 3,494 of CAYWDQ010000167.1, read as the reverse complement.
GGGCCACGCTCTACTCAGGCAGCCAGATTCCCGGCGGCGGCCCTTACTCCCACACCGCCCCGATCTCACCCACCGACGCGACGACACTGGTCTCCGCCTTCAACGCAGGCTTCCTGATGTCCGACGCCAACGGCGGGTACTACACGGACAACAAGACGATCATTCCGCTGCGCACCGGTGCGGCCTCGTTCGTCGTCTACAAGAACGGTTCCGCCACGGTGGCCCAGTGGGGGCGTGACGCCACCATGGGCCCGAACGTCGTGTCGGTGCGCCAGAACCTCGACCTGTTGGTCGACAACGGGCAGGTCGTACCAGCGGCCTACAGTCCGGATCCAACACAATGGGGCGCGACCCTCGGCGGTGGCCTCTACGTGTGGCGCTCGGGCCTCGGCGTGACCGCCAACGGTGCACTCGTCTACGTCGGCGGTCCGGGGCTCGACATCGCCGACCTGGCGACCATCCTCGTTCGAGCCGGCGCGGTGCGGGCGATGGAGCTCGACATCAACACCGATTGGGTGAACTACAGCACCTACGCGCCATCCACTCCGGGTGGACCGGCCGCACCCGCCAACGGGACCGAGCTCCTGCCAGGGATGACGGGGACCCCCGGCCGGTACTTCCAGCCGTGGTGGGCACGAGACTTCATCACCATGTCGGCGGCGGCCCCGTGACGTCGGTCGAGCGCGTGCCCGGTGGGGGGAATCCACCCGCGAGCCCTGCAGGGTTGCGCCAGCTCCCGCCGGCCGGCCTCCGCTCGACCGCGGGCCCGATCGTGCAGGGGATGCGCCCGAGGCAGTGGACCAAGAACCTGCTCGTGTTCATGGCACCCGCCGCCGCAGGCGTCCTGGGCGACTGGCACACGACCGTCCGTGTCATCGGCGCCTTCGTGGTGTTCTGCGTCGTCGCCTCGGGCACCTACCTCGTCAACGACGTCGTGGACGCCGGGTCCGATCAACACCATCCGGTCAAGCGGCGCAGGCCGGTCGCGAGCGGCGCGTTGGGTCCCAACCTGGCGCTCGGAGCCGGCGCTGGTCTCATCGCGACGGCGATCGCAGCCGCGCTGTTCATCGGCCCCTGGGGATTCGGCGTCGTCGTCGGTGCCTACGCGGGGTTGAGCATGGCCTACAGCCTCCGCCTCAAGCGAGAACCGGTCATGGAGCTGGCCGTGGTCGCCGCCTGTTTCGTCCTGCGAGCCGTCGCCGGTGGTGTCGTCGCCCACGTGCAGCTCTCCAATTGGTTCCTCGTGTTCACCTCGTTCGCGGCCCTGTTCATCGTCACGGGGAAGCGCAGCGCAGAGCGTGCACGACTGGGCCGCGTCCGGGGGGAGCACCGGCACGTCCTCGACCTGTACACCGAGTCGTTCCTCAGGTCGACCCTCACCATGGCGGCCACGGTGACCGTTGCGGCGTACTGCCTCTGGGCGTTCGAGCGAACCGGCCTGCTCGCCCACGCGGGCCACCATGTCGTGTGGATCGAGCTGACCGTGATTCCCCTCGTCCTCGCCGTCCTGCACATCTTCCGCGTCCTCGACGCCGGGCAGGGCGGCGAGCCGGAGCAGCTCGCCCTGCACGACCACGTCCTGCAGGGCTACGGACTCCTCTGGCTCGCCTTCATGGGCTTGGGTCTCTACGCATGACCGTCACGGTCGAGGCCTCGCCGCGGCAACTCTCCGGCTGGGGTCGCACGATGCCCACCACGAGCCTGGTCAGCCGCCCGGTGGACGCCGCATCCGTCGCCCTCGCCTTCCGCACACAGCCCGGCGGCGTCATTGCCCGAGGTCTGGGGAGGAGCTACGGAGACGCCGCACAGTGCAGCGGGGGGCTCACCGTCGACACCTCGGGATTCGCCGACATCGGGGAGCTCGACGAGGCATCGGGAACGATCGCGGTCGGCGGAGGAGTCAGCCTGCATGACCTGATGCGGCGCATCATCCCATTGGGATGGTTCGTGGCGGTGACGCCGGGGACCCGCTATGTCTCGGTCGGTGGAGCCATCGCGGCCGACGTCCACGGCAAGAACCATCATCGCGACGGCAGCTTCGCCAGGCACGTGGCGGAGATGACCCTCGTCACGCCCACCGGGATCGTCACGGTGTCCCCGGACGCCGACGGGGAACTGTTCTGGGCGACCGCCGGCGGAATGGGGCTGACCGGAGTCGTGATCAGCGCCACGCTCCGGCTGATCCCGACCGAGACGTCATGGATGCTGGTCGACAGCCAACGGTTCACGCACCTCGACGACCTGATGTCGACGATGGAGGCGACGGACGGGCATTATCGCTACAGCGTCGCCTGGCTCGACTGCGTCGGCCACCGTGACGGCTCGCAGCGGTCCGTCCTCACGCGAGGGGACCACGCTCCGTCCGGAGCGATCCCAGACCGGTTGCGGGGTCGCAGTCGCGAGATCCCGGGCGAACCGAGGATGCGCGTCCCGCGGACGGCGCCACGTCGACTGGTCAACCGAATGTCCGTCCGCGCGCTGAACGAGGCCTGGTTCCGGTCCTCGCCAAACTCAGTCGGGTCCCTGCGCCCGCTCGCCGGCTTCTTCCATCCGCTCGACGGCGTGGGTGACTGGAACCTGCTCTACGGCCCCGCAGGCTTCGTGCAGTACCAGTTCGCCGTCCCACCCGGGCGGGGCGATGTCGTGGGGGAAGCCGTCGGCGCGATTGCGTCATCGGGAGTGCCCTCCTTTCTGGCCGTGCTGAAGCGCTTCGGCCCGGGGACACCCGGGCCGCTCTCGTTCAGCCAGGAGGGATGGACCCTGGCCCTCGATTTCCCGCTGGGGCCGCCCGGCCTGCCCGCGCTGCTCGACGGCCTCGACGAGGCCGTCTCACATGCAGGGGGCCGCGTCTACCTGGCCAAGGACGCGCGCTTGCGGCCGGACCTGCTGCCGGTGATGTACCCCGGGCTGGCGGACATGGCTGCGGTCCGACACCGGGTCGATCCCGAGGGCCTCCTGGGCTCGGACCTCTCGCGTCGCCTGGGGATGCCCGGATGAACGACGCATTCGGTCACCCACAGTCTGTCGTGGTTCTCGGTGGCACCTCCGAGATCGCCCGGCAGGTCGTCACGCTGCTCGCCGCCGACCGCTGTCGATCCGTCGTCCTCGCCGGGCGTGACCCCGTCACACTCGAGGACGCAGCCGTCGGGCTCCGCCGCTCCGTGGCTCGCGTGGCGGCCGTGCCGCTCGACGCAACAACGACCGAGAACGTCGACAAGACGGTAATGCAGTGCTTCGAGGCCGCCGCCGAGGCGGTGGACCTGGTCATCGTGGCCGTCGGAGAGCTCGGGTTCCAGGAGACGGACGAGGTCGACCCCGACCGGACCGCACAGATGATCACCGTCAACTTCACCTGGCCGGCTGCGGCCCTCTCGGCGGTGGCGGCACACCTCAAGGGGCAGGGCCACGGTCGTATCGTCGTGCTGTCCTCCGTGGCCGGCTACCGGGTGCGACGCTCCAACTACATCTACGGCTCCGCCAAGGCCGGCCTGGAC
>CAYWDQ010000166.1:0-6609 GCA_964457065.1 uncultured Acidimicrobiaceae bacterium | reverse complement strand
GCGTGGCGTCAACGGGTTGTGGTGATCGGGCCGGTTGAGAGTGAGGCGGCGCACGCGTCCGATCTCCTCGACCGTCAAGGTGGTGAAGCTCGCCGTCACGTTGGGCTCCTCGGTTCGTCGCCGGGTACGAGATGGGACTTGAGGACCTTGCCGCTCTCGTTGCGCGGGAGGGCGCCGACCACGGTAATGCGGCGGGGAACCTTGTAGTCGGCCAGCCGGGCCAGGAGGAAGGAGCGCAGCGCGTCGGTGGAGACGGGCGCCCGTAGGACCACCCAGGCCGCAACGTCCTCGCCGAGGACCGGGTGCTCCACGCCGGCCACGGCCGCCTCCGCCACCGCCGGGTGCTCGAAGAGGGCGGCCTCCACCTCACCGGGCACCACGTTGTGGCCGCCCCGGATGATGAGCTCCTTCTCCCGTCCCGAGATCCAGAGGTGGCCGTCGGCATCGAGGTGGCCCAGGTCCCCGCTCAGCAGCCAACCGGACACCCAGGTCCGCTCGGTGGCGTCGGGGTCTCCGAGATACTCCCGGGGGCGTCGAGTCCCTCCGATCGCCACCTGCCCGACCTGGCCCGGAGGGAGAGCCGTGCCCTGGGGGTCGAAGATCCGCACCTCCACTCCGGGTAGCGGCAGTCCAACGGACCCGAGGTGTCGCCCCCGGTCGCCCGGTGGCACGGCCGTCACGGCGCCGAATTCGGTCATCCCGTACCCGCACAGGATCTCCGTGCCGGGCAGGCCGGCGCCGAAGCGGCGCAGCGTGGCCGAGGCGATGGGTGCGCTGCCGATGTTGACGACGGCGAGGCTCGAGAGGTCGGCCGCCTCGAATCGGGGGACTCCGACGAGCAGCTCGACCATGGCGGGCACCAGGAACGCCGCCACGGGGTGATCGCGCTCGACTGCGTCGATCCAACCCTCCGGGTCGAAGCGGGGGAGGAACGACCCGCTGAGCCCGCCGCGCATGGGCCCGCACACCAGCAGCGAACCGCTTGTCGTCGCGAAGGGGGAGGAGGAGAGGAACCCCAGCCCGAGCCACGCCGCCGGCACCCTGTCGATCGTCGAGAGCCCGCCGTGGTGCACGATGACGCCCTTTGGCTCTCCGGTGGTCCCCGAGGTGTACATGATGTCGGCGACGTCGTCGGGCGCGGGCGCCTGATCCAGGTCGCGGTCGTCGGGGGAGACGAGGTCAGACCACCCGCCGCCCGCGGTGCCGACGACCGTCGGCACCGCTGCGACGAGCTCGTCGCACACCTGGCTGCACAGTACCGCCGAGGCTCCCGCATGGCGCAGAATGCGCGCCTGCTCGCCGGCACCCAGCCGGGCCAGGAGTGGCACGGCGACTGCCCCGGCCTTGTGGATGGCCATGTACGACACCAGCCATTCGAGCGGCTCGTCGTTGCCGATGACGAGGCCCACCCGGTCGCCGCGGTCGAGCCCGCGCTCCCTCAGCCCCCGCGCCAGGCCGTTGGAACGCCGGTGCCACGTAGCGAGGGTCAGCGTGGAGCCGTCGGCGAGGTTCCTCCACGCCACGCCGTCGGGGAACGCACGGGACAGCCCGGCCAGCAGCTCCGGCTGCAGCAGCGTCATGCCCGACGGATCAACGGGGTCATCAGTAGGGGGCGCCGCCCTCGAGGATCGTGCGCGGGTTGTCGACGAGCATCGTCGCGATGTCGGTGTCGCTGATGCCGCGTTCGCGCATGGCGGGGAGTACCACGTCGGAGATGTAGGTCCACCGCCAGTTCTGCGACGCGTCCATCACGGAGCGAGGGAACCAGTCCACGAAGCACATGGCGTCATGGGAGAGGACGATCCTCCCGGCGTAGCCCCGTTCGCAGAGCCGCCCGACGGCGTCGACCCGCTCCTCGAGCGTGATGCCGGGCAGGCCGAAATGGTCGAAGCCGAGATACGACCCGTTGTCGATCAGGCTCAGGTGGTAGTCGGTGTTGACGGTCCCTCCGCTGTGGCCGATGACCACGCGGGCGAGGTCGACCCCTTCCTCCCTGAAGATCCGTTGCTGTTCGAGTCCCCACGGCTCCGGGGGAGTCGGCGTGTGGGTCGTGATCGGCACTCCGGTCGCCCGGTGGGCCTGCGCCACGGCGCGCAGGACGCGTTCCACCCCCGGCGTGATGCCGGGGCGGTCCGAGGCGCACTTCAGGATGCCTGCCCGCACGCCCGTGTCCCCGATTCCCTCCGCGATCTCCCGGACGAAGAGGTCCACCATCGGCTCGGGTCCGCCGAGGACGGTTCCCGGTCCCCTGAAGTGGAAGTACATCGGGACCTCGTTGTACGTGTAGACGCCGGTCGCCACCACGACATGTATCTCCGGGACCTCCGCGGCGATGGCGGCGATGCGAGGGAGGTAGCGGCCCAGGCCCACGACCGTGAGGTCGACGAGGGTGTCGATGCCGTGCTGCTTGAGCTCCCGCAGCTTGGACACGGCCCGAGCCCGCTCGGCCGATTCGTCCCATTCGTCCGCTGTCTTCTCGATCTCTGGGCTCAGGACGAAGATGTGCTCGTGCATGAGCGTCCGGCCCAGGATGTCTCCGTCGACCGGCCCTCGCACCGTGTTGACCTGGGACATCGTCTCCCCTTGCCGCGTCCGTCCTTGGTCCGGCGCGGCCGATCGTAGCGGGGCCCGCGGAGTACCCGCGGTGTCGTCGGGGCAGAATGTCACAGCAGACCCACAGCGGGCACTGCGACGGTGTCGATTCACCGATGGTGGGATGAGGGCGTCCCCCCCCAGCAGAGGTACTCCGACCGCATGTCATCCATCGACCAGCCCAACACACCCGAGAACAGGGAGAAAGCCCGTTCCCGGCTGCGCAACCTGACGCGTGGCGTGGTCGTCGCGGCCGCCGGGGCCACCGTGGTCATCGGCGTCGTCGTGTCCCGCGACCACCCGGGGTCAGCCAGCTCGGGCAGCAGCGCCACGAAGGGCACATCGTCCGGCTCCGGCGCCGCCACGACCAACGGAGGATCGTCCGCGACCTCCGGAAGCTCGTCGACGGGCACCACGGGCACCACGGGCAACACCGGCACCTCGTCGTCGGCCCCCTCGGTCAGCCAGTCGTCGCCCACCGTCACGTCGGGGGGGTCGTCGAGATGACCTGCACGGCCGACACCCGGGAACCGGTGCTCGCCGCCCGCTCCTTCCGCGCCATCGGCACGACGGCAACCGTCGTCGTGCAGGACCCGGCCGCGGCCGACGCGGCCGAGCGCACGCTGGTCCTCGAGCTCGAGGCAATCGACCTGGCCTGCAGCCGCTTCCGCGAGGACTCGGAGCTCCAGATGGTGCACGCCAACGCCGGGCGGACCGTCGCCGTGGGCGATTTGCTCTTCGAGGCGCTCGACGTCGCCCTCGCCGCGGCCGAGCGCACCGGCGGGGCGGTCGACCCGACGATCGGCAACGCGATCGCTGCGCTCGGCTACGACGCCGACCTCGACGAGGTGCAGGCGCGGCCCGCCACACCACCCCAGGCGCTCGGCGCCGTGGCAGGCTACGAGCACGTGCAGCTCAATCCCCGCACCCGCACGGTCCGTGTCCCGCGCGGTGTCCGACTCGACCTTGGCTCGACCGCGAAGGCGCTGGCGGCCGATCGCGCCGCCGCCCGCATCGCCGGCGAGATCGGCGGCGGCACCCTGGTGAGCCTCGGCGGTGACGTCGCGGTCGCCGGCCCGGCCCCCACCGGCGGCTGGGCAGTGGGGATCGCCCGGGAGTCGTCGACGCCGGCCGGTCTCGTCGACCAGGTGGTCGCGATCACTCACGGCGGGCTGGCGAGCTCGGCGACCTCCGTGAGGGCGTGGCAGCTGGGGGACCGCCAGGTCCACCACATCGTCGATCCCCGCACCGGGGACAGCGTGGCCCCGTACTGGGTCCTGGTCTCCGCGACCGGCGCCAGCTGCCTCGAGGCCAACGTCGTGACCACCGCCTCCATCGTGTGGGGGGAGCAGGCCCTGGGCCGGCTCGCTGGGTTCGACCAGTCTGTGCGGCTCGTCCGTTTCGACGGCAAGGTGTTCTCGGTGAACGGGTGGCCCCTGGAGCCGGCGACATGAGCTCGACCGACCTCTGGTACGCCACCCGGGCCAGTGGCCTCATGGCCCTCATCCTGCTCACGTTGACCATGGTGCTGGGCATCACGACCTCCACCCGCGCCCGCGCCCGCAACTGGCCCGGGTTCGCGCAGCAGGAGATGCACCGCCGCATCTCCATGATCGCCGTCGTGTTCCTCGGGATCCACGTGGTGACCAGCGTGCTCGACACCTTCGTCAACATCAGCTGGGCTGCGGTCGTCATCCCGTTCACCTCGAGCTACGGGACGTTCTGGGTCGGTGTGGGTGCGATCGCCCTCGACCTGATGATCGCGGTGTTCGTCACCAGCCTGCTGCGGGCCCGCATGCGGCCCGGCACCTGGCGCGCGCTCCACTGGCTCGCCTATCTCTCTTGGCCCGTGGCGCTGGCCCATACGTTCGGCATGGGCACCGACTCGCGCGAGAGTTGGGTCATCGTGCTCGGCATTGTGTGCGTCGCCTCGGTCGCGGCCGCCCTGGCGTGGCGGCTCCGCGAGGTCTCCCGTCAGGCCTCCGCACGGACGGCGCACGCGTCGGTCACCGGCGTGCCGCCCAAGCATCTCGTCCTCAGCGCACGGAGTCGAGCGGGGTCGCGCCGTGCATAGCCTCAGCGAGGCCGTCCCCACCACCGGTCGCTACCGGCTGCTCGGTCACCCGACCGACCTGGCTGGTCACGTCGCCACGTTGGGCCCCGCGCCGCTCCCCTCGGGGAGTGCCCGGGGCTGGCACGAGGCGTTCGTCTCGGTGCTCGAGGCCTCCGGGCTGGCGGGTCGCGGCGGGGCCGGGTTCCCTTCCGCCATCAAGCTCGCCGTGGCGCATGCCGCCGGCAGGGGCGGCACCATCGTCGTCAACGCGATGGAGGGAGAGCCGGCCAGCGACAAGGACAAGCTGCTCCTCATCCGGTCTCCCCACCTCGTCCTGGACGGCGCGCAGCTGTTGGCGGCGGCGACCAGCGCCCAGCGGGTCACGGTGTGCGTGCCCGCCGGACGCGAGCAGGTCGCGTCCGCAGTCTCGTTGGCGATGGCCGAGCGCGCCGCAGCCGGCTGCGCTCCGGTGCAGGAGGTCATGGTCCGACCGCCCGACCGGTTCGTCGCGGGCGAGGAGTCGGCGCTCGTCCGGTGGGTCGAGTCGGGTCAGTCACTCCCGTCGTTCCGACCCGACAAGGGCACGCCGTTGCACATCGGGCGCAAGGGGGCGCTGGTGCACAACGCCGAGACGTTGGCCCATATCGCCATGATCGCCCGGACCGGGCCCGAAGCGTTCCGTGCGCACGGCCTCGTCGAGGATCCCGGCACCTCGCTCGTGACGATCTCCGGAGCGGTCGAGCACCCGGGCGTGGTGGAGGTCGATCGCGGCACGCCGCTGATCGACATCGCCAACCGAGCCACCCCGATCGGAGCGCCCCAGGCGCTCCTCGTCGGCGGCTACGGGGGTTCGTGGGTCGATCCGGTGCATTTCACGACGCCGTATGCGTCGCTGTCGCTGCGTGCCATCGGGGCGACCGCGGGCGTGGGCATCGTGATCGTGCTCGGACAGGACGCCTGCGGGCTGGTGGAGTCGGCGCGCGTCGCCCATTACATGGCGGGCCAGAGCGCCGGGCAGTGCGGCCCCTGCGTCTACGGTCTGCCCGCAATCGCCGACGACATGACGCGCCTCGCCCGTGGCCATGTCGACCCCGGCCTCATGGCGCGGTTGGAGCGCCGGCTCCGCGAGGTCGACGGCCGGGGTGCCTGTCGGCATCCCGACGGTGCGGTCAACCTCGTCCGTAGCGCGCTCGGAGTGTTCGCCGCCGACCTGGCCGACCACGTCGGTGGTGCTGCGTGCGGGCGCGGCAATCGCCCTTCGCAGCTGCGGTTCCCTCAAACGAAGAGGGCGGCCTGACGATGATCCGGATCCTCATCGACCCCGCCGCCTGTGACGCGTACGGGTACTGCGCGGAGCTGCTGCCCGAGGCGATCACGCTCGACGAATGGGGCTATCCCGTCGTCGACGGCAAGCCGCTCCCACCCGAGCTCGTTGACACGGCGCGGCGGGCCGCACGCGACTGCCCCCGCCGCGCCATCACGCTGCGGGAGCGCAAGGGCGGTCGCTGAGCGCCACCGACGGCGCCACAATGGCGGCGTGGGACCGACTGCACGACCATCGACTCCCGACGGGCTCGTGATCCGGGAGGCCACCGAGGACGATCTCGGTCGCGCCGTCGAGCTGCTTGTGCTCGGCGCGGTGCCCGGTGGGCCCCGGCGGACCGAGGATCCCGGGGATCTCGAGCCCTATGCGGCCGCGCTGCACGACGTCGACGCCACGGCGGGGACTGTCCTCGTGGCCGTGCTGCACGACGAGGTCGTCGGCGTCTGCCAGCTGATCGTGTTCCGCCACCTACAGGCGAGGGGTGGGCGCTGCGCCGAGCTCGAGTCGGTGCACGTGCACCCTGACCATCGGGGGACCGGCATCGGCCGGGCGCTCGTCGGCGATGCCGTCGACAGGGCGCGCGCCCTCGGTTGCTACCGCGTGCAGCTCACCTCCAACGCGGTGCGCGAGGACGCGCACC
>CAYWDQ010000165.1:0-6700 GCA_964457065.1 uncultured Acidimicrobiaceae bacterium | reverse complement strand
CCGCGGCCCGGTGTTCACCCAGGCCTCCGCGGGCGGCATCCACGAGATCCTGATCTTCTCGCCCGAGCACGATGCCACCTTGGGCATGCTCAGCCAGGAGCAGGTGGAGCTGGTGATGGCCGCGCTGCGTGACCGCCTGGAGGAGCACGCCTCGCAGCCGAACCTCCGTTACACGCAGGCCATTGTCAATTCCGGGCGTGAGGCCGGCGCCTCGCTCGAGCACCCGCACGGTCAGCTGCTCGGCATGTCGTTCATTCCGCGTGAGCTCGCCGAGGAGCAGGCTCGCTTTGCCCGCTTCGTCGGATCATGCCTCTTGTGCACGACCATCGAGGCGGAGGAGGACTCCACCGAGCGCGTCATCTACGCCAACGACCGCGTCGTCGTGGTCTGCCCGTTCTGGAGTGCCGTGCCCTACGAGATGCTCGTCATGCCCCGCGAGCACAACCCCCATCTTCACCGGAGCCCGACCGAGGACCTCATCGCTGTCGGCGAGGCGATCCGCCGCACGCTCCAGCAGCTGGCCGATGCCGTCGGCGACGTGGCCTACAACATCGTCTTCCACTCCGCCCCGTACCGCGTCGGCGAGCCGTACCACTGGCACGCGCACATCTGGCCCAAGGCGACCACGACGGCGGGCTTCGAGCTGGGCACCGGGGTGGCGATCAACGTGATCTCACCCGAGGAGGCCGCCGAGGCCCTCAAGGTCTCGGCCCTGGCTGTCTGAGGCCTACGCCTCCCGGACGGAGCGGGCCAGCTCGAGGAACGACACGAGGCGCCGGACGAGGTCGCGGTCGGGCCCGACCAGGCCCCCGATCCCGGGCGTGCTCAGGTAGCCGCTCATGAAGGCACGCCGGTTGCGGGCCTCCCAGGCCTGTCCGAGCGCGGCGAGCCCGAGCCTGCCTGCGGGATCCCGTTCCGCCGCGGCCACCGTGCTGGCCTGGTGCATGGACCAGAGGAGGTCCGCCACGTCCGCCAGGGGGGTCCGGCGTCCCGGTGCGGACGCGCCGGCGAGGACGCCGCCTGGCGCGCAGTCCGACACCACCCATCCCTGGTCGGTCCTCGCCGTTCGCCCGAGGTGGAAGTCACCGTGGGTGCGGATGACCGGGAGCCGCCCGCCGGACTCGCGGATCCACTTCACGAGGTCGGCCACGCCGGGCGCATCGAGCAGCGAGGCGTCCGCCGCCTCGATGGCGGCCTCCGCCTCTTCCACCCACTCCACCACGGCCTCGTGATGGCGCAGGAAGGCGCGGTCCAGGGCCAGGTGCATGCGGGCCGTCATGGTGCCCAGCGCACGCGCCTCGGTGCCGAAGTCGCCGCCGGCGGCCTCGGGCGCACCACCGCACGCGTAGAAGTCGCGCAGTGACGTCAGGGCCAGGGCCCATCCGCCGGACCGGTCCTCGAGCGGTTCCTGGACGACGCCGAGGTCCTGTCCCTCCCAGGCCCAGCGCACCAGCGGAGCGGCCACATGGTTGAAGCCGGCCTCGTCCAGCGCAACCATGAGGTCGACGTCGGGCCGGCCCCCGGGGGCCAGCCACGGGAAGACCATGAGGTCGCCGCGATCGCCGCAGTCGAGCACGGTGGCGTCGTCGTCGTCACGCAGGACGGCGACCGGGCCGGGCCGCGTCTCGACCCCGCGGACCGTGGCGAGCAGGAGGGGTGCCAGCTGTGCGTCACGCAGCGCGTCGGTGCAGACGGCCAGGCCGTGGTCGTCGTCGAGCAGGCCGAGCGTCGCCTCCTCCCCGGCGCACAGGAAGTGCGGCTCGTCGGTGACTCCCCGCAGGCCCGCGACGAAGTGGGCCCTTCGCCCGGCGACCTGGGCGACGACGTCGACGAGGCCGGGCCGTCCCGCCCGCAGCACCTCCGAACGGAGCACGGCGATCTCGCCCGTCGGCGTCACCCGGCGTTGCCCCAGCCACGCCTCGGTCAGCGTGCGCAGTGCCTGCTCGTGCTCGCCCGTCATTCCCGGACCGGCCTCTCCTCGGGTACCAGGTCGAACCACAGGAACCCGTACGGAGGCAGCGTGATCGTGTACGGCTCGTCGGCGATGACCGGGAAGGGGACCCGCCCCAGCACCTCGTAGGGCGTCGAACCGGCCCACTTGGCCAGCGAGAGCTCGGCCGGCTGGGCGAAGCGGCTCAGGTTGTGCACGCACAGCACCGCCTGGTGCCGGCGCACCACGTCGTCGCCCTCGCTCTCGTTCCCGGCCGGGACCGTCCGGGCGAGCACGGTCGAGCGGCCCCAGGCGAGCGCGCCGTCGACCGTCGGGTTCACCGAGGGCCCGGTCGAGGTGGACCCCGTGAGGATGTCGGCCACCTCCCCCGAGCGCATGTAGGCCAGCACCGAGGGATTGGCGCAGGGAAGCACCTCCATGGCGCCCACGCCCATCACGGGCAGCGCACGCCGCTCGGTCAGCATGCGGCGCAACCAGTGGAGGAACGACCCCTGGTTCCGCAGCTGGGCCTCCACGTTGAGCGCACTGAAGCCGTACACGGGGTCCATGAGCGGCGGCAGGTACAGCTGGGCGAAGTCGGCCTTCGAGAAGCCCCCGTTGCGGTCGGGTGACCACTGCATCGGCGTGCGCACGGAGTCCCGGTCACCGAGGTAGATGTTGTCACCCATCAGCAGCTCGTCGCCGTAGTAGATGACCGGGCTGCCGGGCAGGGACAGGATCAGGGCATAGAGGAGCTCGGCCGTCCGGCGGTCGTTGTCCAACAACGGGGCCAGCCGGCGCCCGATGCCCATGTGCCGCTTCATCCGCGGGTCCTTGGCGTACTCCGCCATGAGGTAGTCCCGCTCCTCTTCGCTCACCTGTTCCAACGTGAGCTCGTCGTGGTTGCGCAGGAAGATCGCCCACTGGCAGGCGTCGTCGATCTCGGGTGTCTGAGCCAGGATCTCGGTGATGGGATACCGCTGCTCCCGCCGGACCGCCGTGAACAGGCGCGGCATGAGCGGGAAGTGGAAGCACAGGTGGCATTCGTCGCCGTCGCCGAAGTAGTCCGCCACGTCGCTCGGCCAGCCGTTCGCCTCGGCGAGGAGGATGCGCCCCGGATAGTCCGCCTCGAGTTGCTTGCGGATGCGCTTGATGAACGCGTGCGTCTCGGGAAGGTGCTCGCCCGACGTGCCGTCGCGCTGGTACAGGTACGGCACGGCGTCGAGCCGGAAGCCGTCGACGCCGAGATCGAGCCAGAACCTGACGAGGTCGATCATGGTGTCGGCCACTTCGGGGTTCTCGTAGTTGAGGTCGGGTTGGTGGTGATAGAAGCGGTGCCAGTAGTACTGCTGGCGGGTGTCGTCCCAGGTCCAGTTGGACCGCTCCACGTCGGTGAAGACGACGCGGGCGTCGGGCCACTTCTGGTCGTCGTCGTTCCAGACGTACCAGTCGGCCTTGGCGTTGTCCCTCGAAGAGCGCGACTCAATGAACCAGGGGTGCTCGTCGCTGGTGTGGTTCATCACGAGGTCCGCCACGACCCGGATGCCGCGGCGGTGCGCGTCCTCCAAGAACGCGACCAGGTCGCCGATGCTCCCGTAGTCGGGGTGGACGTTGAAGAAGTCGCTGATGTCGTAGCCGCCGTCGCGGAACGGCGAGGGGTAGAACGGCAGCATCCAGATGCAGTCGATGCCGAGCCACTCGATGTAGTCGAGCTTCTCGCGCAGGCCCCGCAGGTCCCCGGTGCCGTCGTCGTTGGCGTCGAAGAAGCCCCTGATGAGCACCTCGTAGAAGACGGCGTGCTGGAACCAGCGCACCGACGGGTCGAAGGCAGCCTCGCCCGTGCTGACCGGAATGGGAGGTGAGCTCACCGTGTCAGCGCCCGACGAAGGTCGCCTTGCCGGGGCCGTTCTCGGCGAACGACGCGATCCCACGGGCGGCGTCCTCGGTGCGTGCCGCCGCCGCGAACGCCACCTGCTCAATGGCCAACCCGTCGGCCAGCGTGCCGTCGAGCCCCCTGTCGACCGCGGCCTTGGCGAGGCCGTGGGCCACCAGTGGGCCGCCGGCCAGCTCCGCGGCCCAGCCCAGGGCGGTCTGGAGCACGAAGTCGGGTGCCACCACGCGGTTCACCAGTCCGATCGCCAGTGCCTCCTCGGCTCCCACCTGGCGGCCGGTGAAGATCAGCTCCTTGGCGCGCGAGACACCGATGAGCCGCGGCAGGCGCTGCGTGCCGCCTCCCCCCGGGATCACCCCCAGCAGGACCTCGGGCAGACCGAAGCGGGCGTTCTCGCCGCAGACACGGAAGTCGCAGGCGAGCGCGAGCTCCAGCCCACCGCCGAGGGCGACGCCGTTGACGGCGGCAATGGTGGCCCGCGGCAGCGCGACCAGCGCGCCGAGCGCGGCGGCGAAGTTGGCGCCCACCGCGTCAGCGCCGGTGCCGTCCAGCTCGACGATGTCGGCTCCGGCCGCGAAGATCCGCCTCCCGCCCCAGAGCACCACCGCTCCGGGCGGGTCGTCGTGCAGCTCCGTGGCGACCGAATGCAGCTGGCCGAGCACCGCGGCGGAGAGCGCGTTCGCCTTGGGCCGGTCCAGCCGGATCAGCGCCACGCCGTCGGGACGCCGCTCCAGGGTGACGAAGGCTTCAGCCATCGCCGCACCGTACCGGAACCCGGGCGGAGCGGCTCATGGGCCCAGCAGGTGGTCCGCCGCCTGGTAGGGGTCCAGCTCGCCGGCCACCAGCGCCTTGACGGCGGTGGTGAACTCCTCCCCCGCCGCCAGCTCGTCGATCTTCGCCTCCGTGCGTGCTCGCAACACGCCCCGGAGCACCTGGGCCAGGCGGTGCGAGCGCCGCGCCGCGAGCTGGCCCGTGCTCCGGAGGTGGCGGCGGTGCCGGACGACGGCGCCCCACAGGTCCGCCAGTCCTTCTCCCGATGTCGCCGTGGTGTCGATGATCTCTGGACGCCAGGCGCCGGGCCGGGCGAGGTCGAGCATCTGCTCGAGATCGCGGCGGGCCTCGCGCGCGCCGGGCCGGTCCGCCTTGTTGATCACGAACACGTCGGCCACTTCGAGGAGGCCCGCCTTGCTGGCCTGCATGGAGTCGCCCCAGCCGGGCGTCACCACCACGACCGTGGTGTCGGCGGCCGACGCGATCTCGACCTCCATCTGGCCGACGCCCACGGTCTCGACGATGACCACGCCGATGCCCGCCGCGCCCAGGAGGCGGACGGCGTCGGGTACGGCCAGGGACAGGCCACCGAGGTGACCCCTCGTCGCCATGGACCGGATGAACACGGTCGGGTCGAGCGCGTGCTGGCCCATCCGCACCCTGTCGCCCAGGATGGCTCCCCCGCTGAAGGGGGACGTGGGGTCGACGGCCAGGACACCCACCTGGGGCACGGCCCCGGCGTCGGGCTCGGGCCACCCGGAACGGGCCAGGGAGATGAGGCGGTCGGTCAGCGTGGACTTGCCGGCCCCCGGCGCGCCGGTCAGGCCGAGGGTGAACGGCACCTCGGCGCGGTAGGCCAGCCGCGCGACCGCCATGGCCGTCTCACCGCCGCGCTCGATGTAGGACAGCAACCGCGCCAGGGCGACCCGGTCCCCGTCCCGGGCCTGCGCCAGGAGCACGGTCGGATCGGCGGCGGGGCTGCGGCTCACCGGCACGTCACCTTGGCCCCCAGGGAGCGCAGCGCACCCACCAGGTCCTCGTACCCGCGGCCGATGTGGTGCGCCCCGCTCACCACCGTCTCGCCCTCGGCGACGAGACCGGCCAGGACGAGTGCCACGCCGGCGCGGATGTCGGGGGAGCGTACCGGCGCGCCGGAGAGGCGGGGCACGCCCCGGACGATGGCGTGGTGCCCCTCGGTCCGTATGTCCGCCCCCATCCGTCGCAGCTCCGCGACGTAGCGGAACCGCCCGGAGAAGAGGTTCTCGGTCAGGATCCCCACCCCGTCGGCCACCGTGAGCATGGCCACCAGCAACGGGCTGTAGTCGGTCGCCACCCCGGGGTACGGGAGCGTGGCGACGTCCGCCGACACCAGCCGCCCATGGGCGCTGGCCCGCAGCCCGTGCGGCCCCATGTCGGCCACGACGCCCATCTGGGCGACCTTGCGCAGGAGCATCTCCATGTGCTCGGGACGCGCGTCGGTGATCGTCACCTCGCCGCCGGCCATACCGACGGCCGCCAGGAACGTCGCGGCCACCACCCGGTCCGGCACGACCCTGTGGCGCGTGGGCCTGAGCTCGTCGACCCCTTCGACCTCGATGCGCGAGGTACCCGCACCGCGCACGACCGCACCCATGTCGCACAGCATGGCGGCCAGGTCGGCCACCTCGGGCTCCTTGGCGGCGTTCTCTATCACGGTCGTGCCCTTGGCCAGCACCGCCGCCATGAGCAGGTTGTCGGTCGCCGTGTGGCTGGGGTACTCGAGGACGACCCGGGTCCCCACCAGGCGTCCACCCGGGACAGTGCCGCGGATCTCCCCGTGGGAGGACTCGAACCGGGCGCCCATGGCGCTCAGGCCGTTGATGTGGAAGTCGATCGGGCGGTCGCCGAAGTCGTCCCCGCCGGGCAGTGGCATGCGCACGGAGCCGCAGCGGGCCAGGAGCAGCCCGAGGACGACCACCGAGGCCCGCATGCGCTCGAAGAGCTCGTAGGACCCGGCGGGGACGAGCTCTCCGGCCGGCGGTGTGGTCACGGCCACGTCCCCGTTGTCGAGGCGCTCGGCCCGGAGATCGGAAGAGCACACGTCTGAACTCCAGTCACCGCTTAACATC
>CAYWDQ010000164.1:0-6720 GCA_964457065.1 uncultured Acidimicrobiaceae bacterium | reverse complement strand
ACGTCGCCACCGAGAACGACACCGTCTACGCCCTGTCGGCCGCGACGGGAGCCGTCGAATGGTCGAGCCATGTCGGCACGGCGGTACCCTCGGGCTCGCTCCCCTGCGGTGACATCTCCCCGACCGTCGGCATCACGGGCACGCCCGTGGTCGACACGACGCGCTCCGAAGTCTTCGTCGTGGCCGACGAGCTGGTCGGCGGGAGCCCGGCGCACAAGCTGATCGGGCTGGACGCGACGACCGGCAAGACCGAGTTGACCCAGGACGTCGACCCGGCCGGCTCCACCCCGTCCGCGCTCCTGCAGCGCACCGGCCTGACGCTCGACGCCGGCCGGGTCGTCTTCGGCTACGGCGGGAACTACGGCGACTGCTCCTCGTACCGTGGCTGGGTGATCTCGGTGCCCGAGGCCGGCGGCACCCCGGCCGAGTTCGCGGTGGACTCGGCATCCGGGGAGAGCCAGGGCGCCATCTGGATGGGCGGTGCGGCCCCGGTCGTCGACGCGCAGGGCAACGTCTGGGTCAGCGCCGGCAACGGCTCGGTGTACTCGTCGAGCCATGCCTACGACGACAGCGACTCGGTGCTCGAGCTCTCACCGTCGCTCACCCTCCTGCAGTACTTCGCCCCGTCTTCGTGGCCCACCAACAACGCCCACGACCTCGACATGTCGACCGCTCCCGCCCTCCTCGCCGACGGGCAGGTGGTGGGGGCCGGCAAGTCACGGATCGTCTACCTGTTGAACGGGGGCTCCCTCGGGGGGGTCGGGGGCCAGCAGGCGTCCCTGGGCGATGCGTGCGGTGACGACATCGACGGCGGCGTCGCCGTGGAGAGCACGACGGTCTACCTGCCCTGCGTCAGCGGCACCATCGCCGTGCAGGCCTCGTCCGCCCCCGCAGGGCTCCACCTGCTGTGGCGCTCGTCCGTCGGCGGGGGCCCACCCATCGTCGCCGCCGGCCTGATCTGGACCATCGGCCAGAACGGCGTCCTCTACGGGCTCGACCCGACCACGGGTGCCGTCGAGGAGCACACCGGCATCGGCGCCGAGGCCAACCACTTCCCGACCCCGGGGGTGGGTGCCGGGCTCCTCCTGGCCCCCGTCGCGGACCGGGTGGTGGCCTTCTCGGCACCGTCGGCGGGCGCGTCGACGACCACCTCCACGACGGCCACCTCCACGACGGCGGCGCGGACCACCACCACCACGGCTCCCGCCACCACCACGACCTCGGCACCGGGGCCAGCGGGCGGATCGAACACCGGCGCGATCGTCGCCGCTGTCGTTGGTGGCCTCGTCGTCCTGGCCGGCCTGGTCTGGCTCCAGGTGCGGCGGCGGCGCCGTCAGTGAGCGGAGAGCAGCAATTCCAGCACGGTGCCGACGCCGGCCACGACGAGTGAGATCGACAGGACGACCGCGGTCACCTTGATCAACGGGCGGTGCATGGGCTCCCACTCGCCCACATCGGCGAACTGGTCGAGCGTGTCGTCGTCGCTCTCCGCCCAGGCGGGCTCCTGCGGAGGCCCGTCGCCGGGCGGACGGGGCTCGCGGGTGGCCACGTAGCCGATGAGCGGCCCGAGGCCCACCGGGAAGGAGGGCTGCGGCGGTCCGGGAGCATGGCCCAGCATCGGGCGCCAGGTTAGCCCCGCCTCCCCGTTCCGTCCGGGGCCCACCGTCTACCCTCGGGGCCATGGACGAACCCCAGCAGATCGGCTTCACCGCGGCCGAGTCGACCCCCCGCTTCCCTGACGACCCGAAGCCCCCCGCCGGCGCGCCGAACGTCGTCGTCATCGTGCTCGACGACACCGGCTTCGGCCACCTGGGCGCGTTCGGCTCGGACATCGGGACGCCGCACATGGACTCGCTTGCAGCGGGGGGTGCCCCGTTCAACCGGTTCCACGTGACCTCGCTGTGCTCTCCGACCAGGGCCTCGTTCTTCACGGGCCGAAACCACCACGCGGTCGGGATGGGCTTCCTGGCCGACATCCCCCTCGCCTTCCCCGGCTACCACGCGCGCCTGCCGAGGACCGCCGCCGCGCTCCCCCGTCTGCTGCGCGAGGCCGGCTACTCCACGCTGGCCGTCGGCAAGTGGCACCTGACGCCGCGCTGGCAGCGCTCGGCGGCCGGGCCGTTCGACAGCTGGCCGCTCGGTCTCGGATTCGAGCGCCACTACGGGTTCCTCCAGGGTGACACCAACCACTGGGCGCCGAACCTCGTGTGCGACAACCACTACATCGACGCGCCCCGACGCCCCGAAGACGGGTACCACCTGAGCGAGGACCTGGCCGATCAGGCGGTCCGCATGGTCCAGGACCAGCAACAGGGCGCGCCCGGCAAGCCCTTCTTCCTCTACTTCGCACTCGGGGCGATGCACGCGCCGCACCACGTCGCGCCCGAGTGGGTCGATCCCTACCGTGGCGTGTTCGACAAGGGATGGGACGCCTGGCGCGACGAGCTGTTCGCCCGCCAGGTCGCGAGCGGCATGGTACCGGAGGGGACCGTTCTCACACCGCGGCCCGAATGGGTGCGGGCCTGGAGCGACCTGTCGGCCGACGAGCGACGCATGCACACGCGCCAGCAGGAGGTCTTCGCCGGCTTCCTCACCCATACCGACGCCCAGATCGGCCGGGTGCTGTCGTCGCTCGAGAGCCTCGGGGTGATGGACAACACGCTCGTGATGGTCTTCTCCGACAACGGCGCCAGCGCCGAGGGGGGCAAGGAGGGCAGCTTCAACGAGCATCGCTTCACCGCCCACGTGCGCGAATCGGTCGCCGAGAACCTCGAGCACTACGACGACTGGGGCGGGTTCAGCACCTACAACCACTACTCGTGGGCGTGGGCGTGGGCCGGCAACACCCCGCACAAGCTCTGGAAGCGCTACACCTGGCTGGGCGGGACCCGCACGCCGCTGATCGTGCACTGGCCCGGGCGCATCGCCGTCGAGGGCCAGGTGCGGACGCAGTTCGCGCACGCCATCGACCTGATGCCCACGATCATGGCCGCCGCGGGGCTCGAGGTGCCCGACCAGGTGGACGGCGTGGCCCAGCAGCCCGTCGACGGCGTCAGCCTGCTCTCGGCCTTCGAGGACCCCGGGGCGCCGGAGCTCCACCACACGCAGTACTTCGAGATGATGGGCTCGCGCTCCATCTACCACGAGGGCTGGAAGGCGACGACCGACCACATCGCCACGGGCGTCCTCGACGAGGAGGAGCTCGCCGTCGGCAGCCGCAACTTCGCCGAGGACCGCTGGGAGCTCTTCGACCTGTCGGCGGACTTCTCCGAGGCGACCGACCGCGCCGGCGGCGAGCCGGAGCGCCTGAGCCAGATGACCGAGTTGTGGACGAACGAGGCCCGACGGAACAACGTCCTGCCGATTTCGGACGGCCTGGCCGACCGCTTCGGCGGCTTCATCCCGCCGGCCTGGCCCGCCGGACCCTCACGCACCTACGTGCCCGGCGGCGGCCCCGTGGCGGACGAGTCGCTCCCTCTGCTGTGGGGTGGCTTCCGCATGACCGCCGACGTCGAGACCGGACCGGGGACCGCCGAGGGTGTGGTCTTCGCGATCGGCGACTGGTTCGGGGGCTACGCCCTCTATGTCGTCGCCGGCGTCCCCCGCTTCACCTTCGCCCGCGCCATCGACGTGCTCGAGCTCGCCGCGCCGTCCGCCCTCCCCGCCGGTCGCCACGAGCTGGGCGTCTTCTACGAGGTGGGTGCCGCCGGCGCGCCCGGTCGCATGGTGCTCCTGGTCGGACCGGCGGTGCTGGACGAGATCGCCGTGGTGGGCCCCCTGCCGCTCGCCATGCAGCACGGCGGCGCGGGCCTCCGGCTCGGACACGACACCGGCTTCCCCGTGTCGCCCGACTACGCGCCGCCCGCGCCGTTCACGGGCACGGTGCACCAACTGCAGATCGACGCCCCGGGCTCGCTGCGACCCGAGGCGGCCGACGAGGTGCGCGCCGCCGTCCACAGCGACTGACTTCATAGAGAGAGCGGGCCGGCTCAGCGGGGCCGACCCACCGCCCCGACCGCGTGCGCGAGGTGCTCGCGCGTGTGGCGCGCCGCCACCGCCGCCAGGTCCACCGTCGCCAGCTCCCGCCCGCTTGCAGGTCCGAACGGCGCCCTGCGGTCCAGCTCCTCGTCACCGAGGCCGCGCAGGGTGGCCTCCAGCAGGTCTCCGTTGGCCCGGAGCAGCGCGACCGTCTCCGCCGGGCTGCAGGCCCCGGCCCGCAGCGCGTGCGCCTCGTTGGCGCGGTCGATGTCCTCCGCCGACTCCGCCACGCCCTCGCCGCACGCCATCGAACGCAGCCAGCGCGCGCTGTCGGCGTGGCCCTCCGCAATGTGATGGAGCACGACGCCGACGCCCCACCCCTCCCCGGGCACCGTCACCGTCCACTCACCGTCGCTGCACGATCGGGCGAACGAGAGCGCGTCCTCGTTCGCCGCGGCGAGGTCGTCGGCCAGCGCCGCGGCGCGCTCACTCCCCATGTCGGACGCCCGCCGCCCGGCTCAGATCCTCGATCGTCCACGAGCCCGGCGGCGCCCCCGCCGCGGCGGCACGGACGGCGAGCCGCTGCAGCAACGCGTTCACGGGGGTCGGCACGCCGTGGAGCGCGCCGAGCAGCACGATCTCCCCGTTGAGGAACTCGGCCTCGATCGACCCCGCGCCGCGGGCGAGGCTCTGCCAGCTGGATCCCCCCTGCCATTCCCCCGAGCGCGTCGGTGACAGCTGCAGGTAATCCCCCCGGCGCTCTCGGTCCTCCTCGGAGCTGGCCACGGCGATGCCCGCCGCGGCGAGGGCCTCCTTGCCCTCGCGCTGGGCCTCCCGGGCCAGGGCGCCGAACCTCCCCTCGGGCCCGCTCAGCGCCTCGACGGCATTGGCCAGGTTCATCAAGAGCTTGCGATACTTCCAGCGCATGATGTCGGGGCGTGCGAGCGACTGGAACGTCGTGGCGTCGATGGCGTCCGCGATGGCCTGGCCCGGGCCGTCCGTGCCCGAGGGGAAGCGCCCGAGGTCGAGCAGTCCCGAGACAGGGGCCGAGTGCACCTGCACCACGCCCGGACGGAGCTGGGTGGCGGGGCACATGACGCACATGCCGTAGGTGTTGGGGAAGTGGCGCAGCACCCGGCGCTCGTTCTCCACGCCGTTCTGCATGCAGACCACCGGCGTGGCCGTGGGCGCCACGGCGAGTTGCGCCAGCGCGTGGTCCGTGTGCTGGCCCTTCACCGCCAGCAGCACGACGGTGCCGCCCGGTGCGTCCTCGTCCCACTCGACGGACGCGGGGTCCGACACCGTGGGGATGGGCAGGGTGACCGTTTCGTCGGGTGCCTCGAGGACGAGGCCCGACTGCAGGGCGCGGCCGTGCTCGCCCCGTGCAACCAGCGTGACGTCGTAGCCGCTCTGAAACAGCCGGGCGCCGACGGTGCCACCGATGGCACCGGCCCCCACGACGACGAAGCGCATGAAGGGCACTTTGCCACGTGCGAAGCTCTCGCCGTGGTCTCGTTGAACCCAGTCGAGCGGGCGGCCAGCCTCGGCGGCGCGGTCGCCGGCGCCCCGCTGCGCCTGGTGGGCGGGCTGGCCGCGCCGTCCCGGGTGGACATGGCGCGCAACGTGCGCCGCGCCATCGGGATCAGAGAGGAGCCGGCCCCGATCGCCACCGATCCCGAGGAGGCCTACCTGCCGCCGGGCGGGATGGCACGGCTCGTGCACGCCGACCTGCCGACCATGCTCGTCGGCGGCGTCAGCGCGCTGCTGCTCCAGACGCTGCACCCGCTCGCCATGGCCGGTGTCGCCGAGCACTCGGGGTACCGGGAGGATCCGCTCGGCCGGCTGCGGCGGACCGCGAGCTTCGTGGGCACGACGACGTTCGGGACCACCACCCAGGCCGAGGCGGCCATCGCGCAGGTGCACCGGGTCCACCGTCGCGTCAGGGGGACGGCTCCCGACGGCAGGCCCTACGCGGCGGACGACCCCGAGCTGGTGACCTTCATCCACGTGGCCGAGGTCTCGAGCTTCCTGGCGTCCTCGCGGCGCTACGGCCCCCGGCCGCTCGGGCCGGAGCAGTGCGATCGCTACTACGAGGAGGTGGCATCCGTGGCGTACGCCCTGGGCGCCACCTGGGCCCCGCGCTCGGCGGCCGAGGTCGAGAGCTACCTGCTGCGGGTGCGACCCGAGCTCTACGCCGGGCCGCAGGCCCGCGAGGCGCGGGACTGGCTCCTGCGCGGCGTCGCCCGCCGCCCGGGCGAGCGGGCCGTCTACGCCCTGGTGCTGGCGGCTGCCATCGGCATCCTGCCCGGATGGGCGCGCCGGGAGCTCGGACTGTCGCTGGCCGGACCACTCGACCTGCTGGTCGACACGGCGGCGGTGGCACCGCTCACCAGAGGCCTCTCCACCGCGGTGCGCTGGATGGTGACACCGCCGGGCTGAGCGAGGCTCAGAGGGCCAGGTTGAGCCCGCCGTCGACGACCACGACCTGGCCCGTCACGTAGGCGGCTCCCGCCAGCGAGACGATGACGTCGGCGACGTCCTCGGGCCGTCCCGAGCGCTTGAGCGGGGCCACCTGCCGGACGGCGTCGCGCACCACGTCCCAGTCCTCGGTCCAGGGCGTGTCGATCAGGCCGGGTGCCACCGCGTTGACCCGGACCTCGGGCCCGACCACCTTGGCCACCAGCGCGGTCATGTGGTTGAGCGCCGCCTTGCTCGCCGCGTACGGGATGGAGGAGCCGGTGG
>CAYWDQ010000163.1:0-6774 GCA_964457065.1 uncultured Acidimicrobiaceae bacterium | reverse complement strand
CTCGGCCGACCCGGGCTCGGTGGCGTACACGTTCTGGTACGCCGTGATCGGGTAGTTGCCGCGCACGTACCCGTAGCGGATGGGGCGCCCGTGGCGAGCGAGGAAGCTGTGCAGGCGCTCGGGCGTCTCTATCCGGGAGACCCACAGCCGCACCCCGGCCCCGCCGGGGCCGGGGGAGTAGGGGGCGAGCAGCGCGACGTGTCCGCCGTCCGGGAGGTCGATCGCGTCGCCGGGCGCGCCGTCGAGGTGGGCCCGGCCGTCCCGGCGCACCTCCACGGTCCAGAGGCCGGCGGGCAGCCGGGTCGAGAGGTGCACCTGCACGGCCGCTCCGTCCGGCGCCGTCCCGTCGACCTCGGCCGCCAGCGTCCCCGACGTGTTGATCACGACCAGGTCGCCTTCGTCGAGGAAGCGCGGCAGCTCGGAGAAGTGGGAGTGCACGAGCGAGCCGTCCGACCTCGAGGCCACCAGCATCCGCACGGCGTCGCGCGTCATGCCGCGGTACTCGGGTGGGGACGGTGCCTCGAGCTCGGGAGGCAGCGTGAACGAGAGGGGATGCAGCTCGGGCAGACGGGCCGCGGCCTCGTAGTCGAGCGCGGGGGCCATGGCGCTCATGTCACCGCTCCCGCGCTGGCGAGCTCGGCGGCCCGGTAGCGGCCGCTCGGGCGGTCGCCGGTGATGAGCTCCATGAAGGCGGGTACGACGGTGGCCGGCTCGGGCCGGTCGGAGATGTCCTCGCCGGGGAAGGCCGCCTGGTGCATCGCCGTGCGCAGGTCCCCGGGGTCGACGGTCCACACCGTCAGTGCCGGGACCTCGACGGCCAGCACCGCGCCGAGATGCTCGAGGGCCGCCTTGCCGGACCCGTAGCCGCCCCACCCCTCGTAGGCCTCCACCGCGGCGTCCGACGTCACGTTGAGCACGCGCGGGTGTGCCGCGTCGAGGAGGAGGGGGAGCGCGTCCTGCATGAGGCCGAGGGGCGCGACGACGTTGACCTCGAAGGCCACGCGCAGGTCGCCCAGCGGGTAGTCGGCCAGCGACGGCAAGGGCGAGGCCCCGAGCGTCCCGGCGTTGTTGACGACGAGGTCGAGCCCGCCGAGCTCGAACGCTGCGGCGACGAGGTCGTGGCGGTGATCGGCGTCGGTGATGTCACCGGCCACGGCCACGACCTGCGCGCCCGGCGTCGCCTGCGCGCGCAGCTGGTCGGCCGCGGCGTCGAGCGCCGTCGTGTCGCGCCCGTCGACCACCAGCGACCAGCCGGCTCCCGCCAGTCCGGTCGCCAACGCCTGCCCGAGTCCCCGGGATGCCCCTGTCACGATGGCCACGCTCATGGCTGCCCACCCTTCCGAGCGGCGCGTCCGCTCCTCTGGGTAATATAGCAAGGGTTTTCTTGTTTTATTCCTCCCGGTGTGCAGGCCGGGTGGGCAGCTGTTGGCGGCGCAGGAGACGATCGTGCCGAGCGGTACCCGCGGATCAGGCTGATCGGCGATCGTCGACCGTCTGGCTCAGCGCGCCCGCGGTCGGGCTGCCGGCGAAGTCGCCGTCGCCGCTGTAGCTGGCGGTGATGAGATCGGCGCCCACCGGCAGGGCGGTGGTGGAGAGCGTGGCCTGGCTGTTCGAGACGCTGCTCGTGCCGATGGGGTCGCCGTCGTCGAAGAAGGTGACCGTGCCGGTCTCTCCCGATCCCGTGGCCGGGAAGACGATCGCCGTGAGGGTCACCGGCTGCGTGCTCGTGGAGGGGTTGGTCGACGTGAGCAGGCCGAGGCTCGTGGGCGCCCTCGCCACCGCCACCCGTACGGCCGTGGTGGTGGAGCTCGCCAGGAAGTCCGCGCCCCCGTCGAACGAGGCAACGACGACGTCGGAGCCCACCGGCAAGGTGGTGGAGAGCATGCTGGCGGTGGTCACCCCGGCGGTGGTGGTCAGGGTCGAGGAACCGAGCGTCGTCCCGTTGTCGGTGAACGTCACCGTTCCGTTCGGATTCGCCGCCCCGGACGTCGGGGCCACGGTGGCGGTCAGCGTGACGCTCTGGCCGTAGGTGGACGTGAGCGGTGACGAGACGAGCGATGTGGTCGTGGACACCGGTGCCACGGTCTCGACCTGGCCTCCCGTGGAGGTGATGTCGTCGGCATCTCCGCCATAGGTGGCCACGACGGAATGGCTGGCGGCCGTGCCGTACACCTGGGAGCACGTCACGCGCAGCGGCGGGATCGGAGGGAGCGCCAAACTCTGACAGGTGTCGATCGGGCTCGCGCCGTCGCTGAACGACACCGTGCCGGTGGGCGTGCCGGAGCCGGGGCCGTCGACGGTGACCGTCGCGGCGAAGGTGATCGTCTGTCCGACCGCACCCGGGTCGTCGCTGCTGGTCAGGGTCGTCGCCGTCGAGGCCGGGCTGACGGTCAGCTCGAGCGTGTTCGCCGAGGAGCTGCCGACGAAGTCGTCGTCGCCCTCGTAGACGGCCGTGACCGGGTGGGCGCCGAGGGCGAGCGAGCTGGTCTGGAACGTGGCCTGCCCTCCAGACACGGTGCCGCTCCCGATCATGGACCCGTCGTCGTCGAACTGGACGGTGCCGGTCTCGCCCGAGGCCGAGGAGCTGATCGTGACGGTGAACACGACGGCCTGGCCGACGACGGACGTCGCGGTCGAGCCGGCCAGGGCGACCGTGGTGGCCGCCTCGGCCACGGTGAGAAGGGCGGGTGCGGCGGAGGAGCTCGAGCCGAAGGTCGGGTCCCCGCTGTAGCTCGCCGTGATGGCGTGGGGGCCCGACATCAGACCGGACGTGTCGAGGGTGGCGGTGGTCACGCCGGCCACCGTGGACACGCCGACCGTGGCGATCGGCGTCGTCTCGTAGTCGTAGAAGGTGACCGTGCCGCTCGGGCTGACCGGACCGCTCTGGGCCGGGACCACCGTTGCGGTCACGGTGACGCTCTGGCCGTAGGTCGAGCTCGGAGTCGAGGACGCCACGGTCGTCTGGGTCGGGACCTGCGCGAGCGTCAGGAGCGGCGAGCCGGTGCTCGCGGCGGGGTCGGCGGACGACGGCGTCACGGCGACGTTCGTCGGGTCCGGGTCTGGGCTCACCACCTGGGTCACGACCGGCGAGGTGCTGGGATCGAAGTCGACGTCACCGCTGTAGGCGGCCGTGACGGAGTCGGATCCGACCGGCAGGTCCGAGACGTCCAACGTCGCGCTGGCGCCGGACGCGGCGGTCGTCACCGGCGAGCTGCCGAGGAGGAGGCCGCCGGCGGAGAAGGTCACGGACCCCGTGGGGCCGGCTCCCGGCGACGAGCCTGACGACGCCGCCGCCGACGCGCCCGACGACGAGCCCGACGACGCGCCCGGGGACGGGACCACCGCGGCCGTGAACTGCACCCCCTGCCCGGCGCGCGATCCGGCCGGGACCGAGCTGGTGAGGGTCGTGGAGGTGGCGGTGGCGGGCGCACCACCGGTGAGGCCGAGCCGGCCCGGGTGCGAGTAGTCGGCGGTCGCGTCGTGCAGCACGGTGGTGAAGGTGCCGCTCGACGCACCCGTGTCGACGAAGTACTCGCTGCCCGGTGCCGGCGTGAACCCGTCGTCGAAGACGGGATCCCCACTCCCCGCCAGCGAGAGTGTCCCGTTGGTGACGCGGCCGTAATCGGACGTCGAGCTCGGGGGCCCGTCGATCCCGAAGACGAGGATCCCGTCGGGAGAATTGGTGAGCGTCGACGACGCGCCCATGTCGATCAGGCCGCCCGGAGCGACGGCGAGTGAGCCGTCGTTGACGAGTCCGGTGCTCGTGGTGTCGCCCATGGTGACCGTGCCGTCCACCATGAGGGCGCCCGTGTTGGTGATCGGGCCGTCGAGGGTGAGCGCCGCCTCGCCGGTGGCCCCCGAGGGGCCGGCGGTGAGCGTCCCGTCGTTCTCCAAGCCGGACGACACGCTCAGGCTTGCGGCAGTGGCGCCGGGCCCATTGCCGCCGATGGTCAGGCTGCTGCCGGCGGACACGGTCAGCGCGCCGATGGCGAACGACGCGCCGGAGACGACAACCGCCGCGTCGCCCGTGATGCACGCATGGACGCTGGTGGACTGCGGCACCCCCGCGCTCCAGTTGGCCGCGGTGTTCCAATCGGTCGTCGCCGCCGCGCCGGTCCAGGTGTCGTTACAGCTCAGGTCCGCGCTGGCGGCCGGGGGGCCCACGGCGGCGCCCGCACCGAGGGCGGTGATGGTCCCGGCGACCAGCAGCACTCCGGCCACGCCGGCGCCGAGCGTCCTCGCGACGCGCCGAAGCGACTGGTGTTCTCCTGCCTGCACACGACAATGGCCCAGGCCCACGGCGCACTCCCTGCGTCGGTACTGCGCAAGCGGGTCGACCTGCCAGCACCCCGGGTCCATTCTGCTCTCGGCGCCCGTCGCGTGGTAGGGCCAATACCGGCCGCGCGCGCAGGATTCGGGCTCGGCCCACAGGATTCCCGCGCCAGGACCGGTCCCGGACCCGGAAGGTTGCGGGGTGGGCCGAGCTAGTCCGTCCCGAGGCTCGCCCAGCCCATGGACTTCTCGACCGCCCGGCGCCAGGCGACGTGCACGGCGTCGGTGAGCTCGGGCGGCAGCTGCGGCTCGAAGATCGCCTCGGCCTCCCACAGCGCGGCCAGCTCGTCCAGCGAGGACCACACCCCCTCGGCCAGGCCTGCGAGGGTGGCGGCGCCGAGCGCGGTCGACTCGAGCGAGCGCGGGCGCGCCACCGGCATGCGGCTCTGCTCGGCCTGCAGCTGAAGGAGGAGGTCCATGGTGGCGGCGCCCCCGTCCACCCGCAGCGCGGACAGCGGGTGGGAAGAGGCGGCGGCCATGGCATCGGTCATGTCGCGCACCTGGAAGGCCATCGCCTCGACGCAGGCGCGGGCGATCTGGGCCCGGCCGGTACCGCGGGTCAGGCCGGTGACGATGCCCCGCGCCTGCGGGTCCCACCACGGGCTGCCGAGGCCGGTGAGGGCGGGCACGAACGTGACGCCGCCGCTGTCGGGGACCGACGCCGCCAGTGGCCCGACCTCCGCGGCCGAGGCGATGATGCCGAGACCGTCGCGCAGCCACTGGATGGCCGCGCCGGACACGAACGCCGAGCCCTCGAGCGCGTAGGCGACGCGCGCGCGAGGCGCCGGCGCGTGCGCGCCGAGATCCCAGGCGCAGCTGACCGTGAGGCCGTCCGGCGCGGGCGGGCGTTCGGGGCCCACGTTGGCCAGCGCGAAGCTGCCGGTGCCGTAGGTGACCTTGACCAGGCCCGGCTCGAAGCAGGCCTGCCCGAAGAGCGCGGCCTGCTGGTCACCGAGCACGCCCGAGACCGGGACCCCGTCGAGGGCGGCCGACGCGGGGCCGAGGTCCGCCAGCGCGGCGGTGCCGAAGCGGCCGGCGGACGGGCGCACCACGGGCAGCGTGTGCGCGGGCACGCCGAAGAGGTCGCACAGCTCGCTGGACCAGGCGAGTGCGGACGTATCGAGCAGGAGGGTGCGGCTGGCGTTGGAGGGGTCGGTGGCGTAGACGCCACCGGCGGGCCCCCCGGTGAGGTTCCACAGGACCCAGGTGTCGACCGTGCAGAACGAGAGGTCCGGATCCGACGCCGCCAGCGCCAGCGCGCCCTCGCGCAGCAGCCAGGCGGCCTTCGTGGCGCTGAAGTAGGGGTCGAGGACGAGGCCGGTGGTGGCGCGCACGAACGGCAGGTGCCCGGCCTCGGTCAGCGCCGCGCACAGGGGCGCGGTGCGGCGGTCCTGCCAGACGATCGCCCGGTGCAGCGGCCGACCGGTCGAGCGGTCGAACGCCACCAGGGTCTCGCGCTGGTTGGTGATGCCGATGGCCGCCACGGCCTCGCCCGCCTCGGCCAGGCGACCCCCGACCTCGGCCAGCGTGGCCCGGACGGAGTCCCAGATCTCGGCGGGGTCGTGCTCGACCCAGCCCGGCCGGGGGAAGTACTGGGTCAGCTCCCGGTAGGCGACGTCGGCCACCCGGGCGTGCTCGTCGACCACGAGGGCACGGACGCCGGTCGTGCCCGCATCGACGGCGACGACCTTGGCCATGGGGGGCTGACGCTATCGGTTCGCGGGTAATCGGCGTGGCGGGGGAGGCGTCCGGAGGCCTTCTCGCGCAAACAATCGCGAACGGCCCGTGACCTGCATGGATGGTGCGCGTCGTTGGTTGACAAGGGCGTAACTACAGTGCTGTAATAACACAGCATCTCGTGTCTCGGGGGAGAGTCAGCCACAATATGTTGTGGTGAGGCGACTCAGGGCCTCGCCCGAGGCACTGGAACCGAGCACAGGCCGTGAGACACCTCCCCGCTGCAATAGGGGGGTGGGGCGACGGCTTCGACGAGCGGCACCGCAGGCAAGCAGCGACCCCCAGGACACGAATCAACGAGGAGGACCCCAGCGCCATGGCCATCGCCCCCCAGCGATCCGAGATCGGCATCCGCCGGCACTTCACCACCGAAGGTGTGCACCCCTACGACGAGGTGCGCTGGGAGCGGCGCGACGCCCGGATCACGAACTTCCGGGACGGCACGGTCGCCTTCGAGCAGCTCGGCGTCGAGGTGCCCGAGTCCTGGAGCGTCAACGCCACCAACATCCTGGCGCAGAAGTACTTCCGGGGGACCCTCGGCACCGAGGAGCGCGAGTGGTCGCTGCGCCAGGTGGCCGACCGGGTGGCCGACACGCTGACGGCGTGGGGGATCAAGGACGGCTACTTCGTCGACGACGAGGAGGCCCAGCTCTTCAACCACGAGCTCAAGTACCTCGTCATCCACCAGAAGGCCGCCTTCAACTC
>CAYWDQ010000162.1:0-6832 GCA_964457065.1 uncultured Acidimicrobiaceae bacterium | reverse complement strand
AGCGGGTCCGCCTGCAGGTGCCGCAGGACGGCGGCCGACAGCTCGAACCCGGGCGCCAGCGCCTCGGGCCCGTCCGGCGGGAGGGAGCCGAGGTCCCCGAGCAGGGAGCGGGCGCGGCCCGACCATGCGGGCAGGTCCCACAACCGGCCGGCCAACGCCCGCGCGTCCGCCGGCCGCGCCGCCATGAGCTCGACGTCCGCGTCCACGGAGTCGGGCAGCACGACGGCGACGTTGTCCGGGCGCATCCAGACCCCCTCGCGCAGCTCGGCCATCCGGGCGTAGGCCAGCGCCCGCCGTCGGGTGCCGCGCACCTCAGCCGTGCTGCCGGTCGTCGTCACCACGGCGAGCCACCACCGGCCGTCGTAGGCCGCCACCGTGCCCGATCGGCTGGCCGACTGGCGCGACTGGCGCGCCGCGAGATGCCCGGCCAGGCGATACCGACCCGCTCCCTCCGAGGTGGCCTCGCCCGCGGTGACCATCCGGCTCAGGGCGACCCGGGCCCGGTTCTCGCTGATGCCGAAGAGGGCGGTCAGCCGCACGAGCTGGGCGACCGGCAACTCGGGCGGATCCATGCCCAGCAGTGCGCTCGCCAGCACGGAGCGGGCGGTGAGCGGTGGCGGCTGCGCCGGGGAGACCGGTGGCATATTACTCAGTTGCATCACTTGACCAAATATCGTAATATACGCCCATGGCGAGCACCATGGTGCCCGACGCGGCCGACCGGCCGGACGTCCTCCCGAGCGAGCGGCTGCTGCCCAACGGCATGGCGGTCCCCGAGCTGCGCGGCGGGCTGCGGCGCATCGACAACGTGCGCAACGCGATCTCCGTGGGCGCGGTCTGGTTCTGGGTGGCGCTGATCATCGGCGGCGCCGTGTGGTTCGACCACTGGTGGAGCTACCTGCTCGCCTTCGTGCTCATGGGTCCCATGTACGCCCGCTTCGCCATCCTGATGCATGAAGCGGCGCACAAGCTCCTCTTCACGAACAAGCGGTGGAACGATTGGATCGGCAAGTGGGTGGTGGCCTATCCCGTGTTCACGCCGGTCCAGCTCTACCGGCGGGTGCACTTCGCCCACCACAAGGACGAGTTCGGCCCGGACGAGCCCGACATCGCCTTCTACGCGCCCTACCCCTGCACGCGCCGGGCGCTGTACCGCCGGCTCTTCCGCGACGCGGTGGGGATCAGCGGCTGGAAGAACTTCGTGCCGCTCGTGAAGAACACGCGGACCAAGCCGTTCCGGCCCATCGGCCTGTCCATCTTCGGCGTGCAGGCCGTGCTCTGGGCCGCCATGTGGGCCGCCACGGGGCGCTGGTGGATCTACCCGCTGCTGTGGTGGCTGCCCTGGATGACCGAGTGGCGCGTGATCAACCGCCTGCGTTCCATCGCCGAGCACGGTGGCATGGAGCGCAGCCCCGACCGCCGGGCCACGACGCACAACGTCCGGCAGTCGCTGCTCGCCCGCTTCTGGATCGTGCCCTACAACACGGGCTGGCACCTGGCCCACCACGTCGACATGGGCGTGCCCTGGCGCAACCTTCCCGCCTACCACGCCGAGCTCGAGCGGGCCGGGTACATCACCGGCGCCATCACCTACAAGAGCTACTGGGCGCTGTGGAAGGCGCTCAGCAGCGCCGACGAGGCCACGGAGGTGCGCCCGGCGGCGGCCTGAGGCGGCGTGGTCGGTAGGGTGGCCCGGTGAGTGACGCGCCGCTTCCCGTCGTCTTCGTCGGACACGGGAACCCCATGAACGCGCTGGCGCAGAACCGCTATACGGACGCGTGGGCCGCGCTGGGGGCCACGCTCCCCCGCCCGCGTGCGGTCCTCGCCATCTCGGCCCACTGGTACACCAACGCCACCGCCGTGACCGCCATGGCCGTGCCGCGCACCATCCACGACTTCTTCGGATTTCCCGACCGGCTCTTCGCCTACGAGTACCCGTGTCCGGGGGCCCCTGATGTGGCGGCCGAAGTGGCCGAGGTCGTCGAACCGCGCTGGGTGGGGCTCGACTACGACAGCTGGGGCATCGACCACGGGACCTGGTCGGTTCTCGCCCACATGTACCCCGGCGCCGACGTCCCGGTGGTGCAGCTCGCCATCGACGCGCTGAAGCCGCTCGACTACCACCTCGACATCGCGGCGCGCCTGGCGCCGTTGCGCGAGCGCGGGGTGTTGGTCGTCGCCAGCGGCAACGTCGTGCACAACCTGGGCGCGGTCGACTGGGGGCGCGCCGATGCCGGTTTCGACTGGGCGCAGCGCTTCGACGAGGCGGCCCGCAGCGTGGTGGTCGACGCCCCCGCAGAGGTGCTGCGACTGACCGGGCACCCCGACTATGCCCTCGCCGTCCCGACTCCCGACCACTTCATCCCGCTGGTCTACTTCGCGGGCGTGGCCGGCACCGATGCCACGCGCCGACCCGAGGTGCTCATTGACGGGTACGCCTACGGGTCGCTGTCGATGACCTGTTACACGGCGTAGCCGGGACCCACCTCGCCCCCCTACGGCCGCGGCCGTCCCGCCCGCCCCGGGCCGGCGTCGGCGATGTCCTCCGCCGGCCCGACGTGCGCGTGGAGCCAGTGCAGCAGTGGCGCCGAGGAGTGGAACACCTCGACGATCCGCTTCTTGGCGCCGGCCGTCCCCAGCCACGACGCGACGGGCCATGCCTTCATGGCCACCAGGCCCTTGTGGCGGAGCAGGTCGATCCTCGGGTGATCCTTCGGGTACCCCCGCGGCGTGCCCTTGAGCGTCTCCATGGCGGCCACCTCGAGGCGAGCGGCCCGGAGCGTGTCGACGATGGACTGCAGGCCGCGACCCGGACCGTCGGCGTCCACGGCGGCGCGGTAGCGCGCGAGCTGGTCGGGCGCCAGGTGGTACATGCCCGCGCCCGCCACCAGGCCGTTGGCGGACAGCTGCACGTAGCCGTCCCCGATCCTGGCGGCGATGGCCGTCTTGTAGGGGGACTTGTCACGGCTGAAGCGGGTGTCACGGTACGGGCGGAAGAGCCGCGCCTCGCCGAATTGCGGGGACAGCTCGGCCAGCAGCGCGTCCATCGGCGCCTTCACGTCGCGCTCGTAGACGTCCTTGTGCCCGAGCCAGTACGCCTTCGAGTTGTCCACCTCGAGCCCGTCGTAGAAATCGAGCGCGCGCTCCGGCCATCCCCTGAACGTCACGGCGCGACGCTACCGGACCGCGTGCGACGGTCTCCGCCCGCCCGGCCGGCATGACCTCGCATCCCAGCCCGGGGGCTACCCCTGCATGGCGATGTGGTCGGTGCGCACCGTGACGCGGATCCGCACCTCGCCCTCCCGGCGCATGGGGTACGAGTCCACGCCGAGATACTTCTTGGCCAGCGCGTCGATGTGGGCGTCCGCGCCCTCGGTCGTGATGTCGACCACCGTGCCGCGGAAGGCCACCACGTTGTACTGGTCGTCGGGGTCGATCACGGTGACGGCCACCCGGGGGTCGCGCTCGAGGTTGCGCGCCTTCTTCCGTCCCCGGGCGGTGTTGAACACGACGTCGTCACCGTCGCGGTCGACCCACAGCGGGGTGACCTGCGGCGAGCCGTCCGGGTTCAAGGTGGTCAGCGAAGCCAGCACGGGCCGGGCGATCAGCTCACGGGCCTTGGGCGAGAGGACATCGGGCATGGGGGGACTTCCTTCCTCCTCGGGGTTGTCTCTCAGGCGAGGCTATGGGCGGTGCCGGGCTCGTCCGGCCGACCCCGTAGGGTCGGGGTTCCAGGAGGATGGACCTCCACACCGGAGTTTTCCGGCCACCGCGCCGGGGCACAGAGGAACGGTGAGCGGCATGGACACCCGGATCCGCCCCGTTCCCGCCCCCACCCGTCCCCTGGAGTGGTGCCTGGCCGCCCTCGGGACCAGCGCCCTCCTCGCGGCGGTGCTGGCGGCGCCGCAGGACGTCCGCGCCGCCGCGGCACAGGACTGGCCGCCCTTCGTCCTCGTCGCCGGGCTCCTCCTGGTGGGCCTCGTCGCCGACGAGGACGGGCTCTTCGCCGCGGGCGGGAGCGCCCTGGCGCGGCTCTCCCCGAACGGCCTCTCGCTCTACGTCGGAACGGTGGTCCTCGTGGTCTCCGTCACGACGCTGCTCAACCTCGACACCTCGGTGACGTTCCTCACTCCGGTCCTCGTCTACGCGGCGCGCAGCCGGGGGGAGGGGGAAGCGCCGCTGATCTACGCCTGCCTGCTGCTCTCGAACGCGGGCTCGCTCATGCTCCCCGGGTCGAACCTGACGAACCTGATCGTGCTGGGCCATCTCCACCTGTCCGGCGGCGCCTTCTTCGCCCACATGGCGCCGGCCGCGCTGGCCGCCGCCGCGGTGACCGCGCTCGTCGTCGGCGCCGTCCACCACCGTGACCTGCGCACCACGATCACCCCGGTCGGCGGGCACGAGCGGCCCGTGCTGGGCGTCGGCATCGTCGCAGTGGTGGCCGTGACGGTGCTCGTGGTGGGGCTCCATTCCCCGGCGATACCCGTGGCGGCGGTCGGCATCGCGGCGGTGCTGATCAGGTCGTGGCGCCACGACAGCACGACGTCGGCCGGCGCCGCCGTGCGGATCCTCGGCCTCCCGGTGCTCGTCGGGCTCTTCGGGCTGGCCGTGGCACTGGGGACGCTCGGCCGGACCTGGTCGGGACCGGCCACCCTGCTCTCGCACCTGGACGCGTGGGGGACCGCCTTCACCGCCGCCTTCACCAGCGTGCTCGTGAACAACCTGCCGGCGGCCTCCCTGCTGGCGGCGCGCCAGCCGCCCCACCCATTCGAGCTGCTGGTCGGCCTCAACATCGGGCCCAACGTGTTCGTGACGGGGTCCCTCGCCTGGGTGCTCTGGATCCGGTCGGCCAGAGCGGCCGGAGGGCGGCCCGACGTCAAACGGGCGAGCCTGCTCGGCCTGGCCAGTGCGCCCCTGGCCATTGCCGCCGCCGTCGCCGTGCTGACGCTGGGCGGCGCCCGCTGAGCGTGACGACGACGACGCCGGGACTCAACCGGTCTCGACGCCCAGGGCCCGCCGGAGCACGAGGGTCGCCTCACGCTGGGCCCGCCGTGACACGGCGGCGGTCGTGACCAGCGCCGAGCCGTGGTACGTGCCGGGGAACTGGTGCAGTTCCACCGACACCCCGGCCTGGAGCATGCGGAGCGCATAGGTGATCCCCTCGTCGCGCAGCGGGTCGTGCTCCGCCGTCGACACGTAGGCCGGAGGCAGCCCCGAGAGGTCGCCGGCCCGGGACGGCGCGGCGTACGACGGCACCTCGGCGGATCCGGACAAGTCACCCAGGTAGGCCCTCCAGCTCTGCTCCGCCAAGGGGCGGTTCCACAGGGGAGAGTCCACGAAGGCCCGCATGGAGGGCGTCTCGAGCCGGTCGTCGAGCTCGGGGATCGCCAGCATCTGGAAACAGACCGGCGGGCCGCCGAGGTCCCGGGCGAGCAGGGCCGTCGCCGCCGCGAGGCCGCCCCCGGCGCTGGCCCCGCACAGGGCGACCCGCCCGGCGTCGACACCGAGCGCGCCGGCCTCGGCGTGCAGGTACGCCAGTGCGGCGTAGCAGTCGTGCAGCCCGGCCGGATACGGGTGCTCGGGCGCCAAGCGGTACTCGACGGAGACGACGACGGCACCCGTGTCGATCGCCATGCGCGCCGCCCCGGCATGCTCCGCCTCGACGCTGCCGATGACGAAGCCGCCGCCGTGGATCATGACGATGCCGGGCGCCGGCATGGCGTCGGACCGGGGCCGGTACACCCGGACCGCCACGTCGGGCTCGCCCTCCCACCCCGGTACGAGCCGGTCGTCGATCTGGAGGGTCTCCACCCCGGGGATGTCGACTTTGATCGCGACGAGGATCTGCTCGAACGCCTCTCGCGCCGCCACCGGGTCGGACAGGTCGATCGACGGCAGCATGTCGATCACGGCGGCCAGCTCAGGGTCGATCATCGCGGTCCCCCCTCCTCATCGGTACGGCGTCCGGGTTACTTGGGCTGCAGGCGGGCGCCGGCGTCGAGGCGGATCGACTCGGCGTTCATGTAGCTGTTGGTGAGGAGCTCGAGGGCCAGCGACGCGAATTCGACGGCGTGGCCGAGCCGGTGTGGGAACAGGACGTCGTTCGACAGCTTGCTCTTGAAGGCGTCCGAGCCCTCGCCGGTCCCGTAGATGGGTGTGTCGATGAGCCCGGGCAGGATGGTGTTGAGCCGGATCCCCACCACGGCCAGGTCGCGCGCCACCGGCAGCGTCATGCCGACGACGCCGCCCTTCGACGACGAGTAGGCGGCCTGCCCGATCTGGCCGTCCTCGGCGGCCAGGGAGGACGTGTTCACGATGGCGCCGCGCCCACCGTCCGCGTCCGGTGCGTTGAGGCTCATCTTGGTGGCGGCCAGGCGGATGCAGTTGAAGGTGCCGATCAGGTTGATCTCGATCACCCGCCGGTAGAGGTCGAGATCGTGCGCCGTGGCGTACTGACCGTCCTTGCCGATGGTGCGGCCGGCCCACCCGATGCCGGCGCAGTTGACCAGGGACTTGAGCGGGCCCATGTCCAGCGCGGCGTCGACGGCGTCGATCACCTGCTCGGTGTTGGTGACGTCGGTCTGCACGAACAGGCCGCCGATCTCCTTGGCCAACGGCTCACCCCTGTCCGCCTGGAGGTCGGCGACGACCACGTGGACGCCGCGCTCGGCCAACAGGCGCGAGGTGGCCTCGCCCAGCCCGGACGCCCCGCCCGTGACGATTGCCGACGTGCCGTTCAGATCCATGTTCCCTGCGACTCCTTGTGGGGTGGGGGTGCGGGCCACCGTGGGGACCCGGGCACCCGACGTGCCCGGCAGAGGATAGGGGGCGG
>CAYWDQ010000161.1:0-6836 GCA_964457065.1 uncultured Acidimicrobiaceae bacterium | reverse complement strand
TGCTGAGACCGACGTGGATCCAGGTCATGAACCCGAACGTGACCACCACGGCCACGGCGCCGATGGCGGCCGACGCCTTCTGGGCCCGTGCGTGGATTTCACCCGTCGTCTTCAAGGTGAGGTAGGTGGCGCCCATGAGGAGCGAGAGCACCAAGAGGGTGAGCCCGGACCACAGGCCGAAAGGCGTGAGGAGATCGAAGAAGTTGCCGGTGAACTCGTGGGAGCTGTTGATGGGCAGTCCGTGCAGTAGGTCGCCCAGGCCCACCCCGAGCAGAAGCGGCACCAGCGCGCTGCCGATCGTCAGGGCCCACCGCCAGGAGTTGCGCCAGCGAGGGTCGTCGAACTTGCGTTGGTACTCGAAGGAGACCCCGCGGGCCATCAGGGCGACCAGAACCAGCACCAGGGCCAGGTAGAGGGCCGAGAACATGGTGGCGTACCAGCCGGGGAAGGCGGCGAAGAGCACCGCCCCCGCCACGATCAGCCATACCTCGTTGCCGTCCCAGACGGGCCCGATCGTGTTGACGATCACGCGGCGCTCCAGGTCGTTGCGCCCGATGAACGAGTGCAGCATGCCGACCCCGAAGTCGAAGCCCTCCAGGACGAAGAACCCGCCCCAGAACACGGCGGCGATGACGAACCACAGGTCTCCGAGATTGAATCCTCCCATGTCGACCTCCTAGTAGACGAGGGCCAGGTCGTCCTCGTCCTCGTGGGACGAGTCGAACTCGGCGTCGGGGTCTGAGCTGCTGCCGGTGCTGCTGCCTCCGGGGCTGCCACCTCCGGGGCTCTCTCCCTCGGACGTCAACTTGGCCAGGGGATCGTCGCCGATGGAGCGGCGGCCGAAGCGGATCATCAGCCAACCGTCCGCCACACCGAGCACGGCGAAGACCAGGTAGAAGACGATCAGTGAGATCCAGATGTCGGTCGCCGAGACCGAGGACGACACGCCGTTCTTGGTCAGCATCAAGCCCTGGACGATCCACGGCTGCCGGCCGTTCTCGGTGAGCATCCAGCCCGCCGTGTTGATGAGGAAGGGCAGGATCACCACCCACGGAGCGACCCGCAGGAACCATTTGGCGCGGTCGAGCTTGTGGCGGTAGAGCAGCCAGGCCCCCCACAGCGCGAAGAGGAACACGAGCGTGCCCAGGTAGGCCATGACCCGCATGGACCAGTACTGGATGAAGACGTTGGGGATGTAGTTCCCGGGCCCGTACTCCTTCTGGTACTGGGCGTTGAGGTTGTTCAGCCCCTGGACGGTGCCGTCGACGTGGTTGGTGGCCAAGATGGAGAGCAGGTCGGGGATCTCCAGGATCTGGGTGGGCGTCTCGTCGTTGTTGCCGCCCCCGATCTGGAAGAGCGAGAACGGGCAGTGGCTGTCGCAGGTGGTCCACAGCGCCTCGGCCGCGGCGATCTTCATGGGCTGGTACGTCCCCTCCACGACGCCGAGCTCGCTGCCCACGAAGAGGTTGAAGGCGACCGTCGGCAGCAGGACGACCAGCGAGATCACGGCCGTGCGCCGGAAGGCCTCGACCTGGTTCTTCCGGTGCAGGTGCCAGGCCGAGACGCCGAGCATGATCACGGCACCGGTGACGAGGGAGGCCACGACGACGTGGGTGTAGCCCCACAGGAAGACGGGGTTGGTGAAGAGGGCCCAGATGTTGGTGAGCTGGGGCTGGTGGGTGCTGTTGTTCGTCGAGTAGCCCACGGGGTGCTGCATCCAGGAGTTGGCCGCCATGATGAAGGCGGCCGAGAGCATGGTCCCGGCCGCCACCAGCCAGATGCAGGCCAGGTGCGCCTTCTTCGACAGGCGGTTCCAGCCGAAGATCCAGATGCCGAGGAAGGTCGACTCCAGGAAGAACGCGGCCAGGCCCTCCATGGCCAGTGGGCCGCCGAAGACGTTGCCCACGAGGCGCGAGTAGGCGGACCAGTTCATGCCGAACTCGAATTCCTGGATGAGCCCCGTGACCACGCCGACCGCGACGTTGATCAGCAGCAACGAGCCGAAGAAGCGGGCCAGCCGGAGATAGGTGCTGTCGCCGTTGCGGTACCAGGCCGTCTGCAGCAGCGCCACCAGGAAGGCCAGACCGATGGTGACGGGCACGAAGAGGAAGTGGTAGATGCTCGTGCTGGCGAACTGCCAGCGCGCGAGGTCCAGAGGGTTCACGGGGTGTCGCTCCCTTCGTTGAGGACTGCGTCGTTGAGATCGTCGAGGACACCGGCTCGCTCCGGCGGGGCGGTGGTCGCGGGGCGGGCGTCGAGTGCGCTCCGGTCGTTCATCTGCTCGTCCCACCACAGCCCGGCATAGCGACCGCCGGCGCGCACGAGTTGGGTGTGCGTCCCGCGTTCGGCGACCCGACCGCCGTCGAGGACGATGATCTCGTCCACTTCGTCCAGTCCCGCCAGACGGTGCGTGATGAAGAGCGTCGAGCGGCCCTCGGTGAGGGCCAGGAGGTCGTCGGTGAGGGCATCGGCCGCCGCCGGGTCGAGGTGCTCCGCCGGCTCGTCGAGGATGAGGATGGGGAACTCGGCCAGGAGGGCTCGCGCCACCGCCACCCGCTGGCGCTGCCCGCCCGAGAGACGGGTGCCGGCCGTCCCCACCTGGGTGGCCAGGCCGGCGGGCAGGCCCGCAAGCCAGTCGCCCAGTCCCACCCGCTCGAGCACGTCGACGAGGTCGTCGTCGCTCGCCGAACGGCGGCCGACCCGGAGGTTCTCGGCCAGGCTGGTGGTGAAGAGGTGCGGGCTCTGCTCGACGAGCCCGACCACCCGGCGCACGTCGTCGGACGCCAACCGGTTCGTCGGCACCCCGTCCAGGCGTGCGTCGCCGGCGTCGACGGGCAGGAAGCGCACCAGGACGTCGGCCAGCGTCGACTTGCCCGCCCCGCTCTGTCCGACCAGGGCGACCCGCCGCCCCGGCACCAGGTCGAGATCCACCCCCCGCAGCACCGGCCGGTCTGTCCCGGGGTAGCCGGCCCACACCCCGCGCAACGCAAGCGTGTGCGGCCCTGACACCGCGCTGGGCAACGGCAGCGGCGGGTCCGGTTCCTCGACCGGCACCGCCGCGTCGGTGGCCGCGAACACCCGGCCGGCCGCCGTCCGCGAGCGCTGCAACGCCTGGGTCGCCGCCGGCAGCGGGGACACCAGCTCGAAGGCGGCCAGTGGGACGAGGGCCAGCACGGCCAGCAGCGCACCGTCGAGGTGCCCACTGTGGGTGCTGCGCACACCGAGCGTCAGCGCGCCCCAGCTGGCGAGGCCGGCCAGCGCCGTGGTCAGCCCGAGTCCGATGCCGGAGGTGCCGGCGCCCCGGCGGGCCGTGGCGCGCAGGCGCCGGTCGGCGCCGGCGATCCGCTGCAGCTGCTCGTCGGTGCCGCCCATGACCGTCAGCTCGGGCGCTCCGTCGATGAGGTCCACCACCGCCGCGCTCAGGTCGCCGCGGGCCGATGCCTGCTTGGACTCCTCCCGCTTGGCCAGGCGGCCCGTGAGCCACGGCACCAGCGTGGCCGAGACGACGAGGGCCACCAGCAGCACCGCGCCCGCACCCGGCAACAGGACCCACATGACGGCGACGGTCGCCGCGCCCACGACGCCGGCCACCGCGAAGGGCTGGATCACACGCAGCACGACGTCTTGGAGCGAATCCACGTCGTCGACGACCCGGGCGACGAGGTCGCCGCGTCGGAAGAGCGGGAGGCCGGCCGGTGCGATCGCCTCGAGCCGGCCGTAGACGCGGACCCGCAGGTCGGTCAGCACGCGCAGCGCAGCGTCGTGACCGACCAGCCGTTCGCCGTAGCGCAGGAAGCCGCGGGACAGGCCGAAGAACTGCACCCCCACGATGGCCAGCGTCAAGGAGGCCTCAGAGGGATGCAGGGCGGCCTTCGAGATGAGCCAGGCCGACGTGCCCATGAGGGCGATGGACGCCCCGATGGCCCCGGCGCCCAGCAGCGAGGCCTGCGCCAGCCGCCCGGCCGCGACGCGGGCGATGCCGAGCGTCCGCCCCAGGTCGGCCGGGCGATCCGGCGTCGCGTCGAAGACGCCGCCGCTCACGCCGTCACCACCGGAGCCGGCAGGTGGATCACCCGGTCGGCCAACGCGGCCAGCGCGGGGCGGTGCGCCACGATCAGTGCCGTGCGCCCCTCGGTCAGCCGACGCACCGCCTGGAGCACGTCGGCCTCGGTCTCCGCGTCGAGGCTCGCCGTCGGCTCGTCCAGCACCAGGAGTGGCGCGTCGCGCACGAAGGCCCGCGCCAGCGCCAGGCGCTGGCGCTCTCCCGCCGACAGGCCGGCACCACCCTCGCCCAGCTGCGTGTCGATTCCTTGGGGGAGCCGTCCCACCACGGGCGCCAGTCCGGCCGCCTGGAGCGCCGCCGCCACTTCGGCGTCCGTGGCGCCGGGTCTGGCGACGCGCACGTTGTCGGCGACGGAGCGGGCGAAGAGGTGCGGCCGTTGGGGCACCCAGCCGATGCCGGCCCTCCACGCGTCGAGATCGAGTTCGCGCAGGTCGCGCCCGCCGAGCCGAACCACCCCCGCGCTGGGGCCGCGGAGCCCGAGGATGACGTTGAGGAGCGTTGACTTGCCGCAACCGCTGGGACCGGTGAGCGCCACCGTCTCGCCCGGTTCGACGATCAGGTTGGCGCCCTGCAGGGCGGGAATGCGGCGCCCCGGATAGGTGACCTCGAGCCCGGCGATGCGGATGCTGGGGTCACGCGGCGGGTTTGCGCCGCCCGCCCGCCCCTCGACGGACGTCTCGAGGAGCTCGAAGACCTCCTCGGCCGCCTTCATCCCGTCCGCACTGGCGTGGAAGTTCGCGCCGAGGGCACGCAGCGGCAGGTAGGCCTCGGGTGCGAGCACCAGGACGAAGAGCGCGGCGTGGAAGTTCATGTCGCCGTCGAGCAGCCGCAGGCCGACGGCGACGGCAACCAGGGCCACGGAGATGGTGGCCAAGAGCTCGAGGATCAGCGACGACAGGAACGTCAGCTTGAGGGTGGCCAGCGTGGTGGTGCGATAGCGGTCGGTCACCTCGGCGATGGCACGGGCCTGCGCCTTGGCCCGGCCGAAGACCTTCAGGGTGGGGAGCCCGGCCACCACGTCGAGGAAGTGCCCGGCCAGCCGCTGCAGCGATCGCATGCGGGCGGCTGTGCGGTCCCGGGTGGTGAGGCCCACCAGACCCATGAAGACGGGGATCAGGGGCACCGTCACCGCGATGAGGACGGCCGAGATCCAGTCGGCGCCGGCCACCACGGCGATGATGGTGATGGGGACGATGACGGCGAGGAAGAGCTGGGGCAGGTACCGCGAGAAGTACCCGTCGAGTGCGTCGACGCCCGTCGTGACGAGCACGGTGAGCCGCCCGTTCGCCTGGTGCTCCAGGCCGGCCGGGCCGAGAGCGGCGATGTGCTCGGTCGCCGAGTGCCGGAGCTCGGACTTGGCGGACGCCGAAGCCCGGTGCGCGGCGCGCTCGGTGGCCCAAGCCAGGATGGCGCGACCCGCAATGACGGCCAGCAGGAAGGCGAGCGGGCCGCGCAACGACGAGAGTGACCCGTGGTGGAAGAAGGCGTCGTTCACGACGGTGGCGATGAGCCAAGCCTGAGCGACGACGAGCAGCGCGGTGGCGCCGCCGACGCCGATGGCCAGGACGATGAAGCGCCGGGTCGTGTGCGCGTACTGCAGCAATCGGGGGTCGAAGGGGCCGCCGCGGCGACCGGCCGG
Organism: uncultured Acidimicrobiaceae bacterium; assembly: GCA_964457065.1. GTDB lineage: Bacteria > Actinomycetota > Acidimicrobiia > Acidimicrobiales > RAAP-2 > Bog-473. The sequence goes on along the minus strand of CAYWDQ010000161.1, from coordinate 1,134 downwards.
CTGCCCTGTCGTCGTCGGTGCTGGTCGGGCCAACGCTCTCCTCTTTCGTCCGTTGCCGGCCGGAGCGCGCACACTCCGATGCCTCCGCATCTGACGAGGTCATTGTCGTCAGGAACGGGCGGTCGCGCCAGGGACCAACGACCCTAGATCTTCACGACGGAGGATGTCGCTGCCCTCCGCAACGCGCCTCCCTGTCGCGCCGGTCCTCGGCCAACCTCAACGACCAGGGTCCAGCGTGGCAGCGGCCTGGGATCGCCGAATCACCCCGATGGGGTGATTGTGCTCGCCGCCGGCGTCACGCGGTCCCAGATCCGCTTCTGCACAATGAGCATGATCATCCCGACGACGATCAGGATGGACACGTTGAGGAGCAGCTGCAGGAAGGAGCCCCAGGCTTCTTGCCACGAGGCGTAGCTGAGGAGAGGCCGATGTCGGCGGCAGCGGGGATCGGCGTCACCGAGATGAACACGCCGATCAGGGCGGCCGCGCGGGATTCGGTCAGGGACAGGATCCCGACGATGCCCGCGAGCACGGCGACGATGACGGAGAACACGTTCGGCGTGTTGATGAGGTCGGAGACCGGGCGGATTCCGAGCTCGAAGGCGTGGGGCGTGACCCCGGCGGCCCGGATGATCGCCCCAGAGCGATACAGGCGGCGATGGCCGCGGCAAAGCCGACGAGCAGCGCCAACAGTCCCCGGACTACCGTCGAACCGTCGCGGCGGGTCCCCGCCCGGGCGACGCTCGTGATGGCGCCGTATTCGGGTCCCACGACCATGGCCGCCACGATGAGGATCTGTGAATTGATGAGGATGCCCACGGCCGCGATGAGACCGGCGATCACGAGGAGTACGAACCAGCCGGGCGGGTAGGTGCCGTCGCTCCGAATGCGTGCGTCCACCATTTCCCACACCGGGGCGAACGCCTCGAAGCGCGGCTGCCTGCGCTCGGCCGTTGTCGCAGTGTCGGACAGCCACGTATCGACCGTTTCGGCGACCACAGAGCCCCGCTCCACGATCCCGAGGGTGCGGAACTGATCGAACACCCTGTTCGCCGCTCCATTGAGCACGTCGAGATGCACGGCCGAGGTGACCGGCCAACCGCTCGGCGTCGTGCTCCTCGGCGAGCGGTGGGT
>CAYWDQ010000160.1:0-6966 GCA_964457065.1 uncultured Acidimicrobiaceae bacterium | reverse complement strand
TCGACCTGTGCACGCTGTTCGTGCCGGGCATGGTCACCCGGCACCGCGGGGCGGTGCTCAACACCGCGTCGACCGCGGCGTTCCAGCCGTTGCCGGGACAGGCCGGCTACGGCGCGTCGAAGGCCTTCGTCCTCTCCTACGGCCGCGCCATGGGGGCCGAGCTCCGGGGGACGGGCGTGACCGTGACCACGCTGTGCCCGGGGCCGGTCGAGACGGGCTTCGCCGAGGCGGCCGGCATGACCGACGACGAGGCGGGCGAGGCATTGCCCAAGTTCATGTGGCTGCCGGCAGCTGACGTCGCCAAGGCGGCCGTCGACGGCCTCGACGCCGGGCGCGCCGTCGTGATCCCGGGGGCGGCCAATCGGGCCGCGGCGTCGCTCGCCCACCTGGCGCCCAAGGCCTGGATCCTTCCGCTCATGGTCCAGCGCCACCCGGCGCTGAAGCAGGCACCGAAGCCCTGAGCGGGAGGGCGCCTACGCCCCCATGCCGACCACGGGCTTGTTGAGCTCGGCGCCACCCTCGGAACCGGAGAAGACAGCCTCACCCTTCGTGAAGATGCCGCCGTCTGAGGCCACCAGCCAGTAGCCGCCGCCGTCGGGCGTCGGGGCCATGCCGACGATCGGCTTGTTGAGGGTGAGACCGCCCAGCGAGCCGAAGAAGCCGGCGTCACCCTCGGTGAAGATCCCGCCGTCGGAGGCCACCAGCCAGTAGCCCCGGCCGTCCGGGGTGCTCGCCATGCCGACGATCGGCTTGTTGAGCGGCTTCCCGCCCATGGAGCCGTAGAAGACGGCATCGCCCTCGGCGAACACGCCGCCGTCGGAGGCCACCAGCCAGTAGCCGCCGCCGTCGGGTGTCACGGCCATGCCGACGATCGGCTTGTTGAGGGTGAGGCCGCCCAGCGAGCCGAAGAAGTGGCTGTCGCCCTCGGCGAAGACGCCGCCGTCGGAGGCCACGAGCCAGTAGCCCTGGCCGTCCGGGGTGCTCGCCATCCCGACGATCGGCTTGTCGAGGGTGAGGCCGCCCAGCGAGCCGTAGAAGTGGGCGTCGCCCTTGGCGAAGACGCCGCCGTCGGAGGCCACCAGCCAGTAGCCGCCGCCGTCGGGTGTCACGGCCATGCCGACGATCGGCTTGTTGAGGGTGAGGCCGCCCAGCGAGCCGTAGAACCCGGCGCCCCCGTGGTTGAAGATCCCGCCGTCGGAGGCGACCTCGTCATAGCCGGGACGAGTGATCGGTGCCGACAGGACCAGGGTCTGCGAGTTGCTCGAGCCGTAGGAGGCGTAGCCGGCGCCGATGCAGACGGCTCCCGGGACGCACGACAGCCCGTTGATCTCGTCCTGTTGGGTGGTCGCGGGCGGCTCGGGGACGTTCACCACGGCCCAGGAGGAGCCGTTCCAGGTCAAGACCTCGCTGATGTAGGTGTCGTCGGTGTCGTTGATCGTGTTGACGTAGCCGCCGGCGACGCACGATGTCGGACCGAAGCAGTCGACGGCAAGGAGCGCGTCCCCGAAAGCAGCGTTGGCGTCGGGGGTCGTCTCGATCGACCAGGTCGTCCCGTTCCACTGCTCGACCAGGTTCACGTAGGTGGTGCTGGTGCCGGCCGAGCCGGCGGCCACACAGAACGTCGCCGTGACGCACGAGACGCTGTAGAGGTCGTTGTCGAGCGTGGCGGAGGTACTGGGGCTCGCCACGATGGACCAGGCCGCGCCGTTCCATTGCTCAACGAGCGTCTGGTCCTTGTCGCCGGTGTCCGAGGCATAGCCGGTCGCCACGCAGAACGACGAGCTGAGGCACGAGACGCCGAACAGGGCGTTGCCCAGCGTGGGCGAGGTACCGGGGCTCGCCACGATGGACCAGGCCGCGCCGTTCCACTGCTCGACGAGTGTCTGTGCGACGGTGCCGTTGCGGGCGTAGCCGGTCGCCACGCAGAACGACGAGGTGACGCACGACACGGCGTCGAGCTCGTTCTCGAGCGTGGCGGACGTATCGGGGCTCGCCACGATGGACCAGGCCACCCCGTTCCACTGCTCGATGAGTGTCTGTTCGTTGGCGCCTGCGCCGGCATAGCCCGCCGCCACGCAGAACGACGAGCTGGCGCACGACACTCCGCTCAAGGTGTTGATCGTGGCGGAGGTACTCGGGCTCGTCACGATGGACCAGGCTGCCCCGTTCCACTGCTCGACGAGCGTTTCGTAGCCGGTCCCGTTGTAGAAGGCACCCGCGGCCATGCAGAACCTCGAGGTGACGCACGAGACGTCGTCGAGGTAGTTGTCATCGGAGCTCGAACTGGCGTTCGGCGAGGGCACCATGGACCAGTTGCCGGGGACGACCACCTTGGACCCGAGGCCGTGAGGGACGGGGGAAGACGACGGAACGGGACCCGCCGCGCCCGGGCCTCCGCCCGTGGGAGGCGTTGGATGACGGGAGAGCGTCAACCCCGAGCCGGCGCCGGCGCCGGCGCCGGATGTGGCACCCGAGGCACCGGCAACGGACGCCAGTGTGAGCGACGGGCCCGCCGTCACCAGCAGCGACAGCCCGAGCACTGCGGTGGAACGCCTCATGGGTGGCTCCCCTCTCCCCTGTGGCCCGGAGGCGAACGCTACTGCGACCCGGCGGTTGCAACACGGCCGAGTGGTGGCGGTTCGGCCAGGGAGGCCGCCACCGCCCCGGGCCGCTCGCTCGCGCTAGCCTCGCCCCATCACCGCGTACCCAGGAGGCACCGGGGTGCCCATGCCACAGCTGGCCTCGGAGCTGGAGCTCCCCTACCTCGACATCGTCGGGCTGGAGCGCCTGGACGCCGTGGCCGCCATAGAAGCAGCCCGCTCCGTGCACTGGCTGGCTCGCAACGACGTCGGCTACACGGTGACCCGCCTGCAGGACGTCACGGCAATCCTGCGCGACCAACGCTTCCATTCGGCGCTGTCCATGATTGAGCAGGCGCCCGAGTTCGAGGGCTCGAGCTACGGCGGCGAGCGCCGCCAGTCCATCCTCACCATGGAGGGCGAGGGCCATGCACGCCTGCGGCGGCTCGTCGCCCCGGCGTTCACACCGGCCTCGGCCAACCGGCTCCGCCCCACCATGCAGGCCGTGGTCGGCGAGCTGGTCGATCGCGTGGCCGGCCGCGGCGAGTGCGAGCTGGTGGCCGACGTGTGCGAGCCGTACCCCATCCCGATCATCTGCGAGCTGCTCGGCGCGCCGCCGGAGGACTGGAAGCTGTTCTCGGCCTGGGCCACGGACATCTTCCGCATCTTCAACAACAACCTGGTCGAGGACCTGCCCCTGATCGAGCGCGCCGGCGAGGAGCTCACCGCCTACGTGAGCGACCTGATCGCCGAGCGCCGGGCCGATCCCCGCGACGACCTCCTGAGCGACCTCATCGCCATCGAACAGGACGGAGACCGGCTCTCGACCGACGAGATGGCGATGCTGGCGCAAGCGGTGCTCATGGCGGGCACCGACACCACCCGCAACCAGCTGGCCTGCTCGGTCGCACTGTTCACCGAACACCCCGACCAATGGGCGCTCCTGGCCGAGCGGCCCGAGCTGGCGACGCGGGCCGTCGAGGAGTCCATGCGCTACCTCGGCGCGGTGCGGGGCACGGCGCGCTTCGCCTCCGAGGACATCGTCTACCGCGACGTGCTGTTCCCCCAGGGGACGCTCGTGGCCACCTCGCTCGCCGGGGCCAACCGGGACCCCGAGGCCTTCGACGACCCGGACGTCTTCGACATCACCAAGGAGCGGGGCACCGCGCAGATGACCTTCGGCTCGGGCATCCACTTCTGCATGGGCGCCGCGCTGGCCCGGGCCGAGCTGCAGGAGGCGCTTCCCCTCCTGGCCCGGCGCCTGCCCGGGCTGGAGCGCGCCGGCGACATCGAGTGGAAGCCCTCGTCGTTCGGCATCTGGGGCCCGTCCCGGCTGCCGCTGCGCTTCACCGCTGCGGCCTGACGCCACCTCCTGGTCAGTCCCGCACGCCGGCACCGGCCGGCCGGCGGACCCGGCCGCCCCTGGCCTCGGCGATCATCGCCCGCTGCGCGTCGGGGGGCGGCTCCCGGCCCCCGTACGCGCTCGCCTCCACCGACGAGGCCAGCCCTCCCCACGTGGACCCGTCCTCCGACAGCTCGTCGAGGGCCGCCGCGTACTCCGCCAGGGTCTCGGCGGGGCGACGGGGTCGGCCGGCCCGGCGGCCGGCACGCTCGGTGTCCCGTGCCACCCGCGCCGCCCATGTCGCCGGGCGGGAGCGGTGCCGGCGCACCGCGAGGACCACGAGGCCGGCACCGGCGACGATGACGACGACGGGCGCCCACGGGACGCGACGCAGGGCGCCCGCGACATCCTTCAATGCGGTGGCGCCGGGGCTCGGGTTGCTCAGCGGCACGACTGCGGTCGGGTCGAAGTTCTGCCAGCCGTACCCCGGGAACCACACCTGGACCCACGCATGGGCATCGTCCGCGTGGACCTGCCAGAGATCGGTGATCGGGTCGTAGCCGCCGGGCACGTAGCCGACCGCCTCCCGTACCGGGATCCCGAGCGAGCGCAGCATCACGGCGAGCGACGTCGAGATCTGCTCGCAGAAGCCCACGCGGTTCCCGAAGAGGAACTCGTCGACCGTGTCGGCGCCGGCCGGCAGCGGCGGGATGTCGATGGAGTAATGGGTGTGGGCCCCGATCCACCCGATGAGCGACTGCACCTTGCCGTACGTCGTCGTGTCACCGGCGGTGATCGACCGGGCCAGAGCCTGGACGCGGGGGTACGGGTGCGGCAGCTGCCCGTCCTGCGCGAGCGTCTGCGGCGGCAGCGTCTGCGTGCTGAGGTCGGACCGGAGCTGTGCGGGGGTCGGAGCGATGACCTGCGAGTCGACGGTGTAGATCGACCCGCTCCCCAAGCCGATGGGCGACACGATCGTGCCGTCGTCGGAGTAGAAGACCCTCGAGGTCGGGAACCACAGCTCGTCAGCGGTCTCCGCATGGAACACGAGATCTGCGGTGGCGTCGGCCACGTAGAACGTCTGCAGATCGGATTGGCCGAGCGGGGCGCCTCCCACCGGGACCGGGAGGACGAAGGGTGATGTCTCCCTCAGCGGATGCGAGCCCTCCTGTGTCTCGGTCCAACTCTCGCCGTTCCACGTGTCGAACGTCTCCCCCACCCAGTACGAGGGACGCTCGGCCCGCACCTGCATGACCAGCGTCGTGGCCAGGCTCCCGCGCAGGGCCGTGTTGAGGCTGCCCGCGAAACCCAGGTACCCGCCGACACGGATGGGGCTGCTGGGGCTGCCGGCGCGCGACAGCTGGGCCGGCGACCCCGAGTCCCCGGCGAGCGCGCCGGGGACGCCGACGGAGCCACCGGCTCCGGCCTGGGTCAAGAAGGACACCCTGGACGCAACGACCGGGGCGGGGAGGACCAGGAAGACCGCGGCCGCCGCGGTGGACATGGCCGCCAGCGCGCAGAGAAGCCCGGCGACCGATATCCGGCCCCCACCGCTCGCCGATGTCCACATCTCGGTCAAGGCCCAGAGGCCGAAGCACATCCAGGCCACCACGGCCAGACCGAAACCGAGGTCGATCGCCTGGGCGCCGGCCACCGCCATCAGACCCGCCGAGGCGGCGAGTGAGAAGAGCAGGTCGCGCCGCGAGGGCACGTGGAAGGAATGGACGACCAGGACGCAGATGAGCAGGAGGCCCAGGGGGCTGTCGATGGTGGTGATGATCTCGGCGGAGGTGAGGGAGTGGAAGAACCACGCGAAGGCTCCGATGGCACCGGCGGCCACCACGACCTTGACCCACCCCGGCGGCTGCACGCGCGTCCGATGGGAGAACAAGGTGCCAAGCGAGACCAGGACCATGGCCACGCCCGCCGTGAGGCGTGACACCTCGCCGACCGAGGCGCACGCCGCGATCGACACGAGGACGGTGCCCAGGCAGGCGATCCTGAGGCGGACGGAATTCTCCGGGGGCCCGGGCAGGTTGGCCCGGCGGATGGCGTCGAGCGCCCTCATGTCGCGCCGGCGCCGGCGCCGGCGCCGCTCACACTGCGGCGGGCCACGGCACGCGCCAGCCGGCGGCCCGCACCGCGGCGGTCGGTCACGGGTGCGAGGACGGGACCCGATGGCTCGAGGGTGCCCAAGAGGACGGGCGCACCCGTGTCGAGCAGCTGGACGACCGTGCCCAGAGCGCCTTCGGCCACCCGCTCGGCCTCCTCGGGGTCGTCGGGCAGGTCGACGTTGACGGTGACCGGCCCGGCCGATGGCTGCTCGAGCTCTCTCACCATCAGCTTTCCGGCGTGCGCCGTCGCCCCCCAGTGCACCAGACGACGGCTGTCGCCGGGGACGTACGGACGCGCTCCCCGCGGCAGGCCCATGTCCGTCCGCGGCTGCTCCCTCACCTCGCCGACGTCCTCCTGCGGGCTCGTCGACGGGGGCCGGGCACGCCCACGGCGAGGGGAGACATGGAGGGAGGACGGGAGGGGCAGCTGGACGCGCCGCGTCCACCACTGCAACGCGAAGGGCGCCGCCGAGGCGATGTCCAGCGTCACCGTGTCATGGACCCCGCGCCGGACGGGCACCACGGTGACCCGGTGGTCCACGGCGCCCTCGTGCCGGACCGGCCCGACGAAGACCTCGTCGCCGGGAGGGTCGACGGGACGGACGCGCACGCGGGTGCGCGCCACGACCCGGATCACCACGGGCCACCCGGCGACGCCGTCGGCCGGAGCGCTGCGAACCTCGACCCTGGCGCGCCCGACGACGAGCCCCGGACCGAGGATCCCGATGCACAGCACCCCGAAGACCAGGTCGCCGAGCAACTGCACCCACCCGGAACCTCCGTTGTGGGCGACCAGCCACCAGATGGCGACGATCATGACCGCGACGGCCATGGGCGCCAGGGGGCGGGCGGGCCGTGCCCAGCGGCTCACGGTCTCGGTGATGGCGTCGTTTCGAGGATTCCCCGGACCACCGCGGCCGACTGCCCGATG
>CAYWDQ010000159.1:0-7089 GCA_964457065.1 uncultured Acidimicrobiaceae bacterium | reverse complement strand
ACCACCATCTGCTGTTGAGCACCTGGCGACTGAGCACGAGTCCCGGAGGAAACTGCCCCATACCAGCTGGCTCGGTGGGACACAGCTCTAGCTCGCGCAGCGCCACGTGGGAGCTCTGGCGAGCGGCTAGACCCCGCTCATCTCCGAAGCGCCTGTGATGCTCCTCTCGCCAAGGGCCTCGTGGGAAACGACCGAGGTCATCCAATGTCACGGCGATCCCCCTCTCGCGCCGTCAGGGCCTCGAGCACACCCGCTCGCGCCACAACAACCACCGCGCTTTTGTGGGCGGCACCACCCCGGGTCGACAGCGCGGCTACCCGCCCGGCGCGCGGCGCCGGCCGCGGAGCGTGCTGGCGAGCAGGAACGCGGCCGCCAGCAGGGGGAGGAGGATCGCCCCGACCAGCCGGTCGCCGTCGAGCAGGAAGGCCAGGGCCACGATGATGCCCGTGGCCAGGGCGAGCTCGGGGGTGTCGCCGACGAGGAAGTCCCACCAGAACTTCCCGAACGCCTTGACGCCTCGTGCCAGGAGCTTCGTCATGTCGCCGGGCTCTCCTCTGGAGCGGGTGCCGGGAGCTTGGTCCTCATGAACGCCGTGTAGCCCACGGTCACGGCGATGAAGAACCCGACCAGGACCGGGATGGCCAGGTCGCTCCCTGGCCAGTTGACGCCGGCGCCCTCCCCGACCCAGAAGATGCCGAAGCTCGTGAGCATGATGCCGACGGCGGTCTTGATCGTGTTCTCCGGAACTTCGCTGAGCTGTCGGGACACCACGAGGCCGACGACGGCCACCAGGACCAGCGCCGCCGCGGCCGCCAGCGCTGCCAGCCCGAGGCGGTGCTGTGCCGCCCCCAGGCTGATCACGATCAGGACCACTTCGGTGCCCTCGAGGAAGACGCCCTTGAAGGCGACCACGAACGCCAGGCTGTCGCGGCCCGAGTGCGCCCGGGCGGGGACGGGTCCCGAACCGCCCGCGGTCTCCGTCGCACCGGGCTGGGCCCCACCGGGCCCGGTCTCGCTGAGCTCGGCCACCGTCTCCGCGTAGATCTTGTCCTCGTCGTGCAGGTCCTTGTGGCCGCTGGCGCGCAGGATCGCCTTGCGCAGCCACGAGAGGCCGAGCACGAGCAGGAGCGCGCCCACGACGACGCGGAGCGCATCGAGGGGGATGTAGCGGACCAACGGGACACCCACCACCGCGACGAGCACCCCGAGCACCGCGGCCGCCGCCGCCGCTCCCTCAAGGGCGGAGCGCCAGCCGCGGCTGACGCCGGCCGCCACCACGATGGTGAGCGCCTCCACCATCTCCACCGCGCTGGCCCCGAAGACGGCCAGGACGAGGACGATGGTGGACGAGGTGGAATGCATCGGGATCGCCGACGAAATTACCGGACCGGCGCCCCAGCCCCGCCACGATGGTCCGGCGGTAGTGTGCGGGGCACTGACCAGGGAGATCCTCCTTGGCGAAGGGAGGGTTGCCATGGGTGGGAACGCCAATGGCCCGATTGAGCGGACGGGCCGCAACTACGTCGTCGTGTCGGCTGACACCCACGCCTCGCCGGACAGCCTCGAGCACTTCCTCTCCTACGTCGACCCGGCCCGGCGCGAGGCCGTGGCGGGCTTCGGCGACATGTCGTCGTTGGCCATCTCCATGTTCGGTGGCTTCGATCCCGGTGAGGTCGACGAGTCCGATCCGGTGCGGGCGACCGCGGCCAGGCGCCTGGCCGGCATGGGCGTCGACACCGACGCGGCCAAGGGGTGGCTCGCGCACTACGGCACGGACTGGGTGGTGCCGGGCGACGGTGGCGGGCGCCGACTCGCCGTCCTCGAGGAGCAGGGGATCCATGCCGAGGTGACCCTGCCGGGGCCGATCCTCGCCGGGGGACTGTCGCCGGCCATGTACCTCGGTGCGGCAACCGACAAGGGCCTCGAGGTCGTCTGGCCCGCGCTGCACGGCTACATGCGGTGGCTGGCCGAGTTCTGCGCCGCCGCGCCCGGTCGCCGGGCGGGCTGCATGCCGATCGACTTCCACGACATGGGGCGCGCGGTCGAGGAGGTGGCCTGGGCGCGGGACAACGGGATCTTCGGGGGCGTCATGCTCCCGGCCATGTCGGTGACGTCCCGGCTGCCCGGGTATGCCGACGACTACTACGAGCGGTTCTGGAGCGCCTGCGAGGACCACGGCATGGTGGTCAACCTGCACACCGGCGCATCCGGGTCGGCCACGGACACGAAGTTCCTCTACGACGCGGAGCACGGCGGGATGCTGGGCCTCTACGAGGTCTTCGTCTTCACCCGGCGGCCACTGTGGTTTCTCATCTTCGGCGGCGTCTTCGACCGCCACCCGGACCTCAAGGTGGTGGTGACGGAGAACGGCGTGCAGTGGCTGCCGTCGCTCATCCGCGACATGGAGTCGTTCTTCGACACGCACGGGGGCGCGCCGGTCCGCAGCTACCTCAAGATGCGGCCCCGCGACTACTTCGAGAAGCACGTCTACATGGGCGGGTCCCTCATGAAGCGCTACGAGGCCGAGATGCGGCACGAGATCGGCATCGACAAGCTGATGTGGGGGGCCGACTACCCGCATCTCGAGGGCGCGGCGCCCGTCCACCGGGAGACACTGCGCTACATCTTCGGCGGCCTGCCCGAGGAGGACATCCGGCGCATCCTGGGCGCGAACGCCGTCGGGTTGTGGGGCTTCGACGCCGACCTGCTGCAGGCCGTGGCCGACCGGGTCGGGCCGACGGTGCAGGACCTGGCGACACCGCTGGAGCTGGCGGACATCGAGGACACGTTCAGCTGGAGCCTGGCCCGCCCCGTCCCACTCGCCGCCGCACGGGCCTCATAGGAGAGGCCGCCGAGCTGCGCTGCCGGATCCGTTCCGGCGGTCAGGGCGCTGCGGACCGCAGCCATACGGCGCTCGCAGTGCGACAGGCGAATTGACAGTCCTACGAGCTCAGCCCGCCATGCGACATGCGGAGAGCTACAACTCTGCCGCCGCTTGATCGAAAGTACCCATGACCAGTAACCAAGCCGCCGTGATCATGTAACACGTGTTGGTCACCATGGATATCGCCGCGATATAGAGACCGGCCAGGTACCCGAAGAAGAGTGCTGCACCGGTCATCTCGGCCAAATGAACGAAGCTACCGCCCACTATGCGAGAGAGCCTCAGGCCATCGCTCATCCGAATGGCTTTCGTGTAGCCCTTGACAAAGACGGCTGCCGAAATGCCACAGACGACGAACAGTTCCGCACCTATTGCCCGATGGTTCTGAGCTCCCATGAGGACAAGCGCACACCGCATGAAGACCAGTGCCAGACCTGTCAGCGTGTTGATGGCTCTATTCCGATGCGTTGCGTCGACAGCGATGGCTTTGAGGTTGAGTGACATCGCCACAAAGACCAAGCCGGTGAGCGTGACTGCGCCTGTTCCGACCAGAAGGAAGAAATTGCTCCACTGTTCAGGCCTATAGATATCGGCTGCAATCACCAGCGAATTGTAACAATTTTACAGACACGTTCACTGATGATCTGTGCTTGATGTGGCTCGGTGGGTCTCACTCGCGATGCGACCGGAGATCGGTTTTCGCTAACCATGACCGCGTCGTTCGAGGGATACCGCTGCGCGCATGTGTCCGTTGCTGCGGGGTGAAAGTCGGAACGGCATTCTGAGTGAGAGCGCGAGATTGCACTGGTACTCCCCGAAGTCGGCGCTGCGAAATCTCTCCCACGCTTCCCCGCCCGAAGATCTGTCACACCCGCGTGCTTCCATGGTCCCGTGGAGCTGGACGACTTGGGCGACGCGCTCGATGCGCTCGTCTCGGTGGGGGCACAGAACTTCGGTGACTGTGCCTCCATCGAGGCGCTGCACCGTGAGCTCTCTCGCTTCGAGGCCTTCGTGACCCAGGCCAGCGCCGCCTTCGAGGCGTCAGAGGAGTGGGCGGCCGACGGCGCCAAGACCGCGGCGGCCTGGATCGCCACGCGTTGTCACCTGCCGCGCCCGGCCGCCCGGCGCCGGGTCCGCCTGGGGCGGACGTTGCGCCACCTGCCCGTGTGCGCCGAGGCCTGGCGGGAGGGCCAGATCGGGACCGAGCACGCCCGGGCCATCGCCTCGGCCCGGCGGCACCGCACCGAGGCCTCCATGGCCCGCGACGAGGCGATGCTCGTGGCCCAGGCCCGTGAGCTGAGCTTCGAGGACTTCGAGTCCTCGCTCGAGTACTGGAAGCAGCTGGCCGACCCCGAGGGCGCCGACGAGGCCGACGAGGCGCGCCGGGCCAAGCGCAGCGTGTACCTCGAGTCGAGCTACGCCGGGCTCTGGTTCGGGCAGATGACCCTCGACCCGATCTCGGGCGCCATCGTCTCGGGTGAGCTCAATCGCCTCGAACGCGAGCTCTTCGACGCCGATTGCGCCGAGGCCAAAGAGCGCCTGGGTCGGCGGCCCCGGCTCGATCAACTGGCCCGCACGTCGGCCCAGCGCCGGGCCGACGCCCTCGTCGAGATGGCCACGCGCAGTGCGAGCGCCCCGGCCGACGGCATCCGCCCCGCCCCCCTCTTCAGCGTCTTCGTCGGCTACGAGAGCATCCGAGGGCGCATCTGCGAGCTCGAGAACGGGACCGTCCTCGCCCCATCGGCCCTCATGGCGTGGATGGACTCGGCCTACTTCGAGCGGGCCATCTTCTCCCTCGGGGGCCGCGTCGACGTGAGCGTGCGGGCCCGGCTCTTCAGCGGTGGGACCCGCCGGGCCATCGAGCTGCGTGACCGGATCTGCACCCATCCCTACTGCTACGAGCCCGCCCAGAGCTGTCAGGCCGATCACATCCAGCCCTACGCCAACGGCGGGGCGACGACCCAGGAGAACGGGCGCCTGCTCTGCGGGTTCCACAACCGGCTGCGCAACCAAGGGGACCCACGCCAGCGCCCACCACCGACCCCGGTGGCGGCGGCCTGAGGCGGGCCGGCCGCCCGGCCCGGTCAGCGCGGCGGAGCGCGGCCGGCCATCCGGATCAACCGGGGACAACCCGATGTCGGTCCGGTCGAGACAGGGTGGATCAGGCTTCGTCGCTCACCAGCAGCCGGTATCCGATGTCCACCGAGTCGAGTTCAGCCAGATCGGCGTGCCGGTGCTGCCACGCGCCGGTCGCCAGATCCGCCTCGAGACGGCCGATCGCCCGGGAGATTACGGCGGGGTCGGCCAGTGCGAGCCCGGACGCGTTCGCCCGTACGGCCGGGTCCAGGTACGCCTCGGGCCGGCACCAGTACGCGCCGAGGACGCCGTCGGCCATGTCGCGTGGCACCGGGAGCGCCACCGACGTCGTGGCCCCGATGGCCGTCGCGATGTCGTCGGCCGGCGGCCCACAGCGCCGCGTGTGGTCGCCGACCTCGGGCAGGTACTCGTCGAGCAGCCAGAAGTGGGAGTGGATCTCGAAGTCGATGGCGAGGACGACCCTCCGCGGTGCGATCCGGCACAGCTCGGCCAGTCCCGCCGCCGCGTCGTCCCAGTGGTGGACGGTCAGGATCGCCAGGGCGACGTCGGCGCACCCCGAGGGCAGGGGCAGTGCGGTGGCGCCGGCGCGCACGGCGGGGGCGGCACCGGAGGGGCGTTGCGCCACCATGACGGCCGACGGCTCTATGGCGACGACGGCACAGTGCGTCGGCTCGTACGAGCCGGACCCGGCACCGACGTTCACCACGAGGCCACCGGCGGGGGCGCCCAGGTGGTCGGCGACGACGGCGGCCCAGCGGGGGTCGGGACGGCGGTGGGCGACGTAGCCCCGCCCGATGGTGTCGTAGACGGGCGAGGCCACTGCCGCGCGAAGGGCTCTAGGCCGCCGACTTCTCCAGGATGTGGATGCCGCAGGCCGAGCCCAGTCCGATGACGTGGGTCAGGCCGACCTTCGCACCGGGAATCTGGCGGTCGCCGGCCTCCCCGCGCAGGTGGGTGGCCACCTCCCACACGTTGGCGATGCCCGTGGCGGCGATCGGGTGACCCTTGGACTCGAGGCCGCCCGACACGTTCACCGGGGTCGTGCCGTCGCGCCAGGTTGCGCCGGAGTTGAAGAAGTCCGCGGCGCCGCCCCGCTCGCAGAGGCCGAGGTTGTCGTAGTGCACCAGCTCGGCCGTCGCGAAGCAGTCGTGCAGCTCCACCAGGTTGAGGTCCTGCGGGCCGACGCCGGCCTGCTCGTAGGCCTGGGCGGCCGCGTTGCGGGTCAGGTCGTTGACGTTGGGCAGCACCTGGCACGCCTCCTCCCACGGGTCCGTGGTCAGGATGGAGGCCGAGATCTTCACCGCCCGCTTCTGCTGCTCGAGCGACAACGTCTTGAGCTTCGACCCCGACACCACGACGGCCGCCGCCGCCCCGTCGCAGTTGGCCGAGCACATGGGACGCGTGTTGGGGTAGGCGATCATCACGTCGTTCATGATCTCGTCCAGCGTCATCTTCTTGGTGTAGGCCGCCAGTGGGTTCAGCGTCGAGTGGGAGTGGTTCTTCTCGCTGATCTTGGCGAACAGCTCGAAGCTCGTGCCGCCGTAGCGGTGGCCGTACTCCTGACCGATCTGGGCGAACACGCCCGGCATCGTCTCGGTGCCGACCCGGCCGTCGATGGCGGCCACCGACCCGTAGCGCCCCTTGGGGGCCCAGGTGTTGGAATCGCCCGAGCGGCTCCCTCCGGCGAGCAGCCCGGCGCCGGCCAGCTTCTCCACGCCGAAGGCCAGGCCCATGTCGGTCTCGCCCGCCTTGATCGCCATGCAGGCCACCCGCAACGCGGTGGCGCCCGTGGCGCACGCGTTGGACACGTTGTAGACCGGGATCCCGGTCTGGCCCAGCTGCTTCTGGAGCATCTGCCCGATCGGCATGGCACCGCCCATCAGGTTGCCCGCACCGATGATGCCCATGTCCTTCATGGTCACTCCGCCGTCGGCCAGTGCGCCCTGGACCGCCTCCGCGGCCAGGTCCACGGTGTCGAGGTCGGGGTGCTTCCCGAACTTCGTCATGTGGATGCCGAGGACCCACACCTCTTCGGATGCCGATGCCATCGTGGTCAACCTCCCAGGGGTTCGAAGCCGAAGCCGACCGCTTCGGTGCCGTTCTCGTCC
>CAYWDQ010000158.1:0-7182 GCA_964457065.1 uncultured Acidimicrobiaceae bacterium | reverse complement strand
TGCGCACCGCCGAGGTCGTGTCGCCCAGCGGGACGGTGATCGCCACCGCCACGCTGGGCTGACGCAACCGCTGCTCAGTACCGGTAGGTGTCGGGCTTGTAGGGGCCCTCGACAGGAACGCCGATGTAGTCGGCCTGCTCCGGGGTGAGCGTCGTGAGCTTGACGCCGAGCGCGTCGAGGTGGAGGCGGGCCACCTTCTCGTCGAGGTGCTTGGGCAGGACGTAGACGTCGTTGACGTACTGGCCGGTCTGGGTGAACAACTCGATCTGCGCCATGGTTTGGTTGGTGAACGAGTTGGACATGACAAAGCTCGGGTGCCCGGTCGCGTTGCCCAGGTTCAGGAGCCGGCCCTCGGACAAGATGATGATGGCGTGGCCGTCGGGGAAGACCCACTTGTCGACCTGCGGCTTGATGTTCACCCGCTCGATCCCGGGGGTCTTGGTCAGGCCGGCCATGTCGATCTCGTTGTCGAAGTGACCGATGTTCCCGACGATGGCCTGGTGCTTCATGCCCGCCATGTGCTTGGCCGTGATGATGTCCTTGTTGCCCGTAGTCGTGATGATGATGTCGGCCTCGGG
Source organism: uncultured Acidimicrobiaceae bacterium (assembly GCA_964457065.1). Taxonomy (GTDB): domain Bacteria; phylum Actinomycetota; class Acidimicrobiia; order Acidimicrobiales; family RAAP-2; genus Bog-473. Next base: position 6,604 of record CAYWDQ010000158.1, on the reverse strand, counting down.
GAGGATGTCCTCGAGCGTGGTGACCTGGAAGCCCTCCATCGCGGCCTGCAGGGCGCAGATCGGGTCGACCTCGGTCACCACGACGCGTGCTCCCTGGCCGGCGAGGGACTGGGCACAGCCCTTGCCGACGTCGCCGTAGCCGCAGACGACCGCGACCTTGCCGCCGATGAGAACGTCGGTGGCGCGGTTGATCCCGTCCACCAGCGAGTGGCGGCAGCCGTACTTGTTGTCGAACTTGGACTTGGTGACCGAGTCGTTCACGTTGATGGCCGGGAAGAGGAGCTCGCCCTTCTTGGCCATGTCGACCAGGCGGTGCACGCCGGTCGTCGTCTCCTCGGTGACGCCCTTGATGCCATTGGCGATGGATGTCCACCGACCCGAATCCTCGGAGAGGTTGCGGGCGAGAAGCTTCAGGACGACCTCGAACTCCTCCGAATCGGCGGTCGAGGGGTCGGGTACCGCGCCGGCCTTCTCGAACTCGACGCCCTTGTGGACGAGGAGGGTGGCGTCGCCACCGTCGTCGAGGATCATGTTGGGTCCTCCCTCGCCGGGCCACAGCAGGGCCTGCTCGGTGCACCACCAGTACTCGTCGAGGGTCTCGCCCTTCCAGGCGAACACGGGCACGCCTTTGGGGTCGTCGACGGTACCGTCGGGCCCGACGGCGACGGCGGCCGCGGCGTGATCCTGGGTCGAGAAGATGTTGCAGCTGGCCCAGCGGACGCGAGCGCCGAGGGAGGTCAGCGTCTCGATGAGCACTGCAGTCTGCACAGTCATATGTAGGGAGCCGGTGACGCGGGCGCCGGCCAGGGGCTGGCTGGCGGCGAACTCGGCCCGCATGGCCATGAGGCCGGGCATCTCGTGTTCGGCGAGCTCGATCTCCTTGCGGCCGTACTCGGCCAGGGACAGGTCGGCCACCTTGAATGGGAGGGGTGAAGTCATGATGCTGCTCCTTTGGGTCGGTATGTGCGTGCGCAGGCGCGCAAAATTGCGGCGGGCCGGACGGCGGAAGCGCAACGCACGTGCTCCGACCTCTGTCGGAGGCCGCGTACCCGGCCCCAATAATAGGCCCTGCGGGCGGTGGCGGCGGGTACCCGGGCCGGAGCAGCCCGCGGCAGCACTCGCCGTCCCCCTACGACCAGCGCAGCTCGGTCAACCCTGGCCCCGAGTCGGACGGCGGTCCAGAGGGGAGATCACCGCCAGGCCCGGCTGGTCGGTCAACCCCGCTTGCGACACACATTTCGCCGATCAGGTAGATGTTCAGGACTGCGGCCTCCATTGCGCCGTTGTATTCGCAGGTGCGGCGAGGAGCACTTCGGGGGAAAAGACAGGAAGTTCTTCGCCCGGCTCCGTCATCGTGGCTCCCACCTTCCCGAGGTGACGGTACTGTTCAAGGCGATTACAAGATGACCCGGGCCCCCGTAGCTCAGGGGATAGAGCATCGGTTTCCTAAACCGTGTGCGAAGGTTCGAATCCTTCCGGGGGCGCTCAGAGAAAGACCAGATCAAAAGACCAGATCAGAGGCTAGATCTGAGTCGTTCCAGATTCAACACAGAACCTTGTGGGAATCCCTTGGGAATCTTTGTATTTTTTCCAGACCGTCTTGTACGTTCGCCTCAGTGCGCCTGAAGAGACCCTCCCGTCCGGAGGGTTCACGACCGTCTACTCGCTCGCACTCATTTGATTGCCAATTGGATTGCCAATTGGATTGCCAATGTGAACCTTGCGGATCGAACGCGCTCGTGATCGTTGTAGTGCCGGGAGCCCCCGTAGTCGAGCGTTGTGTCTTGTGAAGAGGTCCTCATTTCGTGAGGCGATCAAGGCGCCTGAGCTCGCGGTCGTACCCGCCTGATACCGACGAGCTCCGCCCCTCCTCCAACAATGCGGAAGTCTCTCTGTCGTCGGTAGCGCTCCCTCCGAGAAGTAGAGCCTCTGCAAGGTCGATGGCGTTGCGCGCCGCCCAGTAGCGGGCCCCGGTTGCTCGATGCACGTCGAGACTGTGCCGCAGGCGACCTTCCCCCTCGTCCGCATCGCCCAGAAACAGGGCAAGGCGCCCCACGGCACGATCGGCATAGCCGTAGTAGATCGGGCCAGTGGCGGCGTGCAGGGCTGCATGCGGTGCAAGGCGATGGTAGAGGGCCGTCGCTGCGTCGTGGTCTGCGAGGTCTACGGCCACCTCTGCGAAAAGGATCATGGCCCCAAGCCAGACCGAGTCACGTGGAAAGGAAGCGAAGCCGTCCGCCGCGTCTTCAACGAAGAGCAGGCGGGCACCCTCTTCGTCGCCGCTCTCGAGGTAGGCCGTAGCCAGTCCCGGGCGGAATGCCGGGTAGGCGGCCGCCAGTGTGTCAGCAAAGAGCGAAACGAACTCCTCGAGGCGTCCACGGACCAAACCCAACTCGAACAGGGCACCGCCGTAGGTGGCCCAGGCCGCAAAGAACCCTTGAGAGCCCAGCTCGGCGAGCTGGTTCGCCCTCCGCTCGAGCTCGGCCAGGTCGCCGTCGAGCATGGCCAGGCCGGCGCCGTAGGAAGCCGCCGCCGCACGGATGACCGGCAGCCCGTACGCACCCGCCATCTCGTCGATCCGTCCGATCAGCGCCCTGCCTCGAGCCACCTCCCCCAACACGAAGTCGCGGCTTGCGGTCTGCCCCAGGACGTTGCAGAGCACGACCGGGTCACCTCGGGCTTCGGCGATTGACAGCGCAATCTGAGTCAACTCCTCATGGTCCTCACTCGGCACCTCGTTGGGGGGCACCATGAAATCGCGGCTCAAATAGACGTCGAGTAGCGCACCGTCGTCGCCTGAAGCCTTGGCGTCCACCAGGGCCTGATCGGCGAGCTCCCGGCGCGTGCGCCAATCTTTGGGATCCATCTCGTCGGCGATGGCCATGCGCACCCGGGCACGGACCGCCCGGTTGGATTCGCCGACGTGGTCCAGGGCGTGACGATAGAGCCGCAGCAGGTCGGGATCCGGAGCGCCGAGCGTCCGCCAGGCGGGGATCCTCGTCAGCGCGAGGCGGATCAGAAGCTCCTCGTCGCCGAGATCCTCGATGAGAGCCCCCGCCTCCTTGAGCGTGGCATGGCTCTGTGCGTGATCGAGCGAAAGCTGGGCTTCCGCGAGGCGCAACAGGAGATCGCTGCGCGCCCTGGCGTCCCCCGGGCCGTCCCGTTCGGCCAGTTCCAGCGCCTGTGTGTACCAGGAAGCGGCGTCGGACGGCGCCAGGGACTGAAGGGCGGCGTCGCCCGCACGTTGTGCGTACTCCATCGCCTTCGACGACTCTGCCGGACGGGTCGCTGCTTTGTAGTGGTAGGCCAGCATGGCGAGCCCAGCCACATCGTGCTGCGTAGCCGGACGGGCCTCGAGGAGTTGAGCGACCTGCAAGTGCATGCGTTGGCGGCGAACCGCACTCAACTCTCGGTAGAGCGCGTGCTGGATCAGGGCATGCGTGAACCGGTAGGCACCAGCCGTTTCGGACTCGGACACCACTTCCGCCAGGGCAGCCTGGTCCATGAGGTCGAGCAGGCGGTCGACGTCTTCGCCGGTGACGTCGGCGAGTAGGTCCAGGTCGAACTCGCGGCCGATGACCGACGCCGCGGTCAGTGCGGCCATCTGCTGGTCACCAAGGCGAGCCACGCGTCGGACCACGACGTCGCGCACACTCGGTGGCAGCTCCAGCTGATCGAGGTCCATCGCCAGGGCGTAGCGTCCGGTGGCGTCGGCGGCGATGGCACCGGTCTCACCGAGGTGGCGCAACAGTTCGGCCACGAAGAACGGGTTGCCCTCCGTCTCGCGCCGAAGAGCATGAGCCAACGCGACGCCGGCGTCGTCGATTTCGTATCCCGCGGCTCGCTGAAGGAGATCGACGGTCTCGCTGTCGCTCAGACCCGAGAGCTCGATACGCAAGGTCGCATGCTCTCGGTGAAGATCGGCCAACAGCGCAGACAACGGATGGTGACGCGACAGATCGCTTGGCCGGTACGTGATCACGAGCAAGAGGGTAAGAGGCGCCGACGTACCGATCACGTGGCGAAGCAGATCGATGGACGCAGTGTCGGCCCAATGCATGTCGTCGAGCACAATGACCGCGGGCGACGCCGACGACAGCGCTTCGAGCAGCCGCACCACGGACTCCATCAACAAGAAGCGCTCGCTATCGGGGTCAGCTGCCGCGGGCTCTCCGGGTTGCAGTCGCCAGGCCTCACCTCTTAGCAGGCGACCGAGCGCACCCGCGTGCACGGGGGTGAGACCGGAGAGGAGCTCAGGCGGCGCGTGCCGCATCCACTCCGTGAAGGCCGAAAGCCATGGCACGTATGGGGCGCTGGTGCCATCAGGGCAGTCCCCGAACAGCACGACGGCACCACTCGCTTGAGCCTGGCGAGCTGCCTGCCCGGCAAGGCTCGTCTTGCCCATCCCTGGTTCGCCCGCCACCAGTGCGGCGACGATGTGACGCTCGGCCACCGCCTGCTTGAGGGCAGCGCCGAGGGTGTCGAGTTCCGGTCCGCGTCCGGAGAAGCCGAAGAGGCCCCCGCTCGCCGCTTTGGCTAACCGGATCGGGAGCGGCACGCCGCCTTCTGCGAGCTCCAATTCGGCTGACGGCTCCCAGACCACCTCGGCGGTCGCGATCGGTTCTGGCAGTCCCTTGAGGTCGAGGTCACCGATCGGCCGAAACTCGGCGGCCGAGTTTCGGCCCACGAGTTGCCGGAGGAGTTCGGTGGCGAGGATCTGCCCGCCATCCGCGTGCCCGCACAGTCGGGCGGCCGCGATGACAGGTTCGCCGAAATAGTCGTCCTCGTCCAAGGTCGCCTCGCCCGTCGCCATGCCAACCCGAATTGCGAGGCCGGTCTCCGTCCGCCGGTTGCGGCGTTCCACGGCCTGCTGCATTGCCACGGCGCAGGCCACGGCCCGACTGGGGCTCATGAAGGTGATCATGAGCCCGTCGCCCAGATTCTTCACCTCGGTGCCACCCGTGGCCGAGAGCGCACCCCTCAACAGGCTGAAGTGCTCCTGGCGAAGCTCGTCCGCACCCTCTGGGCTTAACGAGGAGGAGAGTGCAGTGGAGCCAACGAGGTCAGTGAAGAGGAACGTCCCCACTACCGTTTCGGCCATGGCACCCCTTCGCGTCCCGGAGCCGCCGCCCCCTGCACCCCCAGATGCTATCTCTGGGGAATTGGCCTAGCCACGCTGCCAGGAAGCCCGGAAGACCGCAGGCCCGAGCGTTCGATTCGCCGCCCCCTCACGACGGCGTCGAAGACTGAGCCGCGGGCGCTGACCGACCACAGGGGCACCTTGGCTGCACCGAGGGCCGCGAGATGCACAGAAGACGGTGGCGGTCACCCAGTCAGACTGCCCAGATGGGCCGGGAGGGTGACATGTTTCTGACGGGCGCTTTGGGAATCCCTGGGGAATCAAACGACTAATACTTAGCGGATCGGACGATGCGGTCTGGATTCCGGACCGACCTGACCTGCCAGAACGCGATTCACCAGAACTGGATGGACAACCTCAATCAGATTCCTAAACCGTGTGCGAAGGTTCGAATCCTTCCGGGGGCGAGAGAAAGACCAGATGGGATAGGTGATAGGGCCGTCCGAAACGTCCGTCCTGAACGGTTCGAGGTTCGAGTCCCCATGCGCCCACCCTCATCTTGGGGGATAGGTGATAGGGCCGCGCGAAACCTCCGCCCTGGGCACGTTCGAGGTTCGAGTCCCCATGCGCCCACCACAGGCTGCTCGGGGGCAAGGAGGACAGACGCCCCGGACCGGTCAGAAGCGCACACCGGAGACGACGGGTGGGGGGGTACTTCGGGGGCAAAAAGAACGGCAGTCCCATCGCGACAAGGAGTGTGACTGCCATGGCCAACGCTTCTCGCCGATTACGTCAGCGCCGGGGGTGTCCCTCTCCGCCTCAGGTTGCTGGAGTCACCTGGGCCGCACCTTGCTTTTGGAGCAGAGAGCCCGAGGATCACACAGATGATCGATGGGGCTGCGGTCCTCACACGCCCGTCGTTGCCTCGATTGTGCCGGAGACGATTGCATCGACGAGCGCGTACGAGACCGCGAAGTCGGCAATGGCCCGGTCAAACGAATCGTTCGAACCCAGGTAGGCGGCGATGGCGGTTCGATCACCTGATCGGGCGTGGTCCAAAGCCAGCGTCGCGCCGCACATCTTCGCGTAGACGTCCAGAGCCTCGGGCACCATCGAGTCGACGTCGGCCGAGACCTTCCAATCCCGGAGTTGACGAAAGTAGTAGTCATGGGGACGACCATCCACCCCGGCGGATACGCGGTGCCACCCGAGGAAGATGTCGCTCGCCGGCTGCATGAGGCGTTGACCCTCCACGACCCGCTGGCCGTGGTTCTTGTACGCGCTCTTGCCGACGAAGCGTTCCAGTACGGAGGCTTCGGCTTCCTTCACTTGGAGAATTTCCGGCCGTCCCTTCCTCTTTCCGCTTCCTTTGTGTCACCCTCATCTTGGGGGAGAGAGGGGACTCAAAAGAGGATTCGTTAGGGGATAGGGCTCCGGGCGAGTTGTTCCGGACCCCAATGCCCCCCATCCGGGGGGGGGTGAATGGCTCCACATTCCTCCGATGCGAACTCGGAGAGGCACCGT
>CAYWDQ010000157.1:0-7210 GCA_964457065.1 uncultured Acidimicrobiaceae bacterium | reverse complement strand
CCGCCCAGGAACGAGAGCTGGTCCTTCATCTCGTCGCCGACGCCCACTACGCCTCACCCCCCGGGCCCGGCTCCACCGGGCTCAGCCGGGGCGCCCGCGTCACCCTGGAGCCGATGACGGGGAGGATGACGTCCTCCTCGCTGCGACCGGTGCCGAGCTGGTTGGCCCGCATCAGCAGCACCGAGGCGAGGATGACGACCGGCACCAGGATCAGCCCGCCCCAGCCCCAGGTGATGATGGCCGCCACCAGCAGCAGCCAGCCGAGCGTCATGGGGATGAGCCGTTTCCAGCCCAGGTCCATGAGCTGGTCGTAACGCAGACGGGGCAGGGCGGCCCGGAACCAGACGTAAATGAAGCAGAACGCCACCACCTTGAGGAGGAAGTAGATGATCGGCATGTAGATGGTGGCGCCGGGGATGTGGAAGATGTAGCCGTCGGGACCGCCGAAGAACAGCGTCACGACGATGGCCGACATGGTGATGGTGTTCATGAACTCGGCCAGGAAGAAGAGGCCGAAGCGGATGGAGGAGTACTCGGTGTGGAAGCCGCCGACGAGCTCCTGCTCGGCCTCGGTCAGGTCGAAGGGCGGGCGGGTCAGCTCGGCGGTGATGGCGATCATGAAGAAGATGAAGGGCAGGAAGCCGAGCCGGATCAGGTTCCAGTTCCAGAAGCCGTTCGACTGGGAGAACACGATGGCCCGGGTGGAGAGCGAGTGGCTGACGAGGACCACCATGACGGTGGTCATGCCGAGCGCGGCCTCGTAGGAGATGACCTGGGCCGAGGCGCGCACGGAGCCGAGCAGCGGGTACTTCGAGCCCGAGGACCAGCCGGCCAGCATGACGCCGTAGACCGCGATGCCCGACATGGCGAGGACGAGCAGGATGCCCATGGGCGGGTCGGCCACCTGCAGCTCGAAGGTGTGGCTGCCGATGGTGATGATGCCGCCGACGGGGACGACGGCGAAGATCAGCACGGCCGGGATGACCGAGAGGTAGGGCGCCAGCTTGAAGACGAAGGCGTCGGCCCGGTCCGGCAGCAGATCCTCCTTGAAGACCAGCTTGGTCCCGTCGGCCAGCGTCTGCAGCAGCCCCCACGGCCCGGCGCGGTTCGGCCCGATGCGGCTCTGCATGTCCGAGATGACCTTGCGCTCGAACCAGATCATCATCGCGGTCGCCACCAGGAGTGCGACGAAGGCCACGAGCACCTTGATGATCGTGATGAGCCAGACCTGCCAGTTGAGCCCGAAGTAGTAGAGCGGGTCGCCGTTGCCGGCATTCGCGCTGTGCGTCTGCAGGGCGGGGCCTGCGTTGGCGGCGTGGGCGACGGTGGCCAGCAGCGTCGCGATCACACCGACTCCAGTCGCACGTCGGTCACGATCTGGCGGCTGTCGATGAGCGTGGCGGCGGCGTTGCCCGGCGCGCTCTCACCACCGGGGACGTTGAAGTCGATGGCGACGACGCCCCTGGGCACGCCCCCGTCCGCCTCGGCGGCCAGGATGAGCTCGCCCCGGGCCGAGCGCACCTTCACGCGGTCGCCGGTCACCGCGCCCAGTCGGTCGAGGTCGTAGGGATTGGCCCGCGCCACCAGCACGGGCACCAGCGGTGTGAGTGAGGGCGACCCCGTCACCGAGCTGCCGGCGTCGTACAGTCGGCGGCCGGCCACCAGGCGCAGGGAGTAGCTGTCGGCCTTGGGGACGTGCAGGGGCTCGGCGCCGCCGACCCCGGTCCAGGCGAGCAGGGGCGGCGGGCTGCCCAGCGCGGCGATGCGCGCCACGGCGGGCACGCCGCTGCCGGTGCCGACGCGGGGAGGTGCCCCCTGGCGCTCCACGGACTCGACGCCGGGCAGGGCGATCGGGTCGATCGGCTCCACGTCGAGGTGGCGGCCGGTGTCGCGGGACAGCGGCACCAGGATGCCGTCGTGGGCGACGTCGGAGTGCAGGACCTTCTGGGTCAGCCCGGCGTAGGCCGGTGCCGCCAGCGCCAGCTCCTCGGCGAGGTCGTCATCGCTCAGCACGCCGAGGTCGCCCCCGAGGGCGGCCGCCAGCTCGGCCGCGATCATCCAGTCCGGCCAGGCGAACCCCGGCGCCGAGATCTTCGGCCCGAGACGGCTCACGCGGCCCTCGATGTTGGTGGTCGTGCCGGGCCGCTCGTGGGACACGGCGCAGGGCAGCACGACGTCGGCGTGCGCGTCGACCGACTCCGACGGGTGACCCGTGACCGCGACCACGAAGTGCCCCGCCGAGAGCGCCTTCTCTGCCACGGCGCGGTCGGGGAAGTCGCTCAACGGGTCGGCGCCGAGCAGCACGAGCGCCCGGACCTGGTCGCCGCCCTCGCGCTCGCCCGCCATGGAGGCGAGGATGTCGGCGGTCGAGAGCCCGGTGCCGGCGGGCACGGAGCCCCAGGCGGCGGTGAAGCGCTCGCGGCCCGCATCGAGGCTGACCCGGCCCGGCAGCAGGCCCGGGGCCAGCCCCATGTCGAGGGCCCCGAACACGTTGCCGCGACGCAGCGCCGGCAGGAACGTGGCCTCGGGCAGGGCGGCGGCCAGGTTGCGCACGGCCTCGGCGGCGACTTCGCCCGACTCGGCGTACGAGGGTCGGCCGGCGACGATCACCACGCCCTCGCCACCGGGGTGCGCCGCGAGCAGCCGGCGGGCGGTCTCGAGCGCGCCGGGCTCCACCGCGGCGCCTTCGGGATGGGCGCCGAGCGCCGTCGCCGCCGCCGCGTCACCCGTCAGCGCCTTGGCCAGGAGCGGCGCGTCGCCCGGGCGGGTGCGCAGGCTCGCCGCCGCCAGCGCGGTGAGCGCGGTGGGGGTGGGGCTGACCTCGACCAGCGCGGTGGCGCCGCCGAGCACGGCCTCGCGGAGGCGCAGGAACAGGACGGGCAGCTCCTCGCGCAGGTCGCCGGCGAGCGTCACCAGCACCCGCGCCCCGCAGGCCTCGTCGATGGTGGCCCGGGGCAGCCCGAGGACCAGGTCGGCGGGGAGGCCGTCGCCGAGCTGGGCGTCGACCGAGTCGGTGCCGACGACCCCCTTGGTCAGCTTGGCCCAGGCGTAGGCCGACTCGTTGGTGAGCCGGGCCCCGCCGATCAGCGCCACCGCGCCCGAGCCGCCGGCCTGCTTGGCGGCGGCGATGCCGGCCGCGGCGGCCGCGAGCGCCTCGCCCCAACTGACCGGGACCAGCTCCCCCTCCTTGCGGACGCGGGGCTCGACAAGCCGCCCGTGCTCGAAGCGACCGGTCTCGTGCACCTCGCCCAGGAACTGGCCGCGGCTGACGCCGAGGCTCACCACCTGGGAGGCGGTGGCCGGCGCCACGTCGACGGCCTCGTCGGCCAGTTCGCTCGGCAGGAGTCCGACGTCGACCTCGTCACCGTTGACCGACTCGTAGGCGAAGCGGCCCTTGTCGCACAGCCAGCCGTGGTTGACGGGCTCGGAGTCGATGCCGAGCAGCCGGGTCAGGCGGTTCTGCGACGACTGCACGGCCACCCGGCACCCCACCGAGCAGGCGGTGCAGGTGGACTCGACCTGGTCGAGGTCCCAGGGGCGGGCGGTGAAGCGGTACGGCGTGGCGGTCAGCGCGCCGACCGGGCAGATCTGCACGGTGTTGCCGCTGAAGTAGGAGGAGAAGGGCTCGGTCGGGAAGGTCGCCACCTCGACCCCCTCGCCGCGGCCCGCGAAGTCGATCTGCGCCTCGCCGGCGACGTCCGACGCGAAGCGGGTGCAGCGGGCACACTGAATGCAGCGCTCGCGGTCGAGCAGCACGAGGTCGGAGATCGCGATCGGCTTCTCGAAGTGCCGCTTCTCCTCAATGAAGCGGCTCTCCCCCGGCCCGTAGGCCAGCGTCTGGTCCTGCAAGGGGCACTCGCCGCCCTTGTCGCACACGGGGCAGTCGAGCGGATGGTTGGCCAACAGGAACTCGAGCACGCCGTCCTGGGCCTTCTTGACGCGCTCGTTGGCGCTGTCGACCACCATGCCGTCGGTGACCGCCACGAAGCAGGCCGGCGTCAGCGTGGCGCCGCGCGGGCCCTCGACGTCGACCAGGCACATGCGGCACATGCCGACCGGCTCCATGCGCGGGTGATAGCAGAAGCGCGGGATGTAGGTCCCGGCCCGCTCGGCCGCCGCAATGAGCAGCTCGCCCTTCTTCGCCGTGACCTCGCGCCCATCGAGGGTGAAGGTGAGCATCCCGTCCTCAGTCAAAGGGACACCCCCCCTCCTTCACATGGACGAGGAACTCGTCGCGGAACATGCGGATGCCCGACGCGATGGACGAGGGGATGGAGGGGCCGAGCACGCAGATGGTGGTCTGCTGGGGCGGCCAGGCCACGCCGGGCGAGATGTTGTCGCAGAGGTCCATGAGGAGGTCCAGATCTTCCTCGCGCCCGACGCCGTTCTCAATTCGGTACATGATGCGCTCGAGCCAACCGGAGCCCTCGCGGCACGGGGTGCACTGGCCGCACGACTCGCGGGAGAAGAACTTGGTGATGCGCCAGGCGGCCCGCACCATGCAGGTGGCCGAGTCCATGACGACGACGGAGCCGGACCCGAGCATGGAGCCGGCGTCGCCCACCTCGTCCTGGCCGAGCGGCAGGTCCACCTGGTCCGGCCCGAACCACGGGGCGGAGACGCCGCCGGGGATGAACGCCTTGAGCGTGTTGGACCCCCTGATCCCCCCGCCGAGCACCGGCGCGTAAATCAGGTCGCGGAACGTCGTCTTCACCATCTCGAGCTCGTAGTTGCCCGGCTTGCGCACGTGGCCCGCCAGCGCGAACAGCCGGGTCCCCGTGGAGCGGCCCGCCCCGAGGGCGGCGAAGGCGGCGCCGCCGTTGTTGATGATCCAGGGGATGTTGGCCATCGTCTCGACGTTGTTGACCACGGTCGGCTCGCCGTAGAGGCCGATGGCGGCCGGGAAGTACGGGGGCTTGATACGGGGGAAGCCGCGCTTGCCCTCGAGCGACTCGAGCAGCGCCGTCTCCTCGCCGCAGATGTAGGCGCCGGCGCCGGGGTGGACGACCACGTCGAGGGAGAACCCCGAGCCGAAGATGTCGGTCCCCACCGCGCCGTGCGCGTACGCCTCGTTCAGCGCCGTCTGCAGCCGCTCGAGCCCGAGGGCGAACTCGCCGCGCAGGTAGATGAAGGCCTGGCTGACCTGGAGCGCATAGGCCGAGATCAGCACGCCCTCGAGGATCTCGTGCGGGTCCCTTTCGATGAGCATGTGGTCCTTGAAGGTGGCCGGCTCGGACTCGTCGCCGTTGATCACGAGGTAGGTCAGCGGGTTCTTGCGCAGCATCGACCACTTGCGCCCGGCCGGGAACCCGGCGCCGCCGCGCCCGAGCAGGCTGGCCGCGTCCACCTCGGCCGCCACCGCTTCGGGCGTCATGGACAGCGCCTTGCGCAGGCCGGCATAGCCGCCGGTGGCCAGGTAGCGCTCCAGAGTGTAGGAGTCGTCGTAACCGAGGCGCGACGTGATGATCTTGGGAGCGTCGGTGATCGCCATCAGGCCTTCTTCCCGCCGCCCGCCGCCGCGGCGCGGGCCGCCTGCGCCTCGGACGCCGTCGCTCGCTCCTCCACGATGGCGGACCGGTCGGCCACCAGGCCGACGCTGCGGCGCACCCGCACGAGGGTGCCGTGCGGGGGCACCGTTCCGGACAGCGCGCCGGAACGCAGCTCGCCCAGCAGGGCGTCGAAGCTCTCGGGCGTCTGCGCGCCCATGTAGCGGTGGTTGACCTGTACGCAGGGCGTGCGGTCGCAGTCGGCGAGGCACTCGGACTCCTCGAGCGTGAAGACGCCGTCGACCGTCGTCCCCCCGGCCCGGACGCCGAGGGACGCCTCGGCGTGCTCGAGCAACTCGAGCGCGCCGCCGAGCATGCAGGCGATGTTGGTGCACAGCGAGACCACGTAGGTCCCGACCGGCTCGGTGTGCAGCATGTCGTAGAACGTGGCCGTGCCCTGCACCTCGGCCGCGGTCACGCCGCACAGCTCGGCGATCTCCTCGACTGCCTCCGGCCGCAACCAGCCGTCCTGCTCCTGGGCCAGGTGGCACAGCGGGATGAGCGCGGAGCGAGGTTGCGGGTAGAGCGCCACGAGCGCCTTGGCGCGCTCGCGGACGTCCGCGGCGAGGTGGCTCACCGGTCCACCTCGCCCATGACCGGGTCGACCGACGAGATCACGGCCACCGCGTCGGCCATGAGGCCACCGCGCAGCAGCAGCGGCAGGGCCTGGAGGTTCACGAAGCTCGGTCCACGGATGTGCAGGCGGTAGGGCTTGGACGTCCCGTCGGAGACCATGTAACAGCCGAGCTCGCCCCGCGGTGACTCGATCGCCACGTAGACCTCGCCCTCGGGGACCCGGAACCCCTCGGTGAAGATCTTGAAGTGGTGGATCAGCGCCTCCATACTCTCGTCGATGCGGGCGCGGGGCGGTGGCGTGACCTTGCGGTCCTGCACCCGGTAGTCGCCCGGTGGCATCATCTCTGCGATCTGGCGGATCATCTTGATCGACTCGCGGATTTCGTTGAGGCGCACCGAGTAACGGTCGAAGTTGTCGCCGTAGCTGCCGACGATGACGTCGAAGTCCAGCTTGTCGTAGGCCAGGTACGGCATGGTCCGCCGCAGGTCCCAGGGCACGCCGGTGGAACGCAGGATCGGCCCGGTGACGGAGAGCGCCAAGGCCTCCTCGGCCGAGATGTTGCCGACGGCCTCGGTCCGCTCGCGGAAGATGGGCTGCCCGGTCAGGAGCTCGTCGTACTCGTAGGTGCGGGCGAGGATCGTCTCGCAGATGATCTCGACGTCGTCCTGCCAGCCGTCGGGCAGGTCGGCCGCCACGCCCCCGGGGCGGATGTAGTTGTTGTTCATGCGCAGGCCCGTCGTCTTCTCGAAGAAGGTGAGGACCATCTCGCGCTCGCGGAAGCCGTAGATCATCATGGAGGTGGAGCCGAGGTCCATGCCGTTGGTGGCCATCCACATCAGGTGCGACGACACGCGGTTGAGCTCGGCCATCAGCATGCGGATCCAGATGGCGCGCGGCGGGAGCTCGACGTCGAGCAACGCCTCGGTGGCCAGCGAGAAGACCAACTCGTTGTGCAGGGGCGAGAGGTAGTCCATGCGGGTCACGTTGGTGCAGCCCTGGACGTAGGTCAGCTCCTCCCCCGTCTTCTCCATTCCGGTGTGCAGGTAGCCGATGATCGGCTTGGTGCGCAGCACCGTCTCCCCGTCGA
>CAYWDQ010000156.1:0-7220 GCA_964457065.1 uncultured Acidimicrobiaceae bacterium | reverse complement strand
GCCATCTTCATCATCCGCGAGGTGGCTGCCGAGTCCGAGCGCCCGGTCCTGCTCTTCAGCGGGGGCAAGGACTCTGCCGTCCTCCTCCACCTCGCCTCCAAGGCCTTCAAGCCGGGGCGGATCCCCTTCTCCGTCCTCCACGTCGACACCGGCCACAACTTCCCCGAGGTGCTGGCCTACCGGGATGCGCAGGTCGAGGCCGAAGGGGCCAGGCTCCTCGTCGCCAGGGTGCAGGACTCCATCGACCAGGGCCGGGTGCCCGACCCGGGGCCGGTGGCATCGCGCAACCGCTTGCAGACCACGACGCTGCTCGATGCGATCAACGCCAACGGATTCGATGCCGCCTTCGGCGGAGCGCGGCGTGACGAGGACAAGGCCCGAGCCAAGGAGCGTGTCCTCTCGTTCCGCGACTCCTTCGGGCAGTGGGACCCCAAACGCCAGCGACCCGAGCTGTGGCAGCTCTACCAGGGCACCGTGCGGCCCGGTGAGCACCTGCGTGCGTTCCCCCTGTCGGACTGGACCGAGCTGGACATCTGGCAGTACATCCGCCGGGAGCAGATTGAGCTCCCGTCCATCTATTACGCCCACCAGCGCGAGGTGGTCGAGCGTGACGGCATGCTGCTCGCGCTCAGCGAGTGGGTCAGTCCAGCACCTGGCGAGCAGGCCCGCAAGGAGACCGTGCGCTTCCGCACCGTCGGCGACGCCACCTGCACGGGTGCGGTGCGGTCCGATGCCGACACGGTCGAAGAGATCATCCGGGAAGTCTCGGCCTCGCGTGTCTCCGAGCGCGGCGCCACCCGGGCCGACGACCGTTTCTCCGAGACGGCGATGGAGGATCGCAAGCGCGAGGGGTACTTCTAGGCCCATGACCACGTTGCCCGGCTCGCCGCCGGCCGGCGGCCCGGAGTTGGGCGCGGACACCATGGACCTGCTCAGGTTCGCCACGATCGGATCGGTCGACGACGGCAAGAGCACCCTCATCGGCCGGCTGCTCTTCGACACCCGTCAGCTCTTCGACGACCAGCTCACTGCCATAGAGACGGCATCAGAGCGCCGCGGCCTCGGTGAGGTCGACCTCTCCTTCGTCACCGACGGCCTGCGCGCCGAGCGCGAACAGGGCATCACGATCGACGTCGCCTACCGCTACGCGGCGACACCTCACCGCAAGTTCGTGATCGCCGACTGCCCCGGGCACATCCAGTACACGCGCAACATGGCCACGGGGGCCTCGACGGCCGACCTCGCGCTCGTGCTCGTGGACGCCACCGCCGGACTGCGTGAGCAGTCACGCCGTCACATCTGCATCGCGGCACTGCTAGGTGTGGACCAGCTCGTCGTCTGTGCCAACAAGATGGATCTCGTCGACTGGGACCGGTCCGCCTACCAGCGGATCGCCGACGACATGGAGGCGCTGGCCCACCGGCTCGGGATCTCCTCGTGCACGATCATCCCGATCTCGGCCCTCAACGGCGACAATGTGGTGGCCCGCTCGGACGCCGCTCGGTGGTACGACGGACCGACCGTCCTCGACGCCCTCGAGTCGGCCCAGGCCGGCGGGTGGGCCGCCCAGCACGGCGTCGGCCGGGGCAGCGGCGCGCGGCTCCCGGTGCAGTGGGTGCTCCGCCAGCCCGGCGGGGGGCGTAGCTACGCCGGCATGGTGAACGGCGGACCGTTCCGAGTAGGCGACCAGGTGGTGGTGCTGCCTCAGGGCGCGCACACCTCCGTCCGGGCCATTGAGACGGCGGACGGGCCGCTCCAGCGCGCCGAGGTCGGCCTGTCCGTGTCACTTCGCCTGGCGGATCACCTCGACATCTCCCGGGGCGACCTCATTGCCGCCGCCGAGGATGCCCCCGAAGTGACCGACACGTTCGAGGCGACGGTGTGCTGGTTCAAGGACAGCCCGCTCCGGGTGGGCGACCGGCTCCGCATCAAGCACACCACGCGGGTCACGCCCGTCGTGGTCGAGTCCATCGCGGGCACCTTCGACGTCAACGAGCTCCGCATCGCCGAGGCGAGCGAGCTGCGCGAGAACGACATCGGCGTCGTGCACCTGCGGACGGCGACGCCGCTGGCAGTCGATCGCTACGAGGCCGACCGCATCACCGGGAGCTTCGTGCTGATCGACGAGCTGACCTTCGCCACCATCGCAGCGGGCATGGTAGGACCTCCGCGTCTGCATGACTGAGCACGCGACGGAGCGCCGGTCCTACTACCCGGTGTCGCTGGACGTGTCGGAGCGTCCGTGCCTGGTCGTCGGCGGGGGTCCGGTGGCGGCACGCAAGGTCCGTGGGTTGCTCGACTGCGGTGCCACCGTGACCGTGATCGCGCCCTGGCTGAGTGACGACATGGAAGCCCTGACGCCCCTCCTGCACGCGGTGGAGCGGCGGCCCTACATGAGTGGTGACGTGGTGGGCTCCCGGCTCGTCGTGGCCGCCACCGGGGTGCCCGCGGTCGACGGCGCAGTGTTCGCCGACGGTGAAGCGGCCGGGGTCTGGGTCAACAGCGCCGACGACCCCGCCCACTGCTCCTTCATCCTTCCGGCCGTGCACCGCGACGGCGTCGTGACGGTCTCCGTGTCGACGGGAGGGCTGAGCCCTGCGCTCGCGTCGTGGCTTCGGGACCAGCTCGCCGCTCGGTGCGGGAACGGTCTCGGAACGCTGGCCCGGCTTCTCGGCGAGGGGCGCGAGCGGCTCCGCCAGTCCGGGCTACGCAGCGACTCTGTCGACTGGGCCGGCCTGCTCGACGGCCCGCTGCCCGAGGTGGTGCGGTCCGGGGACGTCGACCGGGCCCGTGAGATCGTGACCCGCGCCACCGATCGATAGCGCGCACAGGGTCACGATCCGCGTTCCGTGGACGGGGCCGTCCTTCCCCCCCTGCGGGCCGCCCCTGTGTTAACACCTTCACGCAGGGTGTTAACACCTCTCTGCCTTGCCTCCCACGGCATCATGCCGACAATCCGTAGCCAATCACGCGGTGGAGCGGGTACTACGTATACGAATGGTGCCACGGTGAACTTCTGGGGCTCTCAGCTCTGGAAGACCAACCAGTTCAGTGGCGTCAACAACGCGCCGGCGTCCATGAAGGGCTACATCCACAACGCCCCCACACTCAACCCTCTCGGCTGCGGAAGCACCTGGACATCGGACCCGGGTAACAGTTCTCACCCGCCGTCGACCATTCCCGAGTACATGGTCGTCGTGGTGAGCAGCTGGATCAACCAGTCGGGCTCGACCGAGTCCGGCAACATCGAGCATCTGGTCGTGGTGTCGGTCGCTCCAGGCTACGGGCCGGCGCCGGGCCATGACGGCTACGGGAAGATCATCGCAACCATCTGTTGAGTGATCGCTGGCCGTGCGGCGTACTGGGCGTCCCGTCCGGTCCGCGGCGCCGGCTCAACACCGGACCTGATCCGGTCCCGGGTAGGACGCGCCGACCGCGCTCGAACAATGCCGGCTCTATGAGCCAGACAATGCCCGCGCAATTGTCATTGCCGGACCCGGCAACTGGTCCTTTTGTACCTGTCGCCGCGCCCGACTATTGCGCATATTCGAGGGCAAGCACCGCGCATACCCGTGGCGGCTTCACGCCACAGGTATGCGTCAGAGGGCACGGGACATGGAACCGTGCAACGACGAGGGGGCGCAGTGAGACTGTCGATTGGTCGAGTGTCAGCGGGTCACACGACGAGCGGGACGGCGTACTGGGGTGACACCAAGGATGCGATCCACAGTGCTGTGTGGCGCCGCGCCGCCCTCGGGCTCGTTGCCGTCCTCATCCTGGGCTGCGTCGGTCTCCTCTTCAACCCCGCCAAGCCAGCAGGCGCCGCGACCCCCGGCCCGTTCACATCGGGTCAGGTCTTCGCCTCGGTCGGCGGCGGGACCGTCAATGTCTATGACCCGTCGTCGGGAGACCTGCTCGGCTCCATGACCGACAACTCGGGAACGTCGTACGACGCCGGGAGCACGTTCGACGCCAACGGGAACCTGTACGTGACCGACGACGACGCGGGGCAGATCAGCGAGTTCAACTCCAGCGGGAACCAGATCGGGCAGTTGACCGGGCTCACTGACGCGTCCGGAGACTCGAACGGCCCGCTGTCCTTGACCTTCGACAACGCCGGCAACATCTACGTGGGCCAGCAGCTGACCCCCTACATCGCCGAGTTCAACTCGAGCGGAGTGCGCCAGCCCGACATCGGCCCGCTCCAGACCCAGCTCTACGGCGACGACTGGATCGACCTCGCTCCCGACGAGCACACCTTCTACTACACGACCGAGGGCACCGAGATCCTCACCTTCAACGACCAGACCAGCACGCAGGGGCCGTTCTTCAACCAGGCGCCGTTCCCGTCGACGCAGACGGTGCTGGTGAACGGTGTACCCAAGATCCTGGCCAACCAGGCCTTTGAGCTCAAGATCCTCGCCAACGGTCAGGTGCTGGTCGCCGACTCGTCACAGGACATCCTGCTCAACGCCGATGGCAGCGTGAACCACATCTACCCGTGCTCGTCGATGCCCGGGTGCGGCACCCAGCTCTTCGCCATCAGCGTCGACCCGAGCGGCACGTCGTTCTGGACCGCCGACTCGTCGACCGGCAACATCTGGCAGATCAACATGGCCACCGGCGCCGTCATGCAGACGATCGACACCGGCTCGGGCACCCTCTACGGCCTCTCGGTCGACGACCAGCTCGAGGTGGCCAACCCGCAGACCACCACGCCAACGGGTCCCCCACCCGTGCAGGCGACGTTGAGCGCCCCGACGGTCACGGGCACCTTCGTCACCGGTCAGCCCACGCCCGTGTCCGCGACGCTGACCGACTCGAACGGGAACCCCATCGTGAACGAGCCGGTCACCTTCACCCTCAACGGAACGGAGACGTGCTCTCAGCCGGCGGTCACCAACTCACAGGGGGTGGCCACCTGCGACATCACGCCGGGTGAACCTTCAGGCTCCTACACACTCACGGACTCGTTCGGAGGCCAGACCTCACCGACGGCACCCATCGGCACGAGCGCCAACTCCGGCACGTTCCCCGTGACCTCCGTGGGGACCACCGTGGTCTACACCGGGCCGGGGTCCACGCCAGGGTCGACGCTGGTCAACGGTCAGCCCATCACGCTCACGGCCACGGTGTCCACGCCCCCGACCTCGGCGAACCCGACCGGGGCGATCCCCCCGGGCCTGCCGGTCACGTTCACCATCGGCTCGGGCTCCACCGCCCAGAGCTACACCTGTGCGACCGACGCCAGCGGCGACGGCACCGTGACGTGCCCCTCCCCGATCGTCGTCGACCAGCCGACCACGGCGGTCACCATCACGACGGCCTTCGGCGGCGGCCCCTACGACAACACCTCGAGCACGACCACGAACGTCACCGTGACCGAGCCCACCACGCTGACGGTCGAGCCGGGCAGCAGCGACTACTCCGACCAGACCACGGTGTCGGGGGTGCTGAAGGACGCCAACACCGGCAACCCCATCGCGGGCGAGCCGCTGACGCTCAGCCTGAACAACAACCCCGCCGAGACGTGCACGACGCTGCCGACGGACTCGACGGGGACCGGGTCGTGCCAGATCACACCGATCGAGTTGGCGGGGCCCTACACGCTCTACGGGAGCTTCGCGGGTGATGCGGGGCCCAACATCCCGCTCCAGCTGACCGGGTCCAGCGGGTCGGCGCCCTTCAAGGTCACCTTGGAGGAGACCGAGCTCGGCTTCAACGGAGCGCCGTACGCGGCGTTCAACTCGGGGAACCTCACGGTCTCGGCCACGCTCACCTCGGACGAAGGCGCCACGCCCGTGGTCGGGCGCACGCTGACCTTCACCCTCGGCAGCGGGTCGACGGCGCAGACCTGCACCCCCGCGCCCGCCCCCACCAGCTCGACCGGCACGGTGTCGTGCACCATCGACAACGTCAACCAGGTGGTCGGCCCGGTGCCGCTCACGGTCGCCTTCGCCAGCGACGGCTACTACGCGTCGAACAACGCGGCGACCACGGTGACCGTCGGCCCCGTGCAGACGGGGACGACCCTGAAGGTGGCCGCCGCCACGTCCGACTACAACGACGCCACCACGGTCTCGGCCACTCTGATCGACCAGTACACGGGGGCGGGCGCAGCCAACGAGCCCGTGACCTTCATGCTCGGCACGCAGCCGTGCGGCCCGGTCATGACCAACGCCAGTGGGGTGGCAACGTGCCCGATCACCCCGAATGAAGCGGCTGGCAGCTACACGCTGACGGCCACCTTCGGCGGTGACACCAGCGTGCTGCCCCACCTCGAGGCCAGCACGGGAACGAACACCTTCGTGGTCACCCACGAGGAGGCCGCGCTCACCTACTCCGGGGTCACCACCGCGGTCTTCGGGTCCTCGGCCGTCCTCTCGGGGACGCTGACCACCGACGGCACCCCGCTGGCGGGCCGGCTGGTGACCTTCACGCTGGGCACCGGCGCCTCCGCACAGGTCTGCGGCGGCACCACGAACTCGGCGGGCTTCGCCACCTGCACGATCATGAACGTCAAGCAGACGACGAGCCCGGTCCCGGTCACCGACAGCTTCGCCGGCGACGCCTACTACGTCCCGGCGAACAGTGGGGGCAGCGTCGTGATCGACACGCCGACCACACTCACCGTGAGCGCCGGCACCGGCACGTACGGCCAGTCCACGACCCTTTCGGGCACACTGACCAACTCGGTGACCGGCGCCCCCGTCAGCGGGCAGACGGTGACGCTGAACCTCAACGGCACGCAGCCCTGCACGGCGGTGACCAATGCCCAGGGCAAGGCGTCCTGCAGCGTCACTCCGAACGAGCCGGACGCCGGCTACACCGTGACCGGGTCCTTCGCCGGGAGCACGAGCACGACCGTCCTGTTGTCCAGCAACGGTCACAACTGCTTCACCGTCAACAAGGCACCCACGACGCTGACCTCCACCTCGCCGTCCCAGGTGTTCCAGGGAGGCACCATCACCTTGACGTCGACGCTGACGTCGAACGGGACCCCGATCGCGGGGCAGCCCGTGGTCATGACGCTCGGCACGGGCAAGTCGGCCCAGAGCTGCACCGGCACGACGACCTCGGCGGGCACGGCCTCCTGCACCATCACGGTCAACCAGGTCGAGGGGTCCGTGACGGTGACGGCCTCCTACGGCGGCAACACCTACTACCAGTCCTCCTCCACGTCCTCCAGCGTGCAGATTGGCTGCGGCGGCGGCTCGGGC
>CAYWDQ010000155.1:0-7222 GCA_964457065.1 uncultured Acidimicrobiaceae bacterium | reverse complement strand
GCCCGACGGCCATCCGCACGGACCCGCTCACGCTCGACGAGTACTTCGACGCGCGGATGATCAGTGACCCGCTGTGCCTCTTCGACTACACGATGGAGACCGACGGTGCGGTGGCCGCCGTCGTGACATCGGCGGAGCGGGCCAAAGACCTGCGCCAGATGCCGGTGTACATCGGCGGCAGTGCTCACGGTGGCGCCGGCCGTTGGGGCTCGGCCATCTTCACCTACTTCCAGATGCCCGACGAGTACTTCGCCTCCTCTGGCAACCGGCCCATCGCCAAGCGCATGTACGAGATGGCGGGCATGGGCCCCGAGGACGTCGACGTCGCCCTGTTCTACGACCACTTCTCACCGATGGTGATCATGCAGCTCGAGGACTACGGGTTCTGCCCCATCGGCGAGGGCGGCCCGTTCGTGGCCGGCGGCAACATCCGCTGGAAGGGGGGTTCCATCCCCGTGAACACGCACGGTGGGCACCTGTCCGAGGCCTACATCATCGGCATGACCCACGTCCGCGAGGCGGTCGAACAGCTGCGTGGGGTGGCGGTGAACCAGGTCGACGCCGCCGAGGTGGCCATCGTCACCGGCGGGCCCTCGGGGCTCCCCGTCAGCGGCACACTGCTCCACAACTGATGACACGACGACCGAGAGTGAGGACGCGACGACGATGACCGACACCAAGCGGGGGACCTTCCCGTCCATGATGCAGGACCCCTTCGCCGACGAGCTGACCCAGCCCTTCTGGGACGCCGCCGCCGAGGGCAGGCTGACTGCTCCCCAGTGCACCGTGTGCGGCACCTTCGTCCTGCCCCCCCAGCCGTTCTGCTTCGAGTGCCAGAGCCAGGCGTTCGCGTGGGTCGACCTGCCCGGAACCGGGACCGTCTACACCTACACCGTGGTGCGCCACCCGCTGGCCCCCCAGCTGGCCGACGTGGTGCCTTACGTGTCGGGTGTGATCGAGCTGGACGGGACGCAGGGGGCGGGCGCGCGGCTCCTCCTCAACATCACCGACGCCGACCCGGACGCGATCGAGATCGGCGACAAGGTGCAGATCTGGTTCGACCAGGTCAGCGACACCTTCCCGCTCCCGCGGGCCCGGATGGCCTGAGGTCGGCGTGGCAGGGCCCAAGGCAATACCGGCCACCAGGGCCGGGCGCCCCCGCCGCTTCGAGGCGGAGGACGAGCTGCGCATCCTCCTCGACGCCGCGCTCGCCGTGATGGAGCGCAACGGGTACGGCGATGCCGCGGTGGCCGACATCTTGCACGAGGCCGACCTGTCGACGCGCTCGTTCTACCGCCACTTCGAGTCGAAGGACCAGCTGCTGTGCGCGCTCTACCGGCGCGAGGCGGAGGCGGCGGCGGCACGGCTGACCGCCAAGGTCGACGCCGCCACGAGCCCGCGGGCCGCGCTCGACGCGTGGATCGACGAGATCCTCAGCTTCGGCCACCACCGCACCAAGGCGGCAAGGGTGGCGGTACTCGGGTCGCCGGGGGCCATGCGGGCCGAGGGGTATGCGGACGAGACGCGCCGGGCGGCCAAGCTGTTGATGGTGCCGCTCGAGACGCTGCTCGCCGCAGGCGCGGCCGACGGCTCGTTCCCCCTCGCCGACCCGGCAGCCGACGCACCGCTGGTGCAATCGGTGGTGTGGTCGGCGGCCGGGCTCAACCCGACCCGGGAGAAGCTGCCGCGAGCGGAGGCGGCACGCCAGGTGCGCTCGTTCTGCGAACGGGCCCTCGGAGCGACACCCGGTTGACGGCTCGACCCGAGGCCCGGGACCTCAGCCGGTCTTGCCGGTGAGCGACCACAGGGCCGGCTCGCCGTCCTCGACCTGGACGATGCCGTCGATCTCGAGCACCCGCAAGTGCGACACGGTCTCGCCCACCGCGGCGCGGCGCATGAAGCCGGCGATGTCGTCCCAGGACCGCGACCACTTCATGTGGGACGCGATGTACCAGGCGGTCTTCGGCCCGTCACTCAGGATGTCGATCACCTCGGCGAAGCGGTCCCGGTGGTGTTGGCGCAGTTCCTCGAGCCTCGTGTGCAGGTCGTCGAAGCGGTACTCGTGCGCCGGCAGGACCTCGTTGACCTGGTAGGGCTCGAGCTTGTCGAGCGACTTCAGGTAGTCCCCCAGCGGGTTGGCCCCGGCCTGGGGATGGAACGGGATGTTCGGGGTGATGCGCGGCAAGACGTGATCCCCAGAGAGCATCAGCTCCTGGCGCGACTCGTAGAAGCACAGGTGGCCCGGCGAGTGGCCCGGCGTCCAGATGGCCTGGAGGTCCCAACCCGGCACCTCGGGCTTCTCGCCGTCCTCGAGCAGCACGTCGGGGACGACCGCGTCGACCAGTTGCCGCACCGGCATGGCCGCGTTGCGCAGCGGCTCGAGCTCCTCGGGTGGCGCCCCCATGCGGCGCAGCGCAGCGGCGACGCGGTCGAGCAGGTCGTCGGGCTCGTCGTAGCGGTCGTGGATGAGATCGGCATCGGCGGGGTGCAGCGAGATCCATGCGCCCGACGCCTCGCGGATGCGTCCCGCCAGGCCGTAGTGATCGGGGTGGATGTGGGTGACCATGACGCCCTGGACGTCGCCGATGTCGCAGCCGGCCTCCTGCATCCCGCTCTCCAGCGCGCCGAACGCGTCGTCCGTGTTCCACCCGGCATCAATGAGGTACGGGCCGCGGTCGGTCTCGAAGAGGTACACCAGGACGTAGCGCAGCGAGTTGTTGGGCAGGGGCACCGGGATGCTCCACAACCCGGGCCGGACCTTCTCGACGCCGGGGAACGGGTCGTTGGCCGCCGCCGCACCGCGGGCGCGCTGCGCGTGCGGAGGGTGTGCGTGGGTGTGCTTCGACGTCGAGGTCACGACTGTCCCCGCGGCTCGCGGGGGAGTCCCAGTCCACGCTCGGCAATCAGGTTGCGCATGATTTCGTTCGATCCTCCTGCAATGGTCCAGGCCCGAGCGTAAAGGAAGGCGTCCTGCCACCGCCCATCCTCGAACGTGAGCTCGTCGCTCTCGCCCGCCATGGACCGAGCACCCTGCAGGGCCAACGCCGCCTCTGCCATCTCGAGGTTGAGCTCGCTGAACCAGATCTTCGACAGGGGGGCGTCAGCCGGAGTGATCTGCCCCGTCATCGCCTTGGTGGCCATGCGTTGGCCCAGGTGGCGCTGGATGCGCGCCCGGGCGGCGAAGGTCCCGATCTGCTGGCGGACCGCACTGTCGTCGATGGCCGGACGGCAACCCCGGTTGTGGCGCCGGGCCACGTCGACGAGGCGCTGCACCGGGTCGGCACCGCCCCCACCGCCGCCCACGCCCGAGCGCTCCTCGGCCAGGCTGGCGCCGGCCACCCGCCAGCCCTCGCCCGGCGCCCCGATCATGTTGGCGGCCGGGACCCGCACCTCGTCGAAGAACACCTCGTTGAAGTCGGTCGTGCCCGTCATCTCGCGCAGCGGCCGCACGTCGACGCCCGGGCTGCGCATGTCGAGGATGAAGGCGGAGATCCCGGCCGGGCCCTCGACTGGTTCGGTGCGCGCCAGCAGGTACCCGAAGTCGGACCACTGGGCCCAGGTGCTCCACACCTTCTGGCCCACGACGACGAAGTCGTCGCCATCCCGGCCGGCCCTCGTCTGCAGCGACGTCAGGTCGCTCCCGGCGTCGGGCTCGCTGAAGAGCTGCGTCCAGATGTGGTCGCCCCGGGCCATCGGCGGCAGGTAGACGGCTCGCTGCTCGTCGGTCCCGAAGTGCTTGAGCGCACCGGCGACGAGCGGGTTGCCGAGCACGTGGGGAACGCCCGCCGCACCGAGCTCCTGCTCGAGGATGCGTTGCTCGTAGGGGTCGCCGCGCCCGGTGGAGAAGCGGTCGAGCACGTAGCCGGCGTCGTAGACGGCCCGGGCGTAGGTGCGCAGCAGCTCCACGTCGGCCTTATCGTCGGGCACGCGCAGGCCCGTGCGCTGCTTCCACTGGAGCGTCGGCGTGTGCCCGGCAATGAAGGACCGGAGGGTGGCCCGGTACGCGTCGTAGGTGTCGGGGATGGGCGGGATGATCACATCCACGGGCTCACGCTCCCCCGGCCGGCGCCGCGGCGGCCTCGACGAGGCGCGTCAGCCGCTCGCGGTGCCAGGCGCCGTCGCCGTAGAGCACCTGGTTGACCTTGGCCCGGCGCACGAACAGGTGGACGTCGTGCTCCCACGTGAAGCCGATGCCGCCGTGCAGTTGGAGCGCCTCGCCACTGAGGTGGGCGAAGGCGTCGTCGACGTAGGCCCCGGCCGTGGCCACCGCCTCGTCGGCATCGGGCAGGCCGTCACCGAGGGCCAGCGCCGCATAGTGCGCTGCGGCGCGCATGCCCTCGAGCTCGATCAGGAGGTCGGCCAGCCGGTGCTTGATCGCCTGGAAGCTGCCGATCGTCCGCCCGAACTGCACGCGCTTCTTGGCGTAGTCCACGGTGGAGGTGAAGAGGAGGTCGGCGGCGCCGACGGATTCGGCCGCCTGCAGGACCGTTGCCAGCGAAAGGCAGCGCTCCACAACGGGCCAGCCGCCCGCCAGCTCGGCGTTGCCGGGCAGTGACACGCCGTCGAAGCGCACCTCGGCGAAGCGACGGGTGAGGTCGAGGCCGGTGAGCACGCGCTCGGACAAGCCCGCGGACGGTCGGGGTACCAGGAAGTTCACGACGCCACCCGTGTCGGCGCCCACGGCCGTCACGAGGAGCAGCGCCGCGTCTCCGGCGGCGTGGACGTAGCGGGCCACGCCGTCGAGGCGCCAGCCGTCGCCGGCGCGCGTCGCCCGCACTTCGACGGCGGACGGATCGGGGGATGCGTCGCCACTCAGGCACCAGGCGCAGGTCACCTCGCCCCGCGCGATCCGCGGCAGGTGCTCCTTCGCATGCACCTCCGTCCCGAAGCGGGCAATGGCATCGGCCACCACGTTGCAGGGCACGAACGGCCCGGGGTTGAGCTCACGCCCCAGCTCTTCGGCCAGGACGACGAGGTCGACCAGGGGCTGGTCCGTGACGCTGCCGCCCTCGTGCTCGGCCGGGATCAGCATGGCGGTCCATCCGAGCTCCGCCCCCCGTCGCCAGACGCCGGCGTCGAACACGTCGGCCTCCTCCATGGAGCGCCGCACGTCGGCCAGCGACTGGTGCTCAGTGAGGAAGCGGCGGGTCGTCGCGCGCAGCAGCTCCTGGTCCTCGCCGAACCCGAAATCCATGGCCTAGCGGTCTCCTCCCGGGTTCGCCGCGGTCGGCATCACACGCGGCGCTCGGCGGCGGCCCAGTACTCGTCGCGCAGGATGCGCTTGTAGAGCTTGCCACCATCGGTGCGCGGCAACTGCTCGCGGAAGTCGACCGTGCGGGGGCACTTGTAGCGGCCCATCCGCTCCTGGCAGTGGGCGATCAGCTCCGCGGCCAGCTCGTCGCTGGGCGCAACGCCGTCGACGAGCTCGACGACGGCCTTGACCTGCTCGCCCCACTCCGGGTCGGGGACGCCGATGACGGCGACGTCGCCCACCGCAGGGTGCTCGGACAGGACGCCCTCCACCTCGGCGGGGTAGATGTTGACCCCACCGCTGATGATCATGTCCTTCGCGCGGTCGTTGATGAAGAGATAGCCGTCCTCGTCCATGTAGCCGACGTCGCCCAGCGTGAACGCCCTGCCCTTGCTGACCGATGCCGTCAGCTCGGGGTCCCCCTTGTAGGTGAACGTGGCTCCCCGCTCGGACTCCAGGTACACGTGGCCGACGTCGCCGCGTGGCAGCTCGATCCCGTCCTCATCGAGGATCTTCACCTTCATGCCGGCCACGGACCGCCCCACCGTGCCCGGCTTCTCGAGCCAGCGGTAGGGCTTGGCGATCGTGGCCGCGCCCTCCATGCCTCCGTAGGTCTCCCAGATGACCGGCCCCCACCAGTCCATCATCTGCCGCTTGACCTCGAGCGGGCAGGGGGCGGCGGAGTGGACGACGACCTCCAGGGTGGAGACGTCGTACCGGTCCTTCACCTCCCGGGGCAGGCGGAGCATGCGGACGAATTGGGTCGGCACCATGTAGGCGGTCGTGACGCCGTACCGGTCGATCGCCGCCAGCGTCATCTCGGGGTCGAACTTGCCGAGGATGGCCAGCGCCTGTCCGACGTTCAGCGCCCCGTGATAGAAGCCCTGGCACCCGCCGTGGTGCATGCCCGCCGAGACGAGATGGACCCCGGTGAAGGGTTGGAACTGGAACGCGTGGCCGAAGCTCTTCATGGCATCGGTGGCCGCGGAGGGGTCCATCTTCGGGGTTCTCGGCCGCACGACGGCCTTGGGCTGGCCGGTCGTCCCCGAGGAGTAGGTGATGGGGACGCCGAGCTCGCGATCGCCAGGCTCGGTCTCCGGCTGGCCCTCGACCAGCGTCTCGTAGCTCGTGAAGCCCGCGATGTCGCCACCGACCGAGACGCGGAGCTGAATCGACCCGGTTCCCGACATCTGCCCGACCCGGTCGGCGAAGTCGGCGTGCAGCACCATGGCGGCCGCCTCCGAGTGGTCCACGATGCGCTGGATCTCCGCGCCCGACAGGGCAGGGTTGAGAGCGATGGACTGGTACCCGCCCTCGTGGGCGGCCAGTTGCCAGTACAACATGTCGATGCCGTTCGGAAGGGCGTAGGCGAAGATGTCGCCGGCACCGAGGCCCTGGGCCCGCAGGGCGTGGACCAGCTGGTGGGCGCGGCCGGCGAGCTCGCCGAAGGTGAGCGTGACGCCCGAGGGACAGCCGACGACCGCCGGCTGGTCCGGGTGTTCGTCGGCGATGTACCAGAAGCCGAGCCGCTGGTCCCAGGGGTTCTGCATCCCGAATAGAGTATACCAATAATGCGTTCGGCCCAGCTGCAAGAAGGCGGCCCGGCAGGCCCCGGTGCGCCGTCCGAGGTGGACTGCTGGGTCTTCGACGTCGACGGTTGCCTCGTCGACTCGCTCTCGGGAACGTCGCTGCGCCCGGGGGCCGAGGAACTCCTCCGGCATCTGGGGACCCGGAGTCGCGTCCTCCTGTGGAGCGCCGGCGGCGGTGACTACGCCCGGGACCGGGCCCGGCAGTTCGGCGTGGACCGCCACGTCAACGGCTACTTCCCCAAGGAGGGGCGAGACGGGGACGGCTGCTACCTCACGGGGCACCTCCGAGTCGACCCGCGCCGCGCCGTTTTCGTCGATGACCGGCCCGAGGACCTCTCTCCGGATCTCGAGGTGCTGGCGGTCTCGCCCTACCTGTCAGAGG
>CAYWDQ010000154.1:0-7241 GCA_964457065.1 uncultured Acidimicrobiaceae bacterium | reverse complement strand
CCAGCCGCAGGTAGGCCATGCCGCCGCCCGTCAGGTCGCCCGAGAGGTCCTCGGCCGTCTCGGCGAAGGCGTCGCGCCCACCGGGGATCCCGGACCACACGGCCTCGGCCGCGAAGCGCGCCTTCTCGGCCACCTGGGCGCCGGTCAGCGCGAGCGTCATGGAGTTGCGCCAGCCACCGTCGAGGTTGGCCGTCACCTTGAGCGTGCGCGGCGGCGGCTCACCGCGTACCCCCGCGATGCGCACCCGGTCGGGACCCTCGGAAGAGAGCGCGATGGTGTCGAACCGGGCGACGGCGTCGGGGCTCAGGTAGCGCGGGCTCCCGATTTCGTAGAGCAGCTGCGCGGTGACGGTCCCGACCGTCACCGCGCCGCCCGTACCCGGGTGCTTGGTGATGACCGACGAGCCGTCGGGATGCACCTCGGCCAGCGGGAAGCCGATCCGCTCCCGGTGCGGCACCTCCTCGAAGAAGGCGTAATTGCCCCCGCAGCACTGGGCGCCGCACTCGATGACATGGCCCGCCACGACCGCGCCTGCGATGGCGTCGAGCTCACTGTCCGCCCACCCGAATGCGTGCAACGCGGGACCGACGACCAGGGCGGCGTCGGTGACCCGACCCGTCACGACCACCTGCGCGCCGGCGGCGAGCGCGTCGGCGATCGGGCGGGCGCGGAGATACGCGTTGGCGGTGACCACGGGCGTCCCCGCCGGGAGGGGCTCGCCGGTGTCGAGGTTGACGAAGGCCTCGCCGGCGGTGCGCAGCTCGTCGAGCCTCGGTGTGATGTCGTCACCCGAGACCGAGGCCACGTGCACCTCGAGCCCCTGGCGACGGGCCAGCTCTCCCACCGCGGCCGCCAGCGCCTCGGGGTGCAGGCCGCCGGCGTTGGAGACGACGGTGATCCCCCGTTCGAGGCAGCTGGGGAGGACATCTTCCATCTGGCGCAGGAACGTGCGCGCGTAGCCCCCGCTGCGCTCCCGGGTCTTGTGGAGGATGTACATCGTCAGCTCGGCCAGCCAGTCACCGGTGAGGACGTCGATGGGCCCGCCCTCGACCATCTCGCGCGCCGCGCTCAGGCGATCCCCGAAGAACCCGCTGCAGTTCGCCACGCGCAGCACGGCCGGCGGTCGGGCCGGCGGAGCGCTCACGCGGGCTCCACGGCGACGAGGAGATCGTTGACATCGACCTGCTGGCCGGGTGTGCACTGGACCTGCGCCACGGTCCCGGCGCCGTTGGCCCGCAGGGTGTGCTCCATCTTCATTGCCTCGAGGACGACCAGTCCGTCGCCCTCGGCCACGGTGTCGCCGACGGCGACGAGGACCTTGGTGACGGCTCCGGGCAGGGGGGCCCGGCACTCGCCGGCGATGCCGCCGCGCTCGTCGGGATCGTCCTCGGTGCGCAGGGCGAAGGTCGACTGGCCCTCGGGGCCGTTGACATCGGCGGCGTGCGCGGTGTGGCGGACGCGGTAGCGCCGCCGCAGCCCGTCCTCCGCCACCAGGTCGACCGCGCCCTGCCGGGTGACGGCCGTGCCCACGGCCTGCCACTCACCGTCGACGAGCACGTGGGCGGGCTCGTCGGGCACGGGAGCGCGCACCACCATGGTGCCGCCCGCGTCCGTCAGCTGGTCGGCGTGGAGCGCGTGGCCGACGTTGCGCCACCCCGCCGCGTGCACCGGGACCACGCTGCGGGCGGCCCGCTCGTCGGTCAGGCAGAAGGCCACGGCGGCGCCGTGGCGCCACCGCACCGCGTCGGGCAGCGTCGCGTCGCGCAGGTCCGGGCGGTGCTCCAGGTAGTGGATGTCCGCCTCGCCGCGCCCGAAGGCGTCGTCGTCGAGCACGGCGGCGAGCAGGTCACGGTTGGTCTCGAGGCCGTCGAGCTCGAGCGTGCGCAGGGCGAGGGACAGCTTGGCGATGGCTGCGCCGCGATCCCCCCCCAGTGCCATGAGCTTCGCCACCAGCGAGTCGTAGGCGGGACTGACGGCGCTGCCCTCCTCGATGGCGCGGTCGGTGCGCAGGCCCGGACCCTCGGGCCAGGACACGTGGGTCACCGTGCCCGGGGTGGGACGGTAGTCCTCTCGCGGCCGCTCGGCGCACAGGCGCACCTCCACGGCGTGGCCGGTCACCGAGACCTCGGCCTGGCCGAAGGGCAGTGGAAGGCCGGAGGCCACCGCCAGCTGCAGGCCGACCAGGTCGAGCCCGGTGACCAGCTCGGTCACGCCGTGCTCGACCTGGAGGCGGGTGTTCATCTCGAGGAAGTAGAAGCCGGTGTCGTCGACGAGGTACTCGACGGTGCCCGCCCCCACGTAGTCGACGACCTGCGCCGCGGCCACGGCGGCGTCCCACATGCGGCGGCGGGTCGCGTCGGGCACGAGAACGGCCGGAGCCTCCTCCACCACCTTCTGGTGCCGGCGCTGCACGGAGCACTCCCGGTCGTAGAGGTGCAGCACCGTGCCCCAGGTGTCGCCGAAGACCTGGACCTCGACGTGGCGGGGGGCAGCGAGGTAGCGCTCCAGGAAGACCTCGTCGGAGCCGAAGGCGGCGGCGGACTCGCGCTGGGCCGACGTCACCGCGTCGGCCAGGTCGTCCGGACCGGGCACGAGGCGCATGCCGCGCCCCCCTCCCCCGGCGGACGCCTTGACCAGGAGGGGGTAGCCGACGCGCTCGCCGGCGGCGGCCAGCTCCTCGGGCGTCGTCCGGGCCACCACCACGGCGCTCGGGAGCACGGGGACGCCCGCCTGGGCCACGACCTCCTTCGCCCGCGCCTTGTGGCCCATGACGTGCATCGCCTCGGGAGGTGGCCCCACCCATACGATGCCGGCTCGGCCGCACGCCTCGGGCAGGGCGGGGTTCTCGGAGAGGAAGCCGTAGCCGGGGTGCAGGGCGTCGGCGCCCGCAGCCAGCGCGGCGCGGACCAGCGCCGCCGGGTCGAGGTAGGTCTCCGCGAGCGTCGCACCGGGGAGCAGGACGGCCGCGTCGGCCTCGCCGACGTGCGGGCTGGCGGCGTCGTCCGCCGCGTAGACGGCGATCGCCTCGCAGCCGGCATCGTGGGCGCCCTTGATGAGGCGCCGGGCGATTTCGCCACGGTTGGCGACGAGGACGCGACGGATCGGGTGCACCACCTGTGCCATCAGTGCCGCACCACCCCGAAGACCGCCGTCCCCTGCACCGACGCCGAGTGCACCGCGGCGAGCGCGACGGCGAGCACCGTGCGCGTGTCGCGTGGGTCGATGATCCCGTCGTCCCACAGCCGGCCGGTGGCGTACTGCGCCGTCGACTCCTCCTCTATCTGACTCTCGGTGGCCTGGCGCAGCTCCTCGTCGGCCGCCTCGTCGAACGGCCGGCCCGCCGCCTCGGCGGCGTTGCGGCGCACGATGGAGAGGACGCCGGCCAGCTGCTTGGGCCCCATGACGGCGATGCGGTGGTTCGGCCAGGTGAAGATGAAGCGGGGGTCGTAAGCCCGGCCCGCCATGGCGTAGTTCCCGGCCCCGTAGCTGGCACCGACCATCAGCGTCAGGTGCGGCACGCTCGAGTTGGAGACGGCGTTGATCAGCTTGGCGCCGTCCTTGATGATCCCGCCCTGCTCGTAGCGCGTGCCCACCATGAAGCCCGTGATGTTCTGGACGAACAGGATCGGCGTGTCCGTCCGGTTGCACAGCGCAATGAACTGGGCGCCCTTCTGCGCCTCGGGCGAGAACAGGATGCCGTTGTTGGCCACCACGCCGATCGGGTAGCCGCCGAGGGACCCCCAGCCGCAGACCAGCTGCGCGCCGTAGGACTCCTTGAATTCCTCGAAGCGGGAGCCGTCGAGGACGCGGGCCAGGACCTCGCGCACGTCGAACGGCACCCGCACGTCCACCGACGCGATGCCCAGGAGCTCCTCGGCCGGGTACAACGGCTCGTCGCCCGGGCCGGCCGGGGCGGGCCCGCGGCGGCGCCAGTGGAGATGGGCCACGATGCCGCGGGCGATGCGGATGGCCTCGGGTTCGTCGCGGGCCAGGTAGTCGCACAGGCCGGAGGTCCGGGCGTGCATGAGCGCGCCGCCCAGCTCCTCCTCGTCCGCGTCCTCGCCGATGGCCATCTTCACGAGCGGTGGCCCGCCCAGGAACACGCGGGCCCGGTCCTCGACCATGACGGTGTAGTCGCTCATGCCCGGGAGGTACGCTCCGCCGGCGGTGGACGAGCCGAACACCACGCAGATGCTCGGGATCCCCTGGGCCGACAGCTGGGTCAGACGGCGGAACTGCTCGCCCCCGGGCATGAAGACGTCGGCCTGACGGGGCAGGTCGGCCCCCCCGGACTCGACGAGCATCAGCAGCGGGAGGCGGTTCTCCTCGGCCACGGTCATGGCGCGCAGGAGCTTGCGGATCGTCGTCGGGCTCGTGGTCCCGCCGCGCACCGTCGGGTCGTTCGCGATCACCAGGCACTGGGTGTGCGACACCTCGGCCAATGCCACGACGACACCACCCCCGACCGGGTCGCCGGTGTGCAGACCGGCCAGCGGGCACAGCTCGAGCACGGGGGTACCCGGGTCGACGAGGGACTCGAGCCGCTCCCGCACCATCAGCTTGCCGCGGGACCGGTGGCGCTCCACGTACTGCGGGCCGCCGCCGGCGAGCACCTGATCGTGCAGGTCACGCACCTCCTCGGCCAGCGCGCGCATGGCGGTGGCGTTCTCGGAGAACTCCTCGCCCGCCATGGCGAGGTGCGACCGGATGGGTGTGCTCACGGCGTGGTGTCCCAGGCGGGCCGGCGCTTCTCGAGGAAGGCCGCCATCCCCTCCGCCGCCTCGGGGCCGGCGAAGAGCTCGGCCGACGCCGTCGCCGCCGATGCCAACCCCTCGTCCCACCCCTGGGACGGCAGGGTCCGCAGCAGTGCCTTGGTGGCCCGCACCGCGCCCGGCGCCGACTTGCCGATGGCCTGCGTCCGCGCCGCGACCCAGGCGTCGAGCGCCGCCTCGTCGTCGACGACGGCGGACAACAGCCCCGCGCCGGCGGCCTCGCGCGCCGTGAACGACTCGCCCGTGAGCGTCATGGCGGCGAGGAAGCGGGGCTCGACGACGCGTGATGCGGGAACGATGATCATCGCCGGTGCCACTCCGACCCGCACCTCGCTGAAGGCGAAGGTGCTCGCCTTCGCCGCGGCAGCCAGGTCACAGGCGGCGATCAGACCGAGGCCGCCCGCCCTGGCATGACCGTTGACCCGGGCGATGACCGGCACTGGACTCTCGACGATGGCGGTGAGGATGTCGGGCATGCGGCTGGGCGCTGCCACGCCGCGCTCGGAGAGGTCGGCGCCCGAGCAGAACACCGGGCCCGTCCCGGTGAGGACGATGGCGCGCACCTCGGGGTCACCCGTTGCGTCACGCAACGCCCGGTCCAGCTCCTCGAGGAGTCGGGCCGACAGCGCATTCCGGTTGGCCGGCGAGTCGAGTGTCACGGTGCGGACGCCGCCCTGGTGCTGGACGCCTACCAACGCATCTGTCACGGGCGCAGTGTAGGGGGGTGCCCGGCGGAGGACGGAAATTGGCCGGTGGTACCGTTGGCCGGTGATCGAGACCGACGAGCATCAGCTGTTCCGCAAGACGCTCCGGGACCTCTTCGAACGGGAGATCGAGCCCCACGTCGAAGAGTGGGAGGCGGCCCGCACCTTCCCGGCGCACGACCTCTTCCCCAAGCTGGCGGCCGTCGGCCTGCTGGGGCTCGAGTACGACGAGGCCTACGGTGGCATGGGGGCGGACCACTCCTACACGCTGATCGCCGGCGAGGAGATGGGGCGCATCAGCTGCGGCGGCGTGCCGATGGCCATGGCGGTCCAGATGTCGATGGCGACGCCCGCGTTGGCCCGCTACGGCTCCCACGAGCTCAAGGAGCAGTATCTGGCGCCGGCCATCCGCGGCGAGGTCGTGACCTCCATCGCGGTCACCGAGCCCGACGCGGGCAGCGACGTGGCGGGCATTCGGACCCGGGCCGTGCGCGACGGCGACGAGTGGGTGATCAACGGCGCCAAGCTCTACATCACGAACGGCACGCAGGCCGACTGGCTGTGCTTGCTGGCCCGGACCTCCGACGAGTCCGGGTACCAGGGCATGTCGCTCATCGTGGTGCCGACGGCCGTCCCGGGAGTGGCAGTTTCGCGCAAGCTCGAGAAGCTCGGCATGTGGTCGAGCGACACCGCCGAGCTCTCGTTCAGCGACGTGCGCGTCCCGGTCTCGAACACCATCGGCGAGATCGGCCGCGGCTTTCAGCAGCAGATGGTCCAGTTCCAGGCCGAGCGGCTGATCACGTTCTACAAGCAGGTCGGCTCCATTGAGCTCGCCCTGGCCCGCACCACGTCCTACCTGCGCGAGCGGCGTGCCTTCGGCGCTCCCCTCCTGGCCAACCAGCACCTCCAGTTCGTGCTGGCCGAGCTCTCGGCCCGCCACGACGTGTTGAAGCACTACGCCCGCACCACCGCCGACGCGGTGCTCCGGGGCGAAGACGCCACCCGCTACGCCACCATCGGCAAGCTGCTGGGCTCCCGCCTGCAGCGCGAGGTGGCTGACACCGCGGTGCAGTTCCACGGCGGCATCGGCTACATGGACGAGACCTGGACCTCGCGCTACTTCCGCGACACCCGCCTCGACTCCATCGGCGCCGGCGCCGACGAGGTGATGCTGCGCATCCTGGCGCGGATGGACGGCTACGTGGTGGAGTGAGGGCTGACCGTTGTCGTGACCGGGACGTCGGGACCGCCCTCCCGACATCCCGGCACGAATATCGCCAAGTCCCTGGTGACTGCGGTCTGTCCGGGCCTAGTGGCCAATCACCCTCGAGGTGACACTGGCGGTGTAATTGGATGCGGGTGTCCCGACGGGCGTCAGGTTCGCCGTGTTGGTGACCGTCGTCCCGGGCCGGGCCGTCACGAAGACCCCCACCCCGATGTACACGGTGCCGTGGGCTGGGATGGACCCTCTCGACGTGCACGTCAAGGTGTTGGTCATGGAGCTCGAGACGCAACTGAAGCCGGGTGGGATCACCAGCGACCCCTCAAGGGTCAAGCCGGCCGGCAGGACGTCGGTCAGCGTGAGCGTGCCGGTGGTGGCGGTCGACGCCTCGTTGGTCACCGCGATGAGGTAGGCGTTGGGAGCGTTCGAGACGAACGTTGGGAGCGCCAGCATCTGTATCTTCAGGTTGTTGGTCGAGGTCGTGCCCTCCGGCGTGGCCGACTTCTCGTTGCTGGCCGTGCCGGTGCCCACCCCGTTGACCGC
>CAYWDQ010000153.1:0-7294 GCA_964457065.1 uncultured Acidimicrobiaceae bacterium | reverse complement strand
CGGGCATCGGCCGTGCCACGGCCGCCCGTCTTCTCGACGAGGCGCGCTCGTGATGGGAGCCGACCTCGCCGTGCCGCCCGACGACGTCGCGGAGGGCCGGGACGAATCGGGCCGGTGGGCCTTCACCCATGTCGACGTGACCGACGAGGACTCGGTGGCCGCGCTGGTGCGCTCGGCCGTCGAGTTCGGCGGGAGCGTCGACGGGCTGCTGCACGCGGCGGGGGTGGCAGGCGGGGGGCCGGTCCACATGTTGCCGGCCGAGGAGTGGGCCCGCGTGATCGCCGTCAACCTCACGGGCACCTACCTCGTCGCCAAGCACGTCATCGCACAGATGCTCGGCCAGCCCCTGCGCGACAGCGGACAGCGCGGCTCGGTGGTGACGGTGGCCAGCATCGAGGGCCTGGAGGGAACGGCGGGCGGCAGCGCCTACAGCGCGTCGAAGGGCGGCGTCGTCCTGCTGACCAAGAACATGGCGATCGACTACGCCGGGCGCGGCATCAGGGTCAACGCCATCTGCCCGGGCTTCGTCGAGACCCCGATGACGGCGTCCGTGTTCGGCCCCGGCATGGAGGCGGCCCTGGCCGACATCGTCCGCGAGCACAAGCTCGGCCACCGCATGGCCCAGCCGGAGGAGATCGCCTCGGTCGCGGCCTTCCTGCTCTCGGACGACTCGTCCTTCGTCACCGGCCACGCACTGCCGGTCGACGGTGGCTACACGGCGGGCCGCGACCACGGCGTCACCGAGATGCTCGGGCTGTCGGGCCCGGCCTGAGCGACGCCTTGACGCGGGCTGGCCGCCTCGTAGATACTTAAGTTAATGCTTAAGCAACGGCCACCGGTTGACGACGTCTTCCGGGCCCTGAGCGATCCCACCCGGCGGGACATGGTCGAGCGGCTGGGCCTGGGGCCAGCCACGGTGAGCCAGTTGGCGCAGCCCCTTGACATGACCCTCTCGGCGGTCGTCCAGCACCTTGCGGTGCTCGAGTCGAGCGGGCTGGTCCGCTCCGAGAAGGTGGGGCGGACCCGCACCTGTCGGCTCGAGCCGGTGGGCCTGCGCCTGGCCGAGGACTGGTTCGCCGGTCAGCGCGCCGCCTGGGAACACCGCCTCGACCGGTTGGGCGAGGTCCTGGCCGACGGGCACAGCCCGGAGCAGAAGCAGCAGCCACCGACGAAAGGACCACGACGATGACCACGAGCACCCGATCCACCGAGCACGGAACCTTCACGATCACGCGTACCTACCCCGCTCCGCCCGAGCGTGTCTTCGCCGCCTGGTCCAGCCAGGACGCCAAGGCTCAATGGTTCGGTGCTCCGGGCGCGAGCGGCTACACGCTCGACTTCCGCGTCGGCGGCACCGAGATCAACCGCGGCGGCCCCCCCGGCGGGCCCGTGTACTCCTACGAGGCCACCTACGAGGACATCGTTCCCGGCCAACGGCTCGTCTACGGCTACACGATGAAGGTCGGGGACGACCTCATCTCGGTCTCGGTGGCGACGGTGGAGTTCGTCCCCGACGGTGACGGGACCACCCTCACCCTCACCGAGCAGGGCATCTTCCTCGACGGGGCCGACACGTCGGCCGTGCGCGAGAAGGGCACCGGCGAGCTCCTCGACTCCCTCGGCGCCGCGCTGGCCTGACTGGCTGGGTCAGCCCAGAACCAGCCGCCCCCCCGCGTAGTCGAGCACGACCCAACCGAAGCGCTCGAGCTGATCGGAGCCCAGCAGGCCGTCGATGCCGCCCAGGCTGATGGCCCCGAGGTCGGTCTCGCCGATGAGCTGGGGGTGCAACGACTGCCCCGGCACGGACCAGGGGCCGCTGTGCACGAGCGGGACCGTGATGACCGAGCACACCGTCGACTGGCGTTGCGCCAGGTCGGTCCCCGCGAGTGAGGACCCCTGCGCCACGGAGGTGTCCACGACGCTCTGCGACGACCCGGTGTCCACCACGAAGCTGCGCCTGGGTCCGGCCCCGAAGCGGACGTTGACGCTGAGCGAGACGTCACCCTCGAGTGGCGTCACCGTCAAGGGGATCGTGGTTCCCTCCCCCCGGGTCAGCGCCGTCGGCGGCGGGCCCGACGGCCCCGTGTACGACGTCGTGCCGCTGAGCGGCGGTCCTTCGGGCCCGGGGAGCACGAGCGCATCCGAGGTGAAGTCGATGCGCACCGCGCCGAAGCGGGAGAGCACGTCGGAGCCGATCAGGCCGACCGGCTCCCCCTTCCCGCCGATCTGGGGCAGGGTCGCCGCGGTCAGCTGCTGCGGCGCCAGGGTGACGCCGTCGAGGGACCAGGATCCGACCCCTACCGGCCGGGCCGTGCCCGTGCAGCCGACGCCGGCGAACTGGCTCGCCGGGCCTGCCGACGGGAGGTGCAGTCGCTTCGACAGGCCGGCGTCGATGGTCGACTGCCCGGCACCGGAGTCGAGGACGAAGGGGAAGGGTCCGTGGCCGTCGATACAGACGTCGAGGGATTCGGCCACCTGGCCGGCGACGGTGCTCACGGTGAGCGGCACCTGCGTGGCGCCACCCGGCAGTGCCGTCGCACCCGTGCACCCGGTCGAGGCCGGCGGCAGCGCGAACGCGACCTGCGGCTCCACGTGCACGATCCGGTGCCGTGGGCCGCTCACGGCGGCGGCCAGCACCAGCGCCAGCACCACGGCGGCGATGGCCACCAGGGAAGCGATCAGCAGGCCCCGACGGCCGGCCACCTCCTTAGCCGGCGAGCGCGAGCCGGACCGTCGCCATGGCCATGCGCGCCCCCAGCACGACCGCCGCCAGCGGCAGCGCGGCCCGCCGCCAGCCCTTCGTGGTCCGGAACGTGAAGCGGAGGGCCGACCGGTGGTGGGCCGCCAACATCCGATAGGGATGGCGGGCGGTGCTCACGCCCTGGACGTGGGTGACCCCGGCCGTACCGGCGAAGCCCACGCCCCATCCGGCGTCGTGGGCGCGCCAGCACAGGTCCATGTCCTCCGCGTACATGAAGTACGCCTCGTCGAAGCCGCCCAGTTCCTCCAGCGCGCTGCGCCGGGCGAGGAAACACGAGCCCGAGACCCAGCCGGCCGCCGTCAGCACCTCGCCCTCGGGAGTCCCGGGGTTGTAACGCCGGGTGAACGGGTTCTCGGGGTTGAACAGCGCCATCAACGCGTGTCCGGCGGCGTCGGTGAACGAGGGGAAGCAGCGCACCGAGGGGTAGATGTCGCCCGTCTCGGTGAAGATGCGTGGCCCGACCAATGCCCACGCCGGGTAGGACTCCAGGGCCTGGCGCATCGCCCGCAGCGCACCCGCGTGCACGACGAGGTCGGGATTGGAGACGAGGACCCACTCCGGTGGCGACGGCTCGCCCGCCAGGGCGGCCAGGCCCCGGTTGACCCCGGCCCCGAAGCCCACGTTGCGGCCCGGACGCACGACGTGGACCGGCGGCGCTCCCCGGGTGGCGACGAGCTCCGCCAGCGCGGCGGCGGCGCTTCCGGGGGCGCCGTTCTCCACCACGACCAGGGGTGCGGCACCGTCGTCGAGAAGGGAGCCGACACATCGCTCGAGCAGCGGCCCCGCGTCGTGGTCCACCACGACCGCACCGATCCTGTCCGGCACCGGTGCCCTCAGTACTCCCGCGTGAAGCGGAACTTGACCAGGGCCTTCAAGGCGCTGAAGCCGTCGCGCCAGGTGATCTTCTTCCCCTCGTCGTGCTCGCGGCCGGCGTAGGAGATCGGAACCTCGTAGATCCGGTGGCCGCGCCGCAGCACCTTGGCCGTGATCTCGGGCTCGAAGTCGAACTTGTTCGACACGACGGTGAGGCCCTCGAGCACCTGCGCGTCGAAGAGCTTGTAGCAGGTCTCCATGTCCGAGAGCGTCGAGCTGTACAGCACGTTGGTGACGAGTGAGAGAAAGCGGTTGCCGATCCAGTGCAGGGGCAACATGTTCTTGCGCTCGCCCGTGAATCGGCTCCCGTACACGACGCGCGCCTTGCCGCGCAGGATCGGGTCGAGCAGGCGAGGCCAGTCGTTGGGGTCGTACTCGAGGTCGGCGTCCTGAATGAGGATGAGGTCACCGCGCGCCTCGGCCAGACCGGTGCGGATCGCCGCCCCCTTGCCCTGGTTCACCTTGTGGCGGATGACGCGCACGGTCGAATCCTCGAGGGCACCCAGCACCTTGTCCGAGCCGTCGCTGCTCCCGTCGTCGACCACGATGATCTGGAGCACCACGGGCAGCTCGACCGCCCGCATGCGCCGAATGACCTCGGCGACGGTCGTGCGCTCGTTGTAGACCGGACAGATCACCGTCAGTGTCTCGTAGGTCCGTGGCGGGGACGGTTCGGTCAAGTCAGTCTCTGTCATGTGCCTTTCACCTTTTGTGCGAAGTAGTCGATGGTCCGCTCGATGCCCTCCCTCAGTGCCGTCGTCGGCTCCCATCCCAGCTCACGCCGGGCCAGGGAGATGTCGGGGCAGCGCCGCGTCGGGTCGTCAGCGGGTAGTGGCTCGAAGACGACGTCGGACTTCGACCCGGTGACTCCCAGGACGAAGCGCGCCAGATCCAGCATCGAGCGCTCGTCGGGGTTTCCGATGTTGACGGGGCCGGTCAGCGGTGAATCGAGCAGGGCCACCAGACCCGTGATCTCGTCGTCGACGAAGCAGAGGCTGCGCGTCTGGCTGCCGTCCCCGTACACGGTCAGGGGTTCGCCCCTCAGCGCCTGCACGATGAAGTTCGATACGACCCTGCCGTCCCCCGGCGAGAGCCGCGGGCCGTAGGTGTTGAAGATGCGCGCGATGCCAACGTTCACCCCGTGCGTGCGGTGCATGGCCATGGTCATGCTCTCGGCGAACCGTTTGGCCTCGTCGTAGACGCTGCGCGGCCCGATGGGGTCGACGTTGCCGCGGTAGGACTCGACCTGGGGGTGCACCTCGGGGTCCCCGTACACCTCGCTGGTGCTGGCCATAAGGAATCGGGCGCCGTGCGCCCTGGCTAGCTCGAGCAGGCGGCGCGTGCCCTCGCTGCCGACTGCCAGCGTGTCGAAGGGCCGAGCGAGATACGCGGGCGGCGACGCCGGCGATGCCAGGTTGCACACGGCGTCGACCTTGACTCCGTCCTCGAGCTCCACCTTCTCGCTCACGTCGCAGACGACGAGGCTGAAGCGCTCGTGACCGAGCAGGTGCGCCACGTTCTCCCTGGAGCCGGTGGAGAGGTTGTCCATGCAGATCACGGTGTCACCCCGCCCCATCAGCCGGTCGCAGAGGTGCGACCCGAGGAACCCGGCACCACCGGCAACGACGGTCCGCCTCACTGACGTCCGATGCCCGAGTAGCGGAAGCCCATGCGCCGCACCGCGGCGGGATCGAGGAGGTTGCGTGCGTCCACGATGCACGGCTCGTCCATGATCGCCAGCAGGCGGGAGAAGTCGAGCCAGCGGAACTCGTCCCACTCGGTGAGCACGACGATCACCCGGGCGCCCGCCGCCGCCTCGTAGGGGTCCGCGTGCAGGTCCAGACCGAGCAGGTCGTCGGGCGGGTCCCCCTCGGCCTCGACCGTCGGGTCGAAGGCCTGCACGGTCGCACCCAGTGCGGTGAGGCGGTGGCAGATCTGCAGGCTGGGCGAGTCCCGACGGTCGTCGGTGTTCGCCTTGAAGGTGAGGCCCCACACGGCCACGGTGACCCCGTCGACGGAGCCGCCGCACGCCGCCACCACTTTGGAGACCACCCGGGACAGCTGTTCGTCGTTGGACGCGATGGCCCCAGCCAGCAGCGAGAAGTCGTAGCCGACCCCGCGGGCGATGTGGAGCAGTGCCCGCGTGTCCTTGGGCAGGCACGAACCGCCCCAACCCGGGCCGGGACGCAGGAACTCGAAGCCGATCCGCTTGTCGTAGCCGAGCCCGAGCAGGACGTCGCGGGCGTCCGCTCCGACCTCCTCGCACAGGCCGGCCAAGGCATTGACGAAGCTGAGCTTGGTCGCCAGGAAGGCGTTGGAGGCGTACTTGATCGTCTCCGAGGTGGTGGCGTCGGTCACCATCAGCGGCGCACCCGTCGCCGCGAACAGCGCGCCCACCTTGGCGGCCGCCTGCGGATCGTCGGCGCCCACCACGATGCGGTCTGGGCTCAGGCTGTCGGTCACGGCTGTGCCCTCCCGGAGGAACTCGGGGTTGGAGACGACGCTGATGTCGGGACGGCCGATCACCGCCTCGACCATCGTTGCCGAGCCCACCGGCACCGTCGACTTGTTGACCACGACGGTGCCCGGCTCCAGGTGCGGTGCGATCTCCTTGGCGGCCGCCTCGATGTAGGACAGGTCGGCGGATCCGTCCGCGCTCTGCGGCGTCGGTACGCAGAGGAAGACGAACTCCGCCCCGTCCACCGCGTCGAGGGCCGAATCGGTGAACGAGAGACTGCGCGCCGCCACGCAATCTGCGACCAGCTCGTGCAGCCCGGCTTCGACGATGGGCATGCGCCCGGATCGCAGCGCAGCGAGCTTCGAGCGATCGCGCTCGGCCAGGACGACGGAGTGCCCGAAGTGGGCCAGCGTGGCCGCCGTCGGCAGGCCCACGTAGCCGGCGCCGATCACCGCCACTGTGTGCGGTGTCGTGCGGGTGTCGGTGCGTGCGGTCATTGCGAAGTCGACCGGAGGGCGCGGACGAGTCTGGCCAGTCCGTCCCCCCAATCGGGCAGAGCGGGCAGCCCACTCAGTCGCAACGCCATGTTGTCCAGCACGGAATAGGCCGGGCGTGGGGCAGGACGGGGCGGATGGAGCTCGGCGGTGCTGATGGGGTGTACTCGCTCGGGGTCGGCGCCCGCCTCGGCCAGCACCGCCCGCACGAAGCCCCACCAGGTCGTGGCCCCCCCGTTGGTCACGTGGAAGATGCCCGGCCGCCGGTCGAGGCCGAGTGTCACGACGGCGGGCGCCAGGTCCGCCGTGAATGTCGGCGAGCCGTGCTGGTCGTCGACGAACTGGAGCTCCCCGTCGCCGTCGGCCAGGCGAAGAGCGGTCGCCACCATGTTGGCCCCATTGGCGCCGCACAGCCAGCTCGTACGCACGATCGTCGTCCCGGGACGGCACTCCCGCTCGCCGGCCAGCTTGGAGGCGCCGTACACCGAGGTCGGGCACGGGGCGTCCCACTCGCGGTAGGGGCGGCTCGCCGCGCCGTCGAAGACGTAATCGGTGGACACGTAGACCATGTGCGCGCCCACCAGCGCTGCCGCCTCGGCGACGTGACGGGTGCCGATGGCGTTGACGGCATAGGCCGTGTCGATCTCTGTCTCACACAGGTCGACTGCGGTCAGCGCTCCCCCGTGGAGCACGAGCTCGGGACGGAAG
>CAYWDQ010000152.1:0-7344 GCA_964457065.1 uncultured Acidimicrobiaceae bacterium | reverse complement strand
CCGTTGCGCTCCGCCAGGGCGCGCAGCACGGTGGCCCCCAGGACCTGCGGGTGCAACTCGGCCAGCGCACCCTTCCCGACCTTCCCGATGCCCCGAGGGGTACGGCATGCGTCAA
Organism: uncultured Acidimicrobiaceae bacterium; assembly: GCA_964457065.1. Lineage (GTDB taxonomy): Bacteria > Actinomycetota > Acidimicrobiia > Acidimicrobiales > RAAP-2 > Bog-473. The sequence continues at coordinate 7,229 of CAYWDQ010000152.1, read as the reverse complement.
TGATCCAAGCCTCGCTCACGACCTATCCTCGATCCTTGTGTGATGTGCTCTGTGGTCTGCGGGTTTCCGCACGTGGGCCGTAGCCCTCTGCGATCTAAAGAGTATCCTAATAAGGCAGGACGATCGAGTCGGGCTCCTGGGTCCCGGCCGGGGAGGACGACGATGGCCAGCATGCGACACGCAGAGTTCAAGCAGATGCCCGGCGCCGCCCCGGACGTCATGCGGGAATACGACCTCGCGACGCTCGGCTACGAGGAGGCCGAGTTCAGCGTCGAGGGGACTGCGACGGCGTACGAGTTGCAGGGGGAGCGCGGCGCCGACGGTCGCTGGGATGTCACCCCCGGCGCCGAGGCGCCGTTCCGAACACGCATCGTGGTGCGCCGACCTATCGACCCAGACCGCTTCAGTGGCATGGCCGTAGTGGAGTGGCACAACGTGTCGGCGGGCATCGACGCCGCCCCGGATTGGGGCTTCTTCCACCGTCACCTCGCGACCAGCGGTGATGCGTGGGTCGGAGTGTCGGCGCAGAAAGTGGGCATCGACGGCGGGGGCTTCGTCGAGAGCATCCACCTGAAGCTCCTGGCGCCGGAGCGCTATGGCAAGCTCGAGCACCCCGGCGACGCATGGTCCTTCGACATCTTCTCCCAGGTCGGCGCACTGCTGCGGCTACCGGCGGGCGACAACCCGCTCGGAGGCCTGATGCCCGAGCGGCTCCTGGCGGCCGGCGAGTCCCAATCGGCCGCCTGCCTGGTGACCTACATCAACGCGGTCGATCCCCACGCGCGCGTCTTCGACGGCTTCTTCGTGCACGGGCGCCCCGGTGTCGGCGTCTCCATCGACGGCGTGTTCATCCCCTCCGCCCAGCGGGAGGGGATGGAGGCGACGCGGCGCGCCATCTCACACAAAGGTGAGCGCATCCGCCAGGACGCGCGGGTGCCGGTGCTCGTGCTGCAGAGCGAGACCGACGTCATCCTCCTCGGGGGTGGCCTCGCCGAGCAGCCCGACTCCGGGCGGATCCGGGTCTGGGAGATGGCTGGTGCGGCGCACGCCGACACCTACACGGTCAGCGCCGGCCGTCACGACGACGGCACCCTGAGCCCGGAACGCATGGCCGAGCTGCTGCGCCCCACGACGAACCTCATGATCGGGAACACGGATACACCCATTAATGCGGTGCCGCAGCAGCATTACGTCGCCCAGGCCGCCATTGCCCATCTGGCCCGGTGGGCAGCCGGGGGCGACGCCCCCCCGCCGGCGCCCCGGCTCGATGTCGACGCCGAGGGTACGGGCTTCCAGCTGGACGATCTCGGCAACGCGCTCGGCGGAATCCGCACGCCGTGGGTCGAGGCGCCCACATCCGTCGTGTCCGGGCTGGGTCAGACGGGAGAGACGTTCGCCATGCTGTTCGGGCGGACGGAGCCCTTCGACGACGCCGCGCTGAAGTCGCTGTACCCCGCGGGAAAGACGGAGTACCTAGAGCGGTTCGCGGCCGCCCTCGACGCCGCGATCGCGGCCGGGTTCATCCTCGACGAGGACAGGGCGGAGATCCTCTCGGTGGCAGCCGCCTCGACGTATCCATTGCTGGTCGCGGATGCGTAGCTCGGCGGTCAGCTGGCACCGGGGACGACGGCTGAGCGCGGGTAGTCATCGAACGTGAGCGGAAGACGTCGCCACGTGGGTGACCGTCACTCGTGCTAAGTTGCGAAAAGAGGCGCCTCTTTTCCACTGTGGAGGGTGCATGCAACAGGCGGTCGGAGGCAGCGAAGCGGCCGTAACGACGCTCGGGCCTCCCGCCATGCTTCGGTGTGAAGGCCTGCGCAAGCGGTACGGCGACCGGTTGGCAGTCGACGGCGTGTCCTTCTTCATCGCCGAGCGCGAGTGCTACGGCCTGTTGGGCCCCAACGGCGCCGGGAAGACCACCACCATCTCCATGCTGTGCGGGTTGGCGATCCCCGACGAGGGTGACGTCACGGTCGACGGCTTCGAGGGCGGCACGCTCGAGGCCAAGGCGGCCGTCGGCTACGTCCCCCAGGACCTGGCCCTCTACCCGGACCTCTCGGCCGTGGAGAATCTCACCTTCTTCGGCCAGCTCTACGGGCTGTCAGGCAAGGAACTCCAAGCGCGCATCGGCGAGACGCTCGAGCTGGTGGGGCTCGCCGACCGTGGAAAGGACCGAATCGGCACGTACTCGGGCGGCATGAAGCGGCGCGCCAACATGGCGGCCGGCCTGCTGCACCGGCCCAAGCTGCTCGTGCTCGACGAGCCCACCGTCGGCGTCGATCCCCAGAGTCGCAACGCGATCCTCGAGACCGTCGGACAGCTCGGCATCGCGGTGCTGTACACGACGCACTACATGGAGGAAGCGGCCAAGTTGTGCGACCGCATCGGCATCATCGATGACGGCCATCTGATCGCGGAAGGGACGGCGGAAGCATTGATCGACGCCCACGGAGGCCGGGACAAGGTCCACCTGGCCTCCGAGGGTGCCGACCTGCACGAGCTGGCTGCTGCCTGCCGCGAGCTCGACAACATCCATGAAGTGCACGAGGTGGACGGCAACCTCGAGCTGAGCACGGACCACGGACCTGCCGTCCTCTCGGCCGTAGTGGCCGTCGCGACGCGGCATGGCGTCGACCTCACGGGTGTGGAGGTGCGTTCGCCCAATCTCGAAGACGTCTTCTTGAGTCTGACGGGAAAAGAGCTGCGGGATTGATCCGCGTCATCGCGCTGAACGAGCTTCGGCGCCGGCTGCGCGATCGTTCCGTCCTCATCGGCTGCCTCGCCGCTCCGCTCCTCATGGCTGCCGTCCTGGGTCTCTCCTTCGCCGGCAGTAGCTCCGCCGTAGCGGTGCATATCGGTGTGTCGGGCGCCTCGCCCGAGCTCATGGCGGCCGCTGAGCAGGCCAGCCAGCTGCCGCACGGTGTCACCGTCGTCGCCATGCCCAGTCAGCAGGCCGTGAGGACCGCGGTGGCCAACGGCAACCTCGACGGCGGGGTAGCGGTGCTGCCCGGGCAGATGCGGTTGTCCAGCCTGCTCATTCCCATCGTCGACCCCGGAGCCACCCACACGCCCGGGTTCGACGTCGTCACCCGGGGCACCTCGCAACTCGGGCAGGAGTACGCAGAGTCCGTTGCCGCAGGAATCTCCAGCGCCCTGTACGCGGACAAGGTGCCCCACGGCGCCACGGTCGGTCCGGCGACGGTGGCCATCACGACGCAGAGCGTGGGCCATTCCGGCAAGGTCAACCTCAATTTCTTCGCACCCAACATCGCAGTCGTCTTCCTCTTCATCGGCAGTGGTCTCGGCATGCGGTCACTCCTCATGGAGCGCTCTGCCGGAACGCTGGCCAGGATCACCGCCGCACCCTTGCGGCCGACGCAGATCGTCCTCGGGAAGCTCCTGGCGATCTTCGTGACCGGCCTCGTCACGATCTTCGTCATCTGGGCCGTGACGACCTTCGTCTTTGGCGCGAATTGGGGGAACCCGTTGGGCGTCCTGCTGATGTGCGTGGGTGCCACCGTCGCCATGTGCGGCATCGGTGTGTTCCTCACCTCCTTGGCCAAGACCGAGCAGCAGGCGTTCGGCATCACGCTGCTCGTCGGCTTGGGCCTCGCCCTGCTCGGCGGCAATCTGCTTCCTTCGGGGTCGCTCCCCGACGCCTTCCAGGTGCTGGCGCTGGGGACGCCGAACGGGTGGGCCCTGGTCGGCTTCGGCCGGCTGGACCAGCTGGGCGAACCGGCGAGCAGCGTCATCGGCCCGTTCTTCGTTCTGCTCGCCATCGCCCTGGTGACCGGGGGACTGGCCATGACAAGGGTGCGGAAGATGGTCGAGCCGTGATCGCGGTCATCTGGGTCAACCTGCGCCGTGCGATGGGCGACCGCCGGCTGCTCATCATCGGCACGCTCGTCCCGGTGGTCATCATCCTCATCACCGGCCTCCTGGAGGGCAGCCCCAAGGAGCCGATCGGTCTACTCCATCCCTCGGCGCGTCTGCTGCACCTGGCGGAGACGACCGACGGCATCAAGGTCCGGATCGAGAGCAACCGGACCGACCTGACCGACGACATCTTGCGCGGCCGGGTCGTGGCGGGGATCGTGCAGCTCCCGTCGCAGAGCAATACGGTGCGAGCCGACTTCCTGATCGAATCTGCCACCACGGACGCGGTGCAGGCCCGGACTGACGTCGTCGCGCTGATGGACCTCATGGCGGCCGAAGGTTCGGACACGAAGTTCACCGACGCCACGTTGCGGGCGACACAGACCCAGGCGCCGCTGAGTCCGTTCTGGTACGTGGCTCCTGCCAACCTCGTGCTCTTCATGGGCATCGCGGTGCTGGTCCTCTCCGCCGGCATGGTCGAAACGCGGCGACTGGGCGTCCTCCAGCGGCTCTCCGCCGCGCCGGTCCACAAGCGCGCCATCGTGTTCGGGCAGATGGCGAGCATGATGGTCACGGCCATCGCGATGGCGGTCGGCCTCATCTTCGTGGGCATCGTGTTGTTCAATGTCCACTGGGGAAACCCGCTGAGCGTCTTCCTCGTCGTCGCACTCCTCGGCATCAGCATCGCCGCGCTCGCCGTGATCATCGGCACCTGGTCGCGCTCGCAGGAGCAGGCCATCGCGACGGCAGTGATCGTCGCGATCATCGCCGGCATGCTCGGTGGCTGCGTCTACCAGCTCAACACGGTCAGCACCACGGTCAAGAACGTCGGGCACATCGTCCCCCAAGCCTGGGCCATGGACGCCTTCATCAAGCTGATCTCGGACCACGCGACGTTCGCCGACACCTTGCCCGAGATCGGTGCGTTGGCCGCGTTCGCGGCGGTGCTGAGCTGTCTGGCGGTCTGGTACTACTCGCGCAAGGTGTTCTCGACCACCTGACCGGGGTGTGCAGGGCGAGCCGACCTCAGTAGAATAGAATGTACTGAATTAGGACCAGGAGCCCGGGATCCCTGGTGGAACGATCGACGGGGGGAAGTGGTGACTGGCACCGCAGCCGCAGGACGGCTCGAGACGACGGACCTGGCCGACCCCGTGATGTTCACGGATCCCTATCCGCGCTACGCCGAGCTGCGCCGCAGCGCGCCGGTGTCGCGGGCCTACTCCAAGCAGTTGATGGGCGGCATCGGCTACATGCTCACGCGCCATGAGCACGTCCTCCTGCTCCACAACGACATGCGCTTCTCGAGCGACCCCACGAGCGAGGGTTCTAGCTTCCTGATGCGGCACCTGCCGCGCATGTTCCGGCTCTTGATGAGCAGCATGGTTTACAAGGACGACCCCGACCACGCCCGGCTGCGCCGGCTCGTGAACAAGGCGTTCACGCCCCGCATGGTGCAGCAGATGACGGCCGAGATCGAACGCATCGTGACCGAGCTGCTCGACAAGGCGGAACAGCGGGGGAGCGAGACGATCGACCTGGTGGCCGACGTCGCCGTCCCGCTTCCGCTGTCGGTCATCTCGACGATGCTCGGCGTCGGCGATGAGGACCGGAACGAGTTCCATGTGCTCACGGAGCGCTTCGTGGCGCGCCTGGGCAGCGGCTCGGCAGCCGACGCCATGCGCGCCGTCCCGACGGCGCGCAAGCTCTACGCGGTACTCGAGCGCCTGGCCGAGCAGCGCCGCAACGAGCCGGACGACGGGCTCATCTCCGCCCTTCTCGCCGCGAGCGAGGACGGAGACTTCCTGACCCCGGACGAAGTGATCGCGATGATCTTCCTCCTCATGCTGGCTGGGCACGACACGACGGCGAACCTGATCGGCAGTTCCGCGCTCGCACTCATTGAGCACCCCGGGCAGGCGGAACGGCTGCGGGTCGATCCGGCCCTGATGCCGACGGCCGTCGAAGAGCTCCTCCGGTTCACCACGCCCGTTCCCTGCGGCGCCGCCCGGACATTGCTCGACGACGTCGAGGTCGACGGCACGACGATGCCCAAGGGCAGCAAGGTGCTGGGCATGATCATCTCGGCCAACCGCGACGAGGCCATCTTCGAGCGTCCGGACGATCTCGATCTGGGCCGGGAGCCGAACCGGCACCTGACCTTCGCCTTCGGGAAGCACTTCTGCCTCGGCAACCAGCTGGCGCGTCTGGAGGGGCAGATCGCGATCGGTCAGCTGGTCCGGCGCTTCCCCGCCATGCGCCTGGAAGTTCCGAGGGAGGACCTGCGCTACAAGCCGGTGCAGGCGCTGCGGGGATTTAGGAGCCTGCCCCTGCAGCTTCGTTAGCCGACGGCCCGCTCCCTCGGGTCCACAACGGCGATGGGCGCGACGTCATGCCCCGGCCCGTCGGGCCGACGAAGCTCAGTTCCGCGTTGGCGTTCCCGGACATCGTCCACTCTGAGGAATGGACCCGGTGATGGTGGTGCTCGCACAGCAACGCAAGGTTGTCGATGTCGGTCCGCCCATCGGGCTTCCACGGCTTGATGTGGTGGGTGTTCGTGAAGGTCGCGTTCGTACAGCCCGGAAAGCGGCAATGACGATCCCGGCGCCTCACCTCGCGTCGCTGCGCATCGGTCGGTTCACGTCGGACCCGGCCCTCGTACATGGTGTGGCCGACATCGTCATCGACGGCGATGACGATGGTGGCGTCACAGACGATCCGCCGGACGGTCTCGACGCTCAGGAGTCCGTCGCGCTCGAGCTCGCCCGCCAGATCCGATCCCTCGTCGATCAGGGACCCGAGAGGGGTGTGGGCCACCACGAGGTAGGGACTCGGTCCACCCGCGTCCGATGAGCGCAGCAACTGCAAGAAGGCGTCGCACATCCGCTGATCCCAAGGTGTCTGGCCGTCGGAGGGGATCCGCCGGGCCCGCGTTTCGAGGCAGGCCCGGACCTCGGCGTACGGAGCCGGTGGGAGCTGGACGGTGACCGTGCGGAACTGGTCGTTGCAGCGGAGGGAGCGACGATCGTGATCGCGCTGCGCCTGCTCCTCGTCCGTCCCGCGGGCGGAGCGCGCCAGCTCGGCGAGCTGCCGTACCGAGCACTCGGCGGCCCGCTCGCGCAGCTCGCTGTCGGTCTCGGGTGTCGCCACGTCGACCACGGCGCGCACCTTGTCGAAGCTGAGCTCGCCCGCGCGCAGCGCCGCTCCCAGCTTGGGCAAGTCGAACAGCCGTTCCGCCACGTGCGCCCAGGCCCGGGCGGTCGCGGTGGAGACACCGCAGCGCTCGACGACCCAGGCCTCGAGGGACGTCGCTCCCTCGGCCCGCCATCCTTCGCGTCGGTCGAGCTCGCCCA
>CAYWDQ010000151.1:0-7364 GCA_964457065.1 uncultured Acidimicrobiaceae bacterium | reverse complement strand
AGCATCTTGCCGCCGCGCATGGTGTCGCGGAAGTGGACCTGCCAGTTGTCCTCGGACCAGACGTGGCCCATGGCGGCCGCCATGCCGCCCTCGGCCATGACGGTGTGCGCCTTGCCGAGCAGCGACTTGCAGACGAGGGCGGTGCGCAGGCCGCGCTCCTTGGCCTCGATCGCGGCGCGCAGCCCGGAGCCACCGGCCCCGATGATGATGACGTCGTAGTCGTGCGTCTCGTAGGCGTGTGTCTGGTCGGCCATGCGGTCCTCGTCCAGTCCTAGAAGTGAAAGCCGGGGTCGTGGATCGTCCCGCTCGCCACGAGTCGCACGTAGAGGTCGCAGAGGGCGACGCCGAAGAGGCTGATCCAGGCGAAGCGCATGTGGTGCGCGTTGAGCGGGGTGACGAACTTCCAGAGCTTGTAGCGCGTCGGGTGCTTGGCGAACGACTTGACCTGGCCCCCGCAGAAGTGGCGGCAGGCGTGGCACGACAGTGAGTAGAGCCACAGGAAGGCGGCGTTGGCGCACAGGACGACGGTGCCGACGCTGATGCCGATCCCGTAACCGGGCTGGCGGAAGGCGAGGATGGCGTCGTAGGTGAGGACGCAGTTGAAGAGGAGCAGTATCCAGAAGAAGTAGCGGTGGATGTTCTGGAGGATGAGGGGGAACCGGGTCTCGCCGCTGTAGCTGCGATGGGCGTCGGACACCGCGCAGGCGGGGGGAGACAGCCAGAAGGAGCGGTAGTAGGCCTTGCGGTAGTAGTAGCAGGTGAGGCGGAAGCCGAGCGGGAAGATGAGGATCAGCAGGGCCGGTGAGTAGTTCCAGAAGGGGAGCGTCCCGAAGGAGTGGCTGCCCGCCACGCAGCTGTTGGCGATGCAGGGGGAGTAGAAGGGCGAGATCAGGTCCCGGTGCAGGTCCGCCCCGGCGTAGTAATTCTTCCCGACGAAGGCCGCCCACGTCGAGTAGGCCACGAAGGAGACCAGCACCACGAAGGTGACCAGGGGCTCCACCCACCAGTTGTCCTTGCGCAGGGTCGGCTGGTCGGGACCGCCCCGTGGTGCGCCGATGGAGACCGGGGTCGGGGATGGGTTCTCGACCGTCGTCGTCACTCGCGCCTCCTCGGTGCCCGGCTCGGCGGCCGGGCCGGCAAATCATTCCAGACCACTCCCGCGACGGTGCAAGTCGCCGCGCTCCAGGCAGTGACCATACGGTGCGCCCGGGTGCACGTCAAAGACATAAAATGCATGAAGATCAGAGCTATAAGCTCTGATCCATGCAGCTGCACCAGCTGGCCTACGCCCTGGCCGTGGCCGAGGAGCAGAGCTTCACCCGGGCGGCCGCCCGGCTCCACCTGGCGCAGCCCTCGCTCTCCCGGCAGGTCCGCCTGCTCGAGCACGAGCTCGGCGTGGTGCTCTTCAACCGGGGCCCGGGCCAGGGAAGGGTCACCCTCACCCCCGACGGCGGTGCCCTCCTCCCCTTCATGCAACGCGTGCTGGCCGACGTGGAGGCCACCGGGGCCGAGGCGCGGGCGCTGTCGGGCATGGCCCGCGGCCACCTCGCCGTGGGGGCCACCCCGAGCCTCATCACCAGCGTGCTGGCCCCGGCCCTCGTCGAGTTCCATGCCAGCCACCGCGGCATCGACCTCTCGGTGGTCGAGGCGGGGTCGCACCAGCTCGTGCCCCAGGTCGCCGCGGGCGAGGTCGACCTCGCCCTCATCGTGCTGCCGGTGGCCGATCCCCTCGTGATCACGACCGCGCTCTTCGACGACCCGCTGGTGCTGGCCACGGCGCCCGATCACCCCTTCGCCCGCCGCCGGCGCATCGGGGTCCGTGACCTCGACGGCCTCGACTTGGTCATGTTCCGGGAGGGCTACGACCTCCGGGCGGTCACCCTGGCGGCCTGCCTGGAGGCCGAGGTCGAGCCGCACCTCGTCAGCGAGGGGGGCGAGATGGCCGGGGTACTCGCCTTCGTGGCCTCCGGCCTGGGCGCGGCCGTCGTGCCGGCCATCGCGCTGCCCGGTGACGGCTCGCTGGTCGGCATCCCCTTCTCGGGGTCCACGATGCGCCGCACCGTCGCGCTGGCCCAGCGCGGTGACCGCACGCTCGCCCGCCCGGCCCGCGCCCTGGCCGACCAGCTCGTGACGCGCCATGTCGCCACGGGCGACAGGTCCGGTCCCGACCGCCTCCGGGCAGCGGGTGGTGACGCGGAAGGCTGACACCCCCATTGGCCGCCCCGGCGTCGGGGATCCGACCGCGGCCGGCGCGCCCGGTCACGAGAGAGAGGTTTAGGCTTCACCCATGGACGGCCCTTCGCACTTCGACCCCTCCGCGACCCCGGCGCCGGCCGGGCTCAAGGCACCCGACGACCTCCCCCGCGCCCTGGCCGACCTCCGCGCCTCGGGCTGGGAGTCGGTGTCGGTGGCCGACGAGATGCGCCGCAACACCGCCAAGGCCATCGCCGCCGGGCACTCGCTGATCCCCGGTGTCCTCGGCTTCGAGGAGACGGTGGTCCCCCAGCTCGAGAACGCCATCCTGGCGGGCCACGACCTCATCCTGCTGGGCGAGCGCGGCCAGGCGAAGACCCGGGTCATCCGCTCCCTCGTCGGTCTGCTCGACGACTGGATGCCCATCGTCGCCGGTTCCGAGATCAACGACGACCCCTACAACCCGGTCTCGCGCTTCGCCCTCGACCTCGTCGACGAGCTCGGCGAGGCGACACCCATCGTCTGGGTGCACCGCTCGCAGCGCTACGGCGAGAAGCTGGCCACGCCCGACACCTCCATCGCCGACCTCATCGGCGAGGTGGACCCGATCAAGATCGCCGAGGGCCGCTACCTGAGCGACGAGCTGGCGCTGCACTACGGCCTCATCCCCCGGGTCAACCGCGGGATCTTCGCCATCAACGAGCTCCCGGACCTCTCGGAGCGGATTCAGGTCGGGCTGCTCAACATCCTCGAGGAGCGCGACGTGCAGATCCGGGGCCACCGGATCCGGCTGCCGCTCGACATCATGCTGGTGGCTACGGCGAACCCGGAGGACTACACCAACCGCGGCCGGATCATCACGCCGCTCAAGGACCGCTTCGGCGCGCAGATCCGCACGCACTACCCGTTCGAGACGAACACCGAAGTGAAGATCATGGAGGGCGAGGCCGATCTGCCGACGGCCGGCGTGCCGGTCTCGGTGCCACCGTTCATGAAGGAGGTGGTGGCCGAGGTCAGCCAGCTCGCCCGGCGCAGCACGCACCTCAACCAGCGCAGCGGCGTCTCGGTGCGCCTGTCCATCGCCAACTACGAGACTCTCGTGGCCTCGGCCGTCCGGCGTGCCCTGCGCACCGGCGAGCCGGTGGCGGTGCCCCGCATCAGCGACCTGTCCGCGCTCGTGCCGTCGACCCAGGGGAAGATCGAGGTCGAGGCGATGGAGGAGGGGCACGAGGACGAGGTCGTGGCCCAGCTGGTGGCGGCGGCCACCCTCTCGGTGTTCCGCCGCCGCGTCACCCTCGACGACCCGCAGTCGATCGTCGCCGCCTTCCACGACCAGGTCGTGGTGCACGTCGGCGACGACCTACCCTCGGCGACGTACCTGGCCGTGCTCGCCGACATCCCCGAGCTCGAGCCCCCGACGCGCAAGCTGGCCGGGCCCGAGGCCGCCGACTCGGAGTCGCCGGCCCTCATGGCCAGCGCCTTGGAGTTCCTCCTCGAGGGCCTGCACCTCACCAAGCGGCTGAACAAGGACGCCTCGGGCGCCCGGGCCCTCTACCGCGGGCGCAAGTGACGGCCAGGTGAGCGCCCGCTACGACTACTCGGAGTGGGACGGCACCCAGCAGTTCGCCGACCTCGATCCCGACGACCTCCTCGCCGGCCTCACCGACGACCTCCTCGCCGGCGGTGACCTCGACGACGCGCTGCGCCGGATGCTGCGCAGCGGCTTTCGTACCGCCGACGGCGACCAGGTGCCGGGGCTGCGCGACCTGCTCGACCAGCTCCGCCGGCGCCGCTCCGAGATGCTGGCCGAGGGCGACCCCGACGGCCGCATGGCCGAGCTCACCGCGCAGCTCGACGAGATAGAGCAGGACGAGCGCGCCGCGATCGACGAGCTCGTCGAGGAGGCGCACGGCTCGGGCGACCAGCGCCGAAGCGAGGTCACCGACGACGTCGCCACCGAGCGCCGCATGGCGCTCGACCTCCAGCCCGACGACCCCGCGGGCCGCATCAGCTCGCTGCAGCACTACGACTTCGTGTCCTCCGAGGCGCGCGAGCGCTTCGAGGAGCTCGTCGAGGAGCTCCGCCGGGAGATGGCCGACACCTTCTTCGAGGGCGCGTCCGACGCGCTCTCGAGCATGAGCCCCGAGCAGATGGCGCGCATGCGCGACGCGTACGACGCCCTGAACAAGATGCTCGAGCAGCGCGAGGCGGGCGAGGACCTCGACCCGAGCTTCGAGGAGTTCATGTCCCAGTACGGCGACATGTTCCCGGGCGACCCCAAGACGCTCGACGAGCTCCTGGAGCAGCTGGCCGAGCGCATGGCTGCCGCGCAGGCGGTCTGGAACTCGCTCAGCCCCGAGCAGCAGGCCCAGCTGAGCCGTCTGATGGAGTCGGTGCTGGAAGACATGGACCTGCGCTGGCAGGTGGAGCGCCTGGCCCAGAACCTCCAGCGCGCCGTGCCCGACGCGGGCTGGCAGCAGTCCTACGACTTCAACGGCGAGGGCCCGATGAGCCTGAACCGGGCCACCGACCTGGCCTCCCAGCTGGGTCAGCTCGACCGCATGGAGGAGATGCTCCAGTCGGCCTCCACCCCGGCCGCGCTGGGCGAGATCGACCTGGACCAGGTGCGCCAGCACATGGGCGAGGACGCGGCCCGGGCGCTGGACCGCCTGGCCAACCTCACCAAGTCCCTGGCCGACGCCGGTCTGATCGAGCAGCAGGGCGGGCGTATCGAGCTGACGCCACGGGGCGTGCGCCGCCTGGGCCAGAAGGCGCTGGCCGACCTGTTCGGCCAGATCAACAAGGACCGCATCGGCGACCACGCCGCGCAGCGCACCGGCACCGGCCACGACCGCGAGGAGACGACCAAGGCCTACGAGTACGGCGACCCGCTGAACCTGCACCTGTCCACGACGGTGCACAACGCGGTGCGCCGCGGCGGCTCGGGCGTGCCGGTCCGCCTCACGCCCGAGGACTTCGAGGTGGTCGAGGTCGAGGCGCTGTCGCGCTCGGCCACCGTCTTGGCCGTCGACCTGTCCATGTCGATGCCCATGCGCGACAACTTCGTGCCGGCCAAGCGCATGGCGATGGCGCTCCAGACGCTCATCTCGAGCAAGTTCCCCCGCGACTACCTCGGCATCGTGGGCTTCTCCGAGGTGGCCCGCGAGATACGCCCCGACGAGATCCCCACGGCCATGTGGGACTACGTCTACGGCACCAACCTGCAGCACGCGCTGGCGCTGTCGCGGCGCATGCTGGCGCACCAGCACGGCACCAAGCAGATCATCGTGGTGACCGACGGCGAGCCGACGGCGCACATCGACGACTACGGCGAGGTCCACTTCAACTACCCGCCGATCCCCGAGACCCTGCGCCGCACCATGGCCGAGGTGATCCGCTGCACGCGCGCCGGCATCGTGATCAACACCTTCGCCCTCGACCTCCAGCGCACGCACTACCCCTTCGTGGAGCAGATCGCCCGCGTCAACGGCGGCCGCACCTTCTACACGACCCCCGACGCCCTCGGCGGCTACGTGCTGGTCGACTTCCTTCAGCACCGCCGCGTGCTGCGCCCGACGGGATAGGGCCCGACAGCACATCGCAGGGGCAATTCCCCCTCCTGGGACCTCGCCGCGACATCGGTTGCCCATATGTGCCCCCAACTGGGGTTTTCCCTGCACGGGGGTAGCCAATCCGGCCCCGGCACGCACATTTCGTGCCTGGAACCGCCAATCCCCTCTTGCGCTCGGAGGGAGGGTAGTGAAAGATGACTACACCGTTGTAACTACACCGATGCCACCTGAGGCGAAGAAGGGGGGCGAACCAAGTGCCAGTTGACATAGTCACCACGCTCTACGGTCGCCAAGAACGAAGCTGGCAGCTGCAGGCGAATTGCATGGGCGTCGACCCTGACCTGTTCTTCCCCGAGCGCGGCGCGTCGACCCGTGAGGCCAAGGAGGTCTGCCGCGGCTGCGTCGTGCGGGAGGACTGCCTGGAGTACGCGCTGGCCAATGGCGAGAAGTTCGGCATCTGGGGCGGCATGAGCGAGCGTGAGCGTCGTCGTCTGCGCCGGGCCCGCGCCCTGGCGCGCCGGGACGTGGCGAGCGCGTCCTAGGGCGGACGGACGTCAGCGGGACTGCGCCCCGGAGTCAGGTCCCTGTCGGGTCGAACTGATATGCGTAGCCGCCGGCATCGACGGCCATGCACCACGTGGTGGTGGGGCACGAGATGCTCGTCGGGGCCGCCGTGGAGTCGTAGGGGATCGGAGCCGACCACGTCTGGCTCGAGGCGGTGTACACCAGTGCGTTGCCGTCGAAGTCGATGGCGACGCAGATCAGGCCGGTGGGGTCGCACGACACCGACTGCAGCGAGTCGAACGTGGTGCTCGCGTCGATGTTCCCGAACTGGGTCCAGGGCACGCCGTTGAACCCCATGCCGGCGTAGCCGTTGCTGTCCACCACCATGCACTGGGTGTTCGACGTCAGGCACGACACGCCGTAGAAGTTGTTGACCGGGCTGGGATCGATCCCCGATGCCGTGAGCGCGGTCCAGGCAGTGCCGTTGTACGTGACGTACCTCCCGTCGTTGTCGACCATCATGCAGGCCTTGGAGCCGAGGATGCACGAGACCGTCGGCATGCCCTGGCCGCCGCCGCCCGCGGGGTTGGCGACTTTGCTCCAGGCGCCGGAGTTGTAGACGACCTCGTCACCGCTGAGGAAGTCCGACACGGCGCAGAACGTGCTGATGGAGCACGAGACGCCAGTGAAGCTGGTGTTCACCAGGCCCCCGAAGGTCGTGCCGCTCATGGCGGTCCAGGTCGAGCCGTTGTAGGTGCTGAACCCGTTGTCGTAGCTGACCGCCATGCAGAACGTGGTGGTGGCGCACGAGACCCCGTCGAATTCGATGGCTCCCGACACATGGGTCGCGGCGGACCAGCTCCCGTTCGAGTAGGTGAAGGCGTTTCCGTTCTGGTCGACCGCGGCGCACCACGTCGTGGTCGGGCACGACACCTGTACCAGGTTGTTCGAGGTCACGCTCGTGGCGGAGGAGGGCGCGGCGGCCATGGCCACGATGGGCTTGTTCAGCGGCGACCCGCCGTGGGAGCCGAAGAACCCGGCGGTGCCGAAGGCGAAGATCCCGCCGTCGGAGGCCACGAGCCAGTAGCCGTGCCC
>CAYWDQ010000150.1:0-7376 GCA_964457065.1 uncultured Acidimicrobiaceae bacterium | reverse complement strand
TCGACACCGTGCCCACCCTCCCACGAGGTCGGGTTCCGCATCGTCGAGAGCCCTCCCGACGGTGCTGTACACACCTTCGTCTCACCAGACGTCGCCGTCTGTGACGACTGCCTGGCCGAGCTGTCGGATCCGACAGACCGTCGCGCCCGCTACCCCTTCATCAACTGCACGAACTGCGGGCCCCGGTTCACGATCACCGTGCGGCTTCCCTACGACCGGCCGAACACGACCATGCGGGATTTCGCGCTGTGTGATGCGTGCTCGGCTGAGTACAACGATCCCGCCAACCGACGGTTCCATGCCCAACCGGCGGCCTGCGCCGAATGCGGTCCCCGCATCTGGTTCGAGGGTGCGGACGGCGTGGTGGAGGGTTCCGACGCCGCGCTGGCTGCCACGCAGGAGGCACTGGAGCGAGGGGCAATCGTCGCGGTCAAGGGGCTCGGCGGCTACCACCTGGCCTGTGATGCCACCTCCGACACAGCCGTCGAACGGTTGCGCCGGCGTAAGCACCGCCACGACAAGCCGTTCGCCGTGATGCTGCCAGACCTCGACGGGGCTCTCTCAGTGGCCCGGATCGACCGTCACGAAGCGAAACACCTGACGAGTCCCGAGCGCCCCATCGTCCTGCTCGCGAAGCGGGCCGGCACCGCGCTCTCCCCACAGGTGGCCCCGGGCAACCCCAGGCTGGGGGTCCTCCTGTCCTACACGCCGCTGCACCACCTCCTCTTTCAGCCCGTGCCCGGTGCATCCACGACGCCTCCCCGGATCCTGGTGATGACCAGCGGCAACCTCACCGACGAGCCCATCTGTTTCGAGGACGAGGATGCGCGAAGGCGGCTGGAGCCCATCGCCGACGCGTGGCTACTGCACGACCGGCCCATTCACGTCCCGTGCGACGACTCGGTCATCCGGGTCGACGTGGGGCACGAGGTGGTGCCCCTCCGCCGTTCGCGCGGGTATGCCCCGCTCCCGGTCCGGCTGCCCTTCGCAGTGGCGCCGACGCTCGCCGTCGGCGGCGAGCTCAAGAACGCGTTCTGCCTGGCCGCGGGGTACGACGCCTTCATGAGCCAGCACATCGGCGACATGGGGAGCGTGGAGACGCAGGTGGCCTTCGAGCGGTCGTCCCGACAGCTCGCCGAGCTCTACCAGATCGACGCGCAGCTCGTCGCGGCAGACGCACACCCGGGCTACCTCAGCCGCCGCTGGGCGGACGACGCCTCGGGACGCCCGGTCCACCTGGTGCAGCACCACCATGCCCATGTGGCTGCCCTCATGGTCGAGCACGGCGTGCCCGCCCAAGAGGAGGTCATCGGATTCGCCTTCGACGGCACCGGTTACGGGGGGGACGGCACGATCTGGGGCGGAGAGGTCCTCATCGCGGGCTACGGCGGCTTCGTCCGAGCCGCCCACCTGCGCCAGGTGCCGCTTCCCGGTGGTGACGCAGCCATTCACAGGCCACACCGAGCGGCACTGGCGCATCTGTGGGCCGCAGGCATCGGCTGGGACGGGGACCTCGCCCCGGTCAGAGCGACCCCCGATGCCGAGCGCAGCGTGCTGCGTCGTCAACTCGAGCGCGGCGTCGCCTGCGTGCCGACCTCGAGCATGGGGCGGCTCTTCGACGCCGTCAGCTCCATCCTCGGGATCCGCCACGTCGCCACCTACGAGGCCCAGGCCGCCATGGAGCTCGAATGGCGCGCCACGGCACACCGCGGTGAGGCACGCCGGTATGGCTTCGTCCTCACAGACGGCGAGTTCGACCCCGGGCCGGTGCTGGCGGACATCGTCGACGACCTGCGGTCTGGCCAACCCATCGGCGCCATTGCCGCGGGATTCCACTTCGCAGTCGCCGATCTCATGACCGAGGTCGCCGGGCGGCTCCGGCACGACACCCGCATCGAACGGGTCGCGTTGACGGGAGGCGTCTTCCAGAACGTCCTCCTCCTCGACCTGGCCCGTCGCTTCCTCGATGCGCGCGGCTTCCAGGTCCTGACACACCGGCTCGTCCCCCCCAACGACGGCGGGCTGGCCCTCGGGCAGGCCGCCGTGGCCGGCTGGGTCGCACCGGACCCGAGAGGGGCATGATGGCCCTCATGGAGTCGTCGGTCGTGTCCGGGCTCGAGGAGAGTGCGGCGGCGGACCTCGCCGTGGCCTCGTTGGCCCTGGCCCGGTGGTTCGCCGCCGGAGCGACGATGTGGTGCGTGGCCCCGGAGTGGCCGTCCCACGGGCGTCACGTGGCCGTCGAGTTCGTCCATCCCGTCATCGTCGGTAAGCGAGCGCTGCCGGCGGTGAGCGTGGATGCCGCGGACGCGATCTCGGTGGTAAGGCTGGCGGCTCGTCCCGGCGACATCCTCCTGGCGGTGAGCTCGGCCGGCGACACCTGCACGGCCGACCTGCTGGCGCGTGCAGATGCCTGGGGTCTGACCAGCCTCTGGCTCGGTGCCGGGAGCCGGCCGAAGGGCAGCCCGGCCGACCTTGTCGTGTGGCTCGAAGGTGTGGACCCGGCCGTGGCCTCCCGGTCGGGAGACATGGTGCTGATGTACCACCTCCTCTGGGAGCTGACCCACGTGGTGTTCGAGCATCCCGGCTTGCTCGAGCCTGGGCCAGAGCGCACCGACGAGGTCTGCGTGACCTGTTCCGACGAGGGCCGCGTGGCCGAAGTCACCGCCGTGCAGCCCGACCGCAGGGTCGAGGTCCTCATCGGCGGGCGGCGGGAGGTCGTCGACGCCAGCCTGGTCGACCCGGTTCAGCCCGGCGACCTCCTGCTGGTACACGCCGGCGTCGCCATCACCTCGCTCGGGGGCGCGGCATCGTGAGCGCGGAGCCCACGGGATTCCTCTACCCCTTCATTGACGCAGAGGAACGGGACGAGGCGGCCCTGGTCACCGAGCTGGCCCGTTCGGCACAGTCGAAGATGGCGGAGAGCCGTGGCCTGCGCAGCGCAACGCTGGAGCGCTGCCGCGACGGCATCGATGCGGCCGCGGCCGCCATGGCCGCGTGCTTCCTGCAGGGTGGCCGCCTACTCGCCTTCGGCAACGGCGGTAGTGCGACCGACGCCGAGGGGACGGTGGGCCTCTTCCGCCATCCCCCTCACGGGCGATCCCTGCCGGCTCTGTCCCTGGTCGACGACCAGGCGGTGCTCACCGCCCTGTCCAACGACGTCGGATTCGAGCTCGTCTTCGCCCGGCAGGTTATCGCCCACGGCCGGGCGGGCGACATCGCCGTCGGCTTCTCGACCAGCGGCGGTTCGGTCAACATACTGCGTGCCTTCGAGGAAGCGGCCCGCCGGGATCTCCTGACGATCGGTCTGTGCGGCTACGAGGGCGCCGCCATGACGGTGAGCGACGCGGTCCACCACTGCCTCGTGGTCCGCTCCGAGAGCGTCCACCGGATTCAGGAGGCCCAGGACGCATTGATGCTCGAGCTGTGGTCAACGGTGCAGCGTTACGTGGCACAGAACGAGAGGCCGTGACCGACACGGCGAGGGACGCCAAGCCCTCGGACCGCGAAACCGCTGTTTTCGAGCGGATAGAGGCCTTCCGCCGTCGCCGGCCACGCCTCCTCGACGAGGTCGTCACGATGGCCCACGGAGCCGGCGGGAAGGCGTCCGCGGCACTCCTCGATGCCGTGTTCCTGCCGGCATTCGCCGCCGAGTCGGCCGGACCGCGGACAGACGCGGCGGAGCTCGTCCTACCGTCGGGCGAACGGCTGGCGTTCAGTACGGACTCGTACGTGGTCAAGCCGCTGCGGTTCCCCGGTGGATCGGCCGGGCACCTCGCCGTGCACGGCACGATCAACGATCTCGCGATGGTCGGCGCACGCCCGATCGCCCTCTCCGCCGCATTCGTGATCGAGGAGGGGTTCGCCGTCGACGAACTGCGCGAGATCGTGGCCGATATGGCTGAGGCCGCCGCCGCCGCCGGCGTTGCCATCGTGACCGGTGACACGAAGGTCGTCGACCGAGGCGCCGCCGATGGTCTCTACATCTCGACGGCGGGCGTCGGCGTGATCCCCGAAGGCCGCGTGCTCTCGGCGTCCAAGGTCGCCGCCGGGGATGTCGTGCTCGCCTCGGGCACGATGGGTGACCACGGGACGGCAGTGATGCTCGCACGCGGCGACCTCGCCCTCGAGGCCGACATCAGCTCGGACACTGCTCCGCTCAACGATCTCGTGGAGGCGCTGCTCAGGGCAGCCCCGGCCACCCGCTGGCTGCGGGACTCGACACGCGGCGGCGTGGGGACCGTCTGCAACGAGCTGGCCCGGGACAGCAATCTCACGGTCGTGCTGGACGAGCAGGCCTTGCCGGTCCGGCCCGAGGTCGCCGCCGCCTGCGAGCTGCTCGGTATCGATCCCCTCTACGTGGCCAACGAAGGGAAGCTGGTGGCGGTGGTGGCGGCAGACGAGGCGGACGCAGCCCTCGCCGCCCTGCGCGCCCACCCGCGAGGTTCCGGTGCCGTGCGGTTGGGCGAGATCCATGCCGAGCCCCCAGGGATCGTCGTGCTGCGGACGTCCATGGGCGGCACCCGGATCGTCGACATGCTCGTCGGCGACCCGCTCCCCCGCATCTGCTAGCCCGACCACTCCGGTCGGCGTGAGCGTCGCGGCAGGCCTCGCGTCCCCGTTGCAAGACAGGGCAGTGATCGGTGTGCACATTCAGTGGCCCTGGGCGAGGCTAAGGTGACGTTCGTGCCCGCGGTCTTAGTGGCCGTCCTCATAGGGCTGCTGATCTCCCAAGTCGCCTTCGTCGTGACGACGGTGTACCTCCATCGAACTCTGGCCCACCGGGCCGTCACCCTGAAGCCCCCGGTGGCATTCGCCTGCCGGGTCGTCATCTGGATGTCGACGGGAACTCGACCCCGCCAGTGGGTGGCGGTGCACCGGAAGCACCACGCCCACACCGACAAGGAGGGCGATCCCCATTCGCCTGTCGTGTTCGGCTTCCCGGCGGTGCAGTTCGGGAACGCCCTGCTGTACAGAAGAGTCGCCCGGAACCCGGTGGCGGTCGGACGCTACGCACGTGATCTGCCCGGCGACCGCTGGGACAAGGTGGTGTTCGACCACGCCCTTCTCGGTCTTGGCCTGGGCATCGCGTTGCTTGTCGCAGTGTTCGGGTGGGAGATCGGGTTGATTGCCGCGTTCGTCCATGCATCGGTGTACCTGCTCGGGGGCGGCGCCATCAACGGCATCGGGCACAAATGGGGGAAGCGCCCGCACGACAACCTGGCGACGAACAATCAGTGGCTGGCCTGGTTCGTCGCCGGCGAAGGCCTCCACAACAACCACCATGCCGTCACGACGTCGGGCCGGTTGTCGATGGCCAAGGGAGAGATCGATCCTGGTTGGTGGGCGATCCGTCTGATGGTGTCGCTGCGCTGGGCCGCCGTTCGTCACGAGACGCTGGCACCCAGACCCTCGCACGTCTAACCGGACCCGGTCCACCGCTCCGACGCCCGGCGCCATCCCGGCTCGGGCGAGCCATCCACTCCTGTCGCACCCTGAGTGCAGGATCACAGTGGCAACTGGTGGCGGCGTGGAGCCTGCCGGTAGCGTCCCGGGCCGATGTCCAGCCCGGCCGACCGATGACCGACCTTCTCGGCGACACGATGTCCGTTCCGTCCCGGCTCGGCGTCACTGCCGACGTCCGCGACGGCGAGTTCCGCCTGCAGTTGCACCCACAGGCTCCGGTCATGCGCCACGGCGCCGTGCGGGCGAGCGTCATCTCCTTCATGATCGATGTCGTGGCCGGGATCGTTCTCGACGACGATCCCGAGGCGTGGTTGTTGACTTCGGACATGTCGGTGCGCATGCGACCGGTGCCCGCACCCGACTGGATCGGTACGCGCAGCACGATCCTCCGGCGGGGTCAGCGATCGGCTGCTGCGACGGTGGACATCGTCACCAGCACCGGTGGTCCAGTGGCGACCGGCGCGATCGGTTTCTCGAGGGTGCGACGTCGTGAGTCGGATCCCCCGAAAGCCCCCATGACACCGGAGCGCATCACGACGATGTTCGGGGGCGCCAGCATCCTGACCCGCCCCCTCCGGGAAGAAGCGGGCATCACCGTGCTCGATTCGATCTCGGGCATCGTCCAGATGGAAGTGACGCCGCCGCTCCGCAATCCGGCGGGGACCCTTCAGGGCGCCATGGTGGCGCTGGTGGCGGAGGCTGCCGCCGAAGAGCTGGCGTCGGCACGCTTCGACATGGCCGCGGTGGTGATCGATCTCGATCTGCGATACCTGGCTCAGACCGGCGCGGGACCGGTCGAGACGAGATGCCGCCTGCTCGGAGACGCAGCCGATGCGCCGATTGAGGTGAAGATCTTCGACATCTCGAGCGATCGGCTCACCACGCTCGTCTACGCCCGCACGGCCGTCATCCCCGCCTGACGTCGCCCCCGCAGGGCCGATTCCCGAGTGTCTCGTCGGACCCGCTCGCGCTGCCGGCCCGGGGGGCACTCTCGGTACCTCCCCGTTGTCCGGTCCCACACCCGACCTATGGCTCGGTAAAAATCGCCACCTGGCGTCGAGGGCCCACCCGAGGATGACCGCCCTCCTGGCACTGTCGGGTCCGACTGGCGAGCGCTGGCTCAGCTGGCAGTTCGCGCCTCGTCGGGTGGCGGGTCATACGCCTCCTGACCAGAATCCCGGACGAGCTTCGTGGGCACACCCTCACCCGAGACCCAGCGCTCTTCGTGGATTCCGTAGGGATCCCGATGCCAACCCCAGATAACCGTCCCGCCGTCCATGGGGATTCAGTTTACCTGAAGTTAATGGTTCTGTCACGCTTAGATAACGCAGTTCATCGATAGGTCACCCCGGCCTCCGGGCTGCGGCGACAGGCAGAACGTCCCTCAGCCCGGGTACGGCGGGGACGTCGTGTCGGTATTCCTCCGTCGAGCTCGATGACAGCTCGTAGGAACAGAGATGAACGTACGTGACGGATCGGCGTCGCAATCCCGATGAGCGACGCCGCAGGTCAGGCGGTGGCGATCACCAGGTCGTCGACCGGGCCAGCGTGCGGTCCAGAATCCCCATCGTCGCGCGCAACGCCGTGTCGGAGATGACCGGGAAGATTCCGGCGTCCCTGTACTCCGGGGCGATGTCCGACCAGTCGTAGTACGAGGTCACGAGCGTCCCGCCCTCCACGGGCTCGAGGGTGTAGCCGTACACGTGCCCGATCTGGGGTCGGAGCTGCCCGAGAATCGTCCAGGCGATCTCACGATCGGGCTCGAACGCCGTGATGGTCACCGTGACGTCGTAGCGGCCCATCGGGTAGTCGTTCAGCGCCTCGCGGTCCATGTGCACCACGAACTGGTCGCCCACCTTGCTCGCCGGTTCGCCCGTGGCATCCATCAGCATGCCCGAGCTGTCGATCGTGAC
>CAYWDQ010000149.1:0-7435 GCA_964457065.1 uncultured Acidimicrobiaceae bacterium | reverse complement strand
AGCGGTCGGTGGTCCATCCCACCGACGCAACCGTTCCGAGGACCACCGTCGCCGACAGCAGGATGAGAGCGACGAGCCCGGTCGCCCGCGTCAGGTACCACAGGGCGGTCGAGCCGTGTCCGACGGTGGCCACCAGGGCGGACATCACCGGGTGCTCGTCTCGCGCACTCGGTGATGCGACTCGGGCACCGGCCACCCCGTGGTGTACGTGACGGACCCGTCGACCCGGACCAGCCGTGCCGGGAGCCCCAAGTCCTCGAGCCAGGCGAGGGCACGCTGGCCGAGGACGATGGCCGCCGTGGACGCGGCGTTCGCCTGCACGCAGGTGGCGGCGGTCGTGGACACCGTCCGCCAGCACGGGACGGCGGGCAGGCAGGTGGCGGGGTCCACGATGTGGTGCACCCGGTGTGTCCCGAGGCGCCACTGGCGGACGCCGATGCCGGAGGAGGCGAGGCCGCCCGAGGAGATGCCAACTCCCTCGTCGGCCGTGGGTGAGGTGCAGGTGTCGGCGACGCCGACGGCGAATCCCCCCTCGGGCACCGGGCCGGCGACGGACACGTCGCCCCCGAGCGAGACGAGCACGCCACACCCCAGGTGGCGGTGGATCGTGGTCGCCGCCCGGTCGGAGGCGAGGGCCTTGGCCGTCGCGCCCAGATCGAGCGCTGCACCCTCTGGGATCCCGACGAGGCGTCGCTCGGCGTCGACGGAGACGGCGCGCCATCCGGGCGCCGCGACTGCCGGCGGGAGGTCCCCGTCGACGCCGGGCAGGACCTCGGAGAAGTCACGGTCGTAGCCCAGGCGGCCGATCGCGAGGCCGACGGTGGGATCGACCAGGCCCACCGTGGCCTCCGCCATCGCCAGGGCCACCTCGATCGCTTCGAACAGGCCGGCGCTCACGTGCATCTTGGTCCCGGCGCCGGCGTTGAGTCGGCTGAGCTCGGAGTCGTCCCGGAACCGGCTGGCGAGGCGGTCGATGCGCTCGAGCTCCCGGTGGAGCAGCTCGGAGGCGGCGAAGAGCACCTCACCCTCCGTCACCACGAGCTCCGCGATGGTGCCGAGCGCATGGGTCCTGTAGACGCGCTGGGTGTCGGTTCGAACGGACGCGGCGGACATCAACTCGATCCGCTCGTGACGGGGGCAGGGGCGGGGGCCGACTGTGTCGCCGTCGAAGGCGGGTTCAGCGAGGTCTGAGAGGTCGACGCACCGGCCGCCTGGCCACTGCCGCCGACGCCCGAGGTGGTCGAGGTCCCGGGGGTCGTGGCTCCGGCGTGATGACCCGGCAGCGCCTTTCCGACGTAGATGCCCAGCGCCCCGACGGCAACGATCGTGGCGACGCCCACCGCTGCGGTGATGCTCGAGAGGCGGGTCAGCGCGCTGTCCCTCCGCCTCGCTGCGAGGTGGCGACGCTGCGCCGGGCTTGCCTGCCTGACTCTTCCCATGACGCGCAGGGTACGGACGCACCCTGACACCTACATGAACAAGTCGGCGCTCAGGCTAAGGATTCGCGAAGAGACTCTCCGGCAGGGCTGGGTCGGCCTTTGCGCGGCGGCACTCGCCGCCACGAGATCTCCACACGGGCGCCACCCAGCTCGGCTGCGCCGATGCTCCAGCTGCCCCCGGTGGAACGCACCACGGAATCGGCGATGGCCAGGCCGAGGCCGGTGCCCGCCACGGCATCGGTGGCTCGGTGGAATCGGTCGAGTACGGCATCCCTCTCGTCCTCGGGGATCCCGGGTCCCGTGTCGTCGATTCGCAGGTCCACCCGGTTGCCCCAGTCGCGGACACTGACCTCGACCCGGCCACCCTCACCCGCGAACTTGCACGCGTTGTCGATGAGCACGCCGGCCAACCGGTCGAGCAGTTCGGGCGGTGCCTGCACCGTGAAAGGCCCGTTGCCGACGAGCTGCACCGAGAGCGTCACCCGCTGGGTCGCTGCCAACGCGCCGAAACGTTCCACGCAGCCCTGGGCCACCTCGGCGACGTCGGTGACGTGCTCGAGGTCACCGGATGCCGGCTCGCTGTCCGCCCTCGCCAGCCACAGGAGGTCCTCGACGATCCGGCGCAATCGCGTGCTCTCGCGGCCCACCCGCTCGAGCACTTCCCGGTAGGCGGCAGGGTCGCGCGGTCGATCGAGCGCAAGCTCGACTTCCGCCTCGATGACCGAGATGGGAGTGCGCAGCTCGTGCGAGGCGTCGGCGGTGAAATCCGCCTGGCGCCGCCGGACCATCTCGGAGGGTGCCGAGGCGCGCAGGCCGACGACGGTCGCGCCGGCGAAGACGGCGACGGCCAGGATCACCCCGAAGACGAGTTCCGCGACCAGCAGGGCCGACTGGACGTTGGATGTTCCGGCCATGCTCTGGCCGGCCACGAGCACGGTGTCGTGGCTCCGGAGTGCGTCGAAGCGGAAGGTCGATGTCCCGACGTTCAAGGTGACCGGGCCCGAATCCCAGTGGCGCGAGGGGAGTGGAGGGGCCGTCGGGGTCAAAGGGGTGACCACACCGGAAGGTGCGATCGACCACAGGAACAGCGGGACGTCGTCCAGGTCCGGTTTCTCCCCGGCTGCGTTCGCGCCGGGCAGGGTCAGCGTCTGTTGGCTGGTGTCCTCGAGCCGATCGGCCAGGCGGGAGTCCGTGTTGCCGACCAGGTGGTTGGTGACGATCAGGTTGAGCACGATGGCCGCGATCACGTAACCGACCATCACGACGAGGGTGGCCACGGCGGCGACCCGCACCGCGTGCCGCCGGTGCACCCGGGCCAGGTTCACGACTCGACCAGCCGGTATCCCGTTCCTCGCACGGTCTCGATGCGTGCCCTGCTCTGGGCCAGCTTGCCTCGCACACGCCCCACGTGGACGTCGATGGTGTTCGATCCGACGGCGTCCGCCTCGTCGTCCCACACCTGTGTGGCGATCATGCGCCGCGTCAGGACGCTGGGCGCTCGTCGCAGGAGGAGCTCGACGAGCGAGGTCTCTATCGTCGTCAGCGCGATGGGCGCGCCCGCCACAGTGACCTCCCGTGTGGAGGGATCGAACTGCAGGTCCCCGCACTCGAGCACCGGGTCCAGGGCGAGTGGTGGCCGGCGCTGAAGGGCCTGGATGCGGGCCACCAGCTCCGAGAAGTCGAACGGTTTGACGAGGTAGTCGTCGGCACCGACGTTGAGGCCGGCGACCCTGTCCGACGGTGCGTCACGGGCGGTCAGCATGAGAATGGGGGTTCGGTCACCCTGGCCCCTCGCTTCTGCGACCACCTCTGTGCCGGTGCGCTCGGGCATCCGCCAGTCCAGGACGGCAACGTCGTAGTCGTACGAGCGGAGGTGGCGGAGCGCGGCTGCACCGTCCGCCACCGCGTCGACGACGTAGCCCTTCTCCCTCAGCCCGCGCTCCAACACGGACCTGAGCCCGGCATCGTCCTCAGCCACGAGAACTCGCATCAGACCCCCGAACCGACGTGTGACATGGGTTTCAGGCTAGGTGTTGTGCTTGCCAGCTTGCACTCGGCCGCTCTTCACCCGTTCTTCAGGTTCGAGCCGTACGCTGGCGTTCGCCGTGAACGACTCGTATGAACGTGCGCGGGTGCACGAGCGACCCGGTTTCGGATCCTCGTGAGACGTGGTCGAGAGCAGTTCTCGCCGACGACTCGCGCCCGGGCGCAAGCTCGCATCAGGCGCCTGACGCGCACCGCCATCCTCGTGGCGGGCGGCGCCACCGCTTTTATCGGGGTCACGGTCGCCAAGGAGCACCCGGGCTCGTCGGCCGGTTCGAAACCGCCCAGTCCGACCAGCGTGCCGACGACGGCCGCCACGACGTCGACCACCACGACGACGAGCCCCCCGACCACGACGACGACCACGCCGAGTGGGTCGGGTTCCGCTCCGATCACCACCACGCCGACGACCAGCCCGCCCACCACCACGACGACATCCCCGCCCACGACGACCACGACCCAGCCGGTGGTGACGTCGGGCGGGACTTCGAGATAGGAGGCCCCGGCCGTCAACCTCCCTGCGAATTGCATCGGGCAGTGGACGCGCCAAAGATGACCGCCGTGCACGAGGCGGAGGCAGGGTAGGACGTGGAGGAATTTCTCAAGTCAGCCGGCTACGGCGCCATCTTCGCGCTGAGCTTCATATCGGCCATGGGGCTCCCCGTGGGAGCCGAGATCGCGCTCATCTACGGGGGTGTGCTCGCCAGCGGGCAGGTCCCGGGCGAGGGGAAGCCACTGACCCTGGCCGTCGTGATCATCGTGGCGGTGGCCGGCGAGCTCCTTGGCTCGTTGGCGGGCTACAGCATCGGGCGCTTCGGGGGGCGAGCGCTGGTCGACAAGGTCGGGAAGTACGTCCTCCTCACCCATAGGGACCTGGACCGGGCCGACGCCTGGTTCGCCCGGAGGGGAGAGCCGGTCGTCCTCTTCGGCCGCTTCATCCCGTTGCTGCGCTCCTTCGTGTCCTTTGCGGCCGGTCTCGGGGAGATGGCGCTCGGCAAGTTCAGCGTCTTCACGGTGATCGGCTGCGCCGTCTGGTGCACCGCCCTGTGCTCGCTCGGGTACAGCCTCGGCAGCAGCTACAACCACGTGCTCAAGGCGTTCAACTACGCGGGATACGTCCTGGGCGCGCTCGCCGTCGTCGCCGTCGTCATCGTCTTCTGGCACCGACTGAGGGAGTATCGCACGCAGCGCGACGAGGGCCGCACGAAAACGGAGGCGTGACCGCCGCCCGGTAAAGGGCGCGCCACGCCGCAACCATTTGGCAACCGGAGACGGCTTTTCGCCATCAAGAGTGCCTCGGGACAGGTCGAAAACATGGCGAAGGCGTTGTTGACATGCCCGTTGAAGGGGCGCGGCGCGCACTGACGTTCCACACGGGAAGAGGGCGGATGGGAATGAGGGGGCTCGTGACGGCTCTTCGACGTGGCCTCGGTACGCCGGTCGATCGCCGTGTCCTCGTGGTCACGACGCTCGACCGTGGTCTCACGGCATCCCGCAGCACGGTGCTCGCTGTCCCGACGTTGGCGTGGGTGGAGCCGGCAGGCGGAACGGCCGCCTACCTCTGGAACGGCTCGATCTGGAACTGACGACTCGCATGGCGGAGCGATGACGGGCGGATACGGCGGCCTTCCGAGGCCCGCACTCTACGTCGTCGGCGCCTGGGCCGCGACCGGCATGGTGACGCTCGCCTTCGCCGGCCACCGCCTCTCGGTCACAGGCTGGCCGGGCGCGACGGCGACCATCTTCGCGGTCGTGTTCGGTGTGCTGATGGCAGCCAGCTGGATCTGGCCGATGAAGTTCTACCTCGACAGGTCCGAGCCGTTCGATCTCGACGAGGGATTCTTCGTCCTGCTCGTCCTGCTCGTGCCTGCGGCAATGACGGTGCTCGTCTTCGCCGTCGCGGCGATAGCCGTGGCAGCCTTGAAACGCCGCCCTCTGGTGCAGTCCGCCTTCAACGTCGGTCGGGTCGTCACCTCGGCCGGGGCCGGCGCCCTCGTGTTCGCCCTCATCCGGGGGTCCGACCGATCGACCGGGTACGTCGAGGTCGGGGCCGCCCTTCTCGGAGCCTTGTGCTACCTGGTCGTCGACAGTGGGGCTGTCGTCTCGATTCTTTCGACGCTCGGCTCGCCGTGGCGCGAGACGGTGTTCGGCGACACCGGGGGCAAGCTCCTCGTCGCCGGCGGCAGCATCTGCATCGCCATTCCGTCGGCGCTGCTCCTGTCGTACAAGCCGGTGTTCCTGCCGCTCGCCCTCCTGCCGCTGCTCGTTCTCCGCTACCTGGGGGAGGGCCACTTGAACGCCCGCCACGACCGGATGCGACTGCGGGGCCTCTTCGAGGCGACACTCGACGTGAACCGATCGTTCGGTAGTGACGAGACCCGCGCTGCCGTGCTCAGCTCCGCGGGGTGGCTGCTGCGCTCGCCCGACGTCACGCTTGCGACCGAGCGGCCTCTGGGCGAGGGAGGCACCCTCGCGGCACCGGTCGAGCTCGCGGACCGCCGGCTCTGGCTGTCCGTCTCGGGCCGCAGCCGCACGGAGCCCTTTGACGACGCTGATCGTGCCCTGCTCGACGCGTTGGCGTCTGTGGGGGCCGTTGCGCTGGCCAATGCAGACCTCTATGCGGAGGTGGAGAGGCAGAAGGACAACCTCTCGGTCATCACGAGCAGCCTCGGGGAGGGGGTGTGCGCCGTCAACAAGCGCGGGGAGATCACGTTCATGAATCCGGCCGGCGCCACCATGCTCGGCTGGACCGAGGTGGCGGCGGGGGAGGGGCGCCCACCGGGGGTCCGCGAGACGCCGCGCTTCCTTCTCGATCCCGCCGTGCGTGCCATGTCGCTGCGGCAGAACGTCATCAGCGACAACACCCGGTTCGAGCGGGCCGACGGCTCGCACTTCCCGGTCACGATGACGGCCTCGCCCGTGGTGGGTGACTCCGAACCCACGGCCGCGGTCATCGTGTTCCGTGACACCTCGGAGCGCAAGGCATTCGAGGAGCAGCTGGCGCGGCACGCGTTCCAGGATCCCCTGACGGGCCTGGCCAATCGTCGCCTCCTTCTCGACCACCTCGACCACGCCCTGTTGCAGGCGCACCGCACCGACGACAGGGTGGCCGTGCTCTTCGGTGACATCGATCGCTTCAAGGTCGTCAACGACAACTTCGGTCACCAGGTGGGTGACGAATTGCTGCGTGTCGTGGCGGAGCGCCTTCGACAGGCCGTTCGGCCCGGGGACACGCTGTCGCGCTTCGGCGGGGACGAGTTCGTGATCATCCTCGAGGGGGTCAGCTCGTCGGATGACGCGAGCCAGGTGGCCGACCGGGTGCTCGATGCGCTCCGCGCACCAGTGGTCCTGAGCGGGGGGCACGAGGTGGTCGCCACCATGAGCATCGGTATTGCGCTGAGCGAGACCGGCACCTCACGTGACGACCTCCTGCACGACGCCGACGTTGCCATGTACCGGGCCAAGGAGCGCGGGCGGGACGGCCAGGTGACCTTGTTCGACGGAGCGCAGATGGGCGGACGGTCCGCCGGTCGGCTCGACCTGGACACGGCACTCCATCATGCGGTGGAGCGCAACGAGGTCGAGGTCTATTTCCAGCCGCTGGTCGCGCTGGACGACCAGCGCATCGTGGGCGCCGAGGCGCTGGTCCGTTGGGACTACCCCGAGCACGGGATCCTGTCGCCCGCCCAGTTCATCGAGCTGGCCGAGGACAACGGGGCGATCCTGTCGATCGGGGAGGCCGTGCTCGAACAGGCCTGCCGGCGGGCGAAGGGATGGCGCGACACGTTGGCCCTGAAGTTGGACATCAGCGTGAATCTCTCGGCGCGCCAGTTCCAGCAGGCCGGCCTCGAGGACCAGATCGCGCGTGTGCTGCATTCCACGGGCATCGATCCCTCCCAGGTCTGCCTCGAGATCACCGAGAGCCTGGCCATGGAGGACGTGGAGCTGACCTC
>CAYWDQ010000148.1:0-7442 GCA_964457065.1 uncultured Acidimicrobiaceae bacterium | reverse complement strand
ATCATCTACATCGACGAGATCGACAAGATCGCCCGCAAGAGCGAGAACCCCTCCATCACCCGGGACGTGTCGGGGGAGGGCGTGCAGCAGGCGCTGCTCAAGATCCTTGAGGGCACGACCGCATCGGTGCCGCCCCAGGGCGGGCGCAAGCACCCGCACCAGGAGTTCATCCAGATCGACACCACGAACATCCTGTTCATCTGCGGCGGGGCGTTCGCGGGGCTCGACCGGCTGATCGAGGGGCGCATCGGCAAGCGCGGCATCGGCTTCCGGGCCGAGGTGCACCGCAAGGACCGCGACGACGGCGAGATCCTGCGCCACGTGCTGCCCGAGGATCTGATCAAGTTCGGGCTCATCCCCGAATTCATCGGGCGGCTTCCCGTGGTCAGCGCAGTCTCGCCGCTCTTCAAGGACGCGCTGGTGCAGATCCTCATCGAGCCGAAGAACGCGCTGACGCGACAGTACGAGCGGGTCTTCGCGCTCGACAACGTGGAGCTGGAATTCACGCCCGACGCGCTCGAGGCGGTGGCCGAGCAGGCGCTCCTGCGGGGCACGGGCGCCCGCGGCCTGCGCGCCATCCTCGAAGAGGTGCTGCTGGACGTGATGTACGACCTGCCCAGCCGCACCGACGTGGGCAAGTGCGTGGTGGACCGCTCCGTCGTGCTCGACCGGGTGGCGCCGACGCTCGTGCCGCTCGGTGGCGCGCCGGTCAAGGCGACCCGCTCCCGCCGCGCCGCGTCCTGACCGAACCGGGACCGGAGCCGGTCGCCGTGGCGCAGCCGGTGTCGTTGCCCTTCGACCGGCTCGACGACGCGCTGGCCTGGCTCGACGCCCACGTCGACTTCGAGGCCAACATGCCGCGACGCCGCGCGCTGCCGACGCTCGACCGCATGCGTGCCCTGACGGCGCTCCTCGGCGAACCCCAGGACGCCATCCCCTCCATCCACGTCACCGGCACCAACGGCAAGGGGTCGACCTCGGCCATGGCCACCGCGCTCCTCTTGGCCAAGGGCCTGAGCGTCGGGACCTACACCAGCCCCAACCTGCACACGGTGGCGGAACGCCTGGCCCGCAACGGAGAGGCGATCGACGACGGGTCGCTGGCGGCCGTCCTCACCGAGCTGGCGCTGCTGGAGCCCCTGCTGGACGAGCACCCGACGCGCTTCGAGCTGCTGACCGCGGCCGCCCTGTCGTGGTTCGCCACCGAGGCGGTCGACTCCATGGTGATAGAGGTGGGGTTGGGCGGGACGTGGGACTCCACCAACGTGGTGCACGGCGACGTGGCGGTGCTCACCAACGTCAGTTTCGACCACACCGACGTCCTCGGCCCCACCCTCGAGGGGATCGCGGCGGACAAGGCGGGCATCATCGAGCCGGGCAGCCGGGTGGTGGTGGGCGAGATGGCCCCCGAGCTGGTCGACATCGTCGTCGAGCGGGCCGAGGCGGTCGGCGCGGCCTCGGTGTGGATCGCGGGCCGCGACTTCGGCTGCGAGTCCAACCGGGTGGCCGTGGGGGGTCGTCTCGTCACGCTGTGGACCCCGGGCGGGCGCTACGAGGACGTCCTGGTCCCTCTGCACGGCGCCCACCAGGGGGTCAATGCGTCTGTGGCCACCGCCGCGGTGGAGGCGTTCTTCGGCGACGCCCTCGCCCCCGAGGTGGTGGAGGAGGGGCTGGCCGCGGTGCGCGTGCCGGGGCGCCTGGAGGTCCTGGGGCGCCGGCCCCTTCTGCTGGTCGACGGCGCGCACAATGCAGCGGGCATGGCCGCGTTGGCGGACGCGCTCACCGAGGAGTTCGCGGTCGACGGGGCGTCCGTGGCCGTGGTGGGGATGCTCTCGGGTCGCGACCCTTCCGCCATGCTGGCGCCGCTGGCGTCCGCAGGTATCACGGCGGTGATCGCCTGCGAGCCCGAGTCGCCGCGCGCCATGCCGGTCGCCGCAGTCGCGGAGGCGGGACGCGCGCTCGGGCTGGCGGTCCACGAGGAGCCGGACGTGCGCGCCGCACTGCGGGTGGCGCGCGGAATGGTCGGGGCCGACGGGCTCGTCGTGGTCGCCGGATCGCTCTACGTCGTGGGCGCGGCGCGCGCCGACGCGCTCGCCTCGTCCGTTCCCTGGGAGGACGCGGGTCGCTGAGGGCGGGCGGGCCGCCCAGGTGCCGTTGTGTAGTGTCGACCCCTCGTGGACCGCACCCTTGTCATCGTGAAGCCCGACGGCGTCGAGCGTGGGCTCGCCGGCGAGATCGTCAGCCGCCTGGAGCGCAAGAACCTCCGCCTGGTCGCCGCCGAGCTCCGGACGATCACCAGGGAGGTGGCCGAAACCCACTACGCCGAGCACCGTGAGCGGCCGTTCTTCGAGGACCTGGTGACTTTCATCACGAGGTCGCCCTCGCTCGTCATGGTGGTCGAAGGCCCCGAGGACACCTACGCCGTGGTGCGTCTCATGATGGGCACCACGAACCCGGCGGAGGCGGCGCCAGGCACGATCCGCGGTGAATTCGGGATCGAGACGACCGAGAACCTCGTCCACGGGTCCGACTCGCACGAGTCCGCGGCGCGGGAGATCGCCCTCTTCTTCCCCGGTCTGGCCGCTTCGTAGGCCCTCCCGGGTGGAGCTCGGAGGGCCGACCGGAATCCCAGGTCAGATGGGTGTAGCAGCCCGACCGCCTTGTGGACACCCCTCCAGTCCCGTAGCCTGTGGGCGCACCACTACGGGCGACTCTGCCCGGCATCCGTCCAGAATTCCCTCGGGAGACTTCCAGCTATGGCCGAAAACCGCCTTTCCCTCCTTGGTCGTGACATGGCCGTCGACCTCGGTACCGCCAACACGCTGGTGTACGTCCGCGGCCGCGGCATCGTCCTGAACGAGCCCTCGGTCGTCGCCGTCGACATCAAGGACGGCCGACCTCTGGCGGTGGGGGCCGAGGCCAAGCGGATGATCGGCCGCACGCCGTCGAACATCCAGGCCATCCGGCCCCTCAAGGACGGCGTCATCGCCGACTTCGAGATCTGCGAGAAGATGCTGCGCTACTTCATCCACCGGGTGCACCAGCGGCGTTTCGCCAAGCCGCGCATGGTCATCTGCGTGCCGTCGGGCATCACGGGCGTGGAGCGCCGCGCCGTCATGGAGGCGGCCGAGTATGCCGGCGCGCGCCGGGCCTACATCATCGAGGAGCCGATGGCCGCCGCCATCGGTGCCGGCCTCCCGGTGCACGAGCCGACGGGGAACATGGTGGTCGACATCGGCGGTGGGACGACGGAGGTCGCCGTCATATCCCTCGGCGGCATCGTCACGAGCCAGTCGGTGCGCATCGGCGGCGACGAGCTCGACGAGGCCATCGTGTCGTTCGTCAAGAAGGAGTTCAGCCTCGCGCTGGGCGAGCGCACGGCGGAGGAGATCAAGATCACGCTGGGGTCGGCGTACCCGCTCGAGCAGGAGCTGCATGCCGAGATCCGCGGGCGCGACCTCGTCAGCGGTCTCCCCAAGACCATCGTCGTGTCCACCGAGGAGATCCGGCGGGCGATCGAGGAGCCGGTGTCCGCCATCATCGACGCCGTCAAGGTCACCCTGGACCGGACCCCGCCCGAGCTGGCGGCCGACATCATGGAGCAGGGGATCGTGCTCACCGGCGGCGGCGCCCTGCTGCACGGGCTGGAGTCGCGCCTGCAGCACGAGACCGGCATGCCCATCGTGGTGGCCCGGGACCCCCTGAACTGCGTGGCCATCGGCAGTGGCCAGTGCCTGGAAGAGTTCGAAGCGCTGAAGCGGGTGCTGATCACCACTTCCACGCGCTGACCGAGCGACCGGTTTCCCCTGGGTGGCCCGGTCCCGGCGGTCGCGCCGCACCCTCACGGTCATCATCCTCGTCGTCCTCTCGCTGTCCCTGATCTCCCTCGACCTCAACGGGCGGACGCACAGCGTCACCTCGGGGGTCAAGTCGGTGGCCAACGACGTCTACGCGCCGTTGCGCCAGGGCGTCCTCGACATCATCAGCCCCATCGGCAACTTCTTCGCCGGCGCGTTCAACTACGGGTCGATGCAGTCCCAGAACGAGCAGCTGCAGCAGACGATCGGCCAGTTGCGGGCCGCACAGGCCGAGCGCGGGTTCGAGGACAACCAGTTGCGCCAGCTGATGGCATTGCAGAACCTGCCCTTCCTGCAGTCGCTGACGACCGTGACGGCGCAGACGATCGACGAGTACTCCTCCAACTTCACCGCCACCATCACGCTCGACAAGGGCCGTGCCGACGGGGTCGACGTCGGCTATCCCGTGGTCGGCGCGGGCGGCCTCGTGGGGCAGGTGATCCAGTCGTTCCACCACACGTCGGTCGTGCGCCTGATCACCGACGGCCAGTCCAAGGTCGGCGTCACGTTCGGGAACCAGCTCACCGGGATCGTGGACGGTCAGGGGCCCTCGAGCTCCATGACCGCCGACCTCGTGCCGCCGCACACCGCGCTGTACAAGGGCGAGATCATGTACACGAGCAGCCTCGACGCCGCGGCGTTCCCACCCGGGATCCCCGTGGCCAGCGTGCGGTCGTTCCACACCCCCGCGGGCGCCAGCCAGGAGACGATCGAGGTCGATCCCGAGGCCGACCTGGGCCAGCTGGCGTACCTCGACGTGGTGCAGTGGGTGCCCCCGACATGACCGGCCGGTCCATGGTCCGGGTGGCGCTGGTGATCTTCGTCGCGGTGATGGTGCAGCAGACCGTGATGATCGCGTTGCGCATCGGCGGCGCCCACCCCGACCTCCTCTGGCTGCTCCCCATCACCGCCGCCCTGCTCGACGGGCCCGAGACGGGCGCCATCGTGGGCTTCTGGGCCGGGCTGGCCTTCGACCTCGTGCTCCCCACCCCCTTCGGGCTGTCCGCCCTGGTGGGCTGCCTGCTCGGCTTCGTGACGGGTTCGCTGACTGCGGCCGTGGACCCGCGTGCGGCGTGGCTCAAGCCGGTGGCCGCGCTCGCGGGGAGCGTCGCAGCGGACATGCTGTTCGCCGTGCTCGGTGCGATTCTCGGTCAACAACAGATGGTGCAGATCGACTTCCTGGCCGTCTGCCTGGTCGTGGGTGTCTCGAGCATCGTGCTCGTGCTGCCCGTCAACCGCCTGATGCGGTGGGCTCTGGCCGGTGAGAACAACCGCCGCTCGCTCGTCTCCGCCGATGCCGGCAGCAGGGCCTGGTGAAGCGGACCCTCCGCCATCCGATCCGCGGCGATCGGCTCCACCCCAAGCCATCGACGCGACCGGCGCGTGGCAGCTCCTGGCGCGCCGACGCCCGCCAGCCGCGCATGCGGCCGCGCAAGAGCGTCAACGTGGCGTCCATCGTGGGCTCCCCCGAGGAGGAGGAGTCCAGGCCCAATCTGCGCCTGCGCGTCGTCGGGGTCATCGTGCTGCTGCTCTTCGGCGTCCTCGTGCTGCGGCTGTGGACGCTCCAGGTGGTGGAGGGCAAGAGCTACGCCGCCGCCGTCACCCGGAACCAGGTGCGGGTCGTGAGCATCGCTGCGCCCCGGGGCGAGATCGTCGACCGCAACGGGACGGTGCTGGTGTCGAACACGCCACAGCAGGAGATCCTGCTCTCGCGCGCCGAGGCGGCACAGAACCCCCCGATCGTCGGCATGGTGGCTGCGCTCGTCGGCCAGACACCCAAGCAGGTCACCGCATCCATCAACAACAACCAGTACAGCCCCTACGAACCGGTGCCCGTCGCGGTCGGGGTCTCCACCGCCACCGTGCAGTTCCTCCAGACCCACCAGTCGGAGTACCCGGGCGTCAGCGTGGAGACGGTGGCGCAGCGCACCTACCCGCAGGGCGGGACCACCGCCACCCACATCCTGGGCTACGTGGGCGACATCTCTTCGGCCTACCTGGCCGCCCATCCCGACCAGGGCTACACCCAGGGCAGCCAGATCGGCGTGTCGGGCATCGAGGCGCAGTACGAGCCGTACCTCCGGGGCGTCGCCGGGCGACAGGCCCTCTCGGTCGACGCCAGCGGGACCGTCGTCGGCACCCTCAGCACCACGGCACCCCAGATCGGGGACACGGCGGTCCTCAACATCGACACGGGACTGCAGGAGGCGGTGGAGAACGACCTGCAGCAACAGATCCTGGCCGACCGCCACACGCCCGACCAGGTGGACGGGGGGCGGCTCCCGTCGGCCCCCAACGGGGCCGCCATCGTGATGAACCCCCAGAACGGCCAGGTGCTGGCGATGGCGTCGTACCCGACCTACGACCTGAACCAGTGGGTGGGAGGCATCTCGTCGGCCAACTACACCGCGCTGTCGGCGTCGGGCGCGGAGAACAATTACGCCATCGAGGGCCAGTACACGCCGGGTTCGACGTTCAAGCTCGTCACGGCCACCGCTGCGCTCCAGGACGGACTGATCACGCCCACCACCCCCTACGACGACACCGGCACCTTCCACATCACCGGCTGCCCCGCCCCCGGGGTCAACAACGACACCGGGTGCATCCTGCACGACGACCCGGGCGACAGCGGTGGCACCTACAACGTCACCGGCGCGCTGACCGTGTCGAGCGACTCCTTCTTCTACAACCTGGGCCAGATGTTCTGGACGGACCGGGGACAGTTCGGGGACACGCCCATTCAGAACGAGGCGACGCAGTACGGCGAGGGGACCATCACCGGCATCGACCTTCCCGGGGAGGCCCAGGGACGCGTCGACGGCTACCTCCTGCGAGCGAAGCTGCACGCCGAGGCGCCCAAGGCGTTCCCCTACACCGCCTCGTGGTTCACCGGCGACAACATCGAGATGGCGTTCGGGCAGGGCGAGACCGTGCTCACCCCGATCGAACAGGCGGTGGCGTACTCGACCTTTGCCAACGGAGGCACGCGGTACGCGCCCCAGGTCGCCTCCGAGATCGTGGACCCGGAGACGGGCAAGGTCGTCAAGAAGTTGGCCCCGCAGGTGACCGGTCACGTGGCCATCTCACCGGCGAACTACGCGGCGATGCTGGCCGGCTTCGAGGGCGTGGTCTCCAGCCCGCACGGCACGGCCTACGCGGACTTCCAGGGCTTCCCCGCCTCGTGGAACCTGGCCGGCAAGACCGGTACCGCCTCGAATCAGTCGGGTGAGGAGCCCAACAGCTGGTTCGTCGCCTTCGGTCCCAACCCCAACCCGCAGTACGTCGTGCTCGCCGTCATCGACCAGGGCGGCTACGGCGCCCAGGCAGCGGCGCCGCTGGTGCGCAACATCTTCGACTACATCCTCGCCAACCCGATCAGCACCACGGTCAAGACCCCGACGCCGGGCAACCCGCCCAGCCTGACCGTGCCGGCGTCCAACCCCCCGTTCGGGACGCCGACCACCACGACGACGACGACCAGGCCGGCCGCGGGCACGACGGGGGCGGCCGCCAGCACGACGACGAGCACGACGACGGGCGGGGGATGAGCGTCCCGTAGGGTTGTGGCCCATGGAGACCCTCTGG
>CAYWDQ010000147.1:0-7468 GCA_964457065.1 uncultured Acidimicrobiaceae bacterium | reverse complement strand
GCCGCCCGGAGGTCGCCGACGGCGTCCGCCCCGTGCGTCAGTCCCCATGTCGCTTCCGTGGCGCCGAGAAGTCGCCGGTACTTCAGCTGGGCCCGGAGCCCTTTGTCGGTGAGGCGCAGGACCTTGCCGCGGCTGGCTGCCGGGTCCGGCTCCGTCACCGCGCAACCGTGGCGCTCCAGCCAGCCCGTGCACATCGCGTTGCCCTCCTTCGAGACGCCGGTCAATCGGGGCAGATCGCGGATGCGCACACCAGAGGGCTGCAGGACCCGCAATGTGTTGGCACTGATGGGGAGGCAGATCCGCGACATGCGCTCGAAGTCGACGGTGAACGCGAGCAGGACGCCGGCGAGGAGCTGCGACAGATCGGCCGTTGCGGCACGCGCGGTCGGTGGCCCCGCGATCGCCGTGTCCGTGAGCGCTGGTTCCGACATGCTGTTCTGCGTCGGAACCACGACAGGCAGGAA
The DNA here is from genome assembly GCA_964457065.1 of uncultured Acidimicrobiaceae bacterium. Taxonomy (GTDB): domain Bacteria; phylum Actinomycetota; class Acidimicrobiia; order Acidimicrobiales; family RAAP-2; genus Bog-473. Next base: position 7,004 of record CAYWDQ010000147.1, on the reverse strand, counting down.
GGCGGGGGGGTCGAAGGGCAGGCCGGCGAAGACTGCCCTCAGCGCACGCTGCAGGTGGTCGACGACCTCATCGCCGAAGCGGGAGCGCCAGCGTGTTTCCACGAGCGCGGGCAGAGGGCGCCAGATGTCCCGGGCCCGCCGGGCGGCCTCGGTGGTGCGGACGACCACGTCGTCCTGGGGCGGGTTCCTGAGTGGGATGCCCGGCGGAGGTGACAGCGACACGTACCCCCAGCGCCGCAGGCCCCCGAGCAGCAACCGGTTCGTGCGAGCCCGTGCGCGCAGCTCGGCCACGGTGACGCCGGCGTCGTCCACGTACTGCAGCGCGGTGGACCAGAGAACGTACGACACGAGCCAGGGTGCATCGCGGCGCGCCTCGGGGTCGTCCGCACGTGTCACCCGGTGGGGGAGACGGTGTTCCGCCTCGTTGTCGAGCTCGATCGTGTGGGCCACGAGCACCTCGGAGAGGAGGGTCGGGACAGGGGGCGGCGTCACCACCGGTTCCATGGTCACGTCGAGCGTAGGTTGCCGGCCGTGTCCGTCGTGCCGGGGGACCCCTGGGAGAGCTACGCCCGGACGGTCGTCGAGATCGTTCGGGCCGGGTCGCGAGCCATCGTGCTCCGCTCCGCTCCGCGGGGCGCGGTGGGCCCATGGCCCTGGGACACCATCGGGCCCGTGTACGTCCTGACCGCGTGGGACCCGGGCGACGAGCGACCCGGTGCGCAGGAGAACCGCCGACGCCAGGCGGCGCTCGAGGCCGATGTGCGCCGCCTGGCCGTCGTGCGGTGGCCGGCGTCGGGCGTCGACCCGGTCACGGGCCACCGTGAGGAAGGCGTTGCCGTGCGCGGGGTGTCGGAAGTGGACGTGGTGCGGCTCGGCGGTCGCTACGGGCAGGACGCCATCTTCGTGTGGACGCCCGACGCGTGGACGATCGTCGCCTGCGCGGGCGGACGGCGGGTGGCGTCGGGATGGTCGCTCGAGCCCTCCGGGCCCGGAGTGTGAGCGATCGCTGGCAATTACTACGTACAACGTAGTAGAGTGGGCGCTCATGGCGACACGGCGATCCGCAACGACCAAGGGGAGCCTCGGTCGGAGCAACGAGCCCCCGGTCCTGATCCTCACCAGCCTGGCCGGCGGTCCGAAGCACGGCTACGCCTTGACCAAGGACATCGAGAAATTCGCCCGCGTCACCCTGGGTCCAGGGTCCATGTACGGGGCGATCGCCCGCCTCGAGGACAGGGGGCTCATCGAGCCAGAGACGGTCGGTAGCAACGAGAGGCGCCGCCCGTACCGCATCACCGGTGCCGGCCGGGTCGCGCTCGAGGAGGTGGTGCGCGAGATGCGGACGCTCGCCGACGAGGGTGCGCGGCGGCTGGGAATCTCCGTCAGCCTGCCGGTGATCGGCGTGCACCCGTGAACGACCCGTTCGAAAGGATGCTCCGCTGGTACCCGCCGAAGTGGCGGTCCCGCTACGGCGACGAGATGACAGCGCTGCTGGAGGACACCTACGCGGCTGCGGGCGACGTGCCCATCCGCCATCGCCCCGGGCTGTGTCGTCGCGGCGAGCGTGCGGGTCGCGCGGGCCGTGGCTCCCTGTCACGCCGCTCCCTGAAGGCAGTGGCTGAGGAGGCGGGGAATCTCGGGACGGTCAATTCCGCTGCGGTCCTATTCAGACAGGCGGAGAATGCGCCGATTCGATGCTCAGGAACCAGGGTGTGCCGGCGATCCGCCCGCGGTGGGAAGCGCCGGCACGGGGCGCACCGACGCGTGGCGCCCCGGGGAGGAAGAATATGGGCTTCGACGAAGGCTGGGAGTACGATGCAGAGTACGAAGCCGAGTTCGCATCGGAGTTCGACGAGGACTGCGACGCGGAGGAGCTCTATCTCAGCCTTATCCCGGACGAGGAGCGGCAGCGTTTCTGGTCCGAGTCCGTATGGACCGAGCCCATCGACGACGAATTTCAGCTGGACTCACTGCTGTTCGTCCACCGGGGGGCCGAGGCCGAGCTCTCCAGGGAGATCCGTCTGTCCGAGCTCTGGGGAGCATGCCAGGACCGGCCCCTCGCGATGGAGGAGTTCCTCGAGTTGTCGGTCCTGATCTCCGAGGTGGACGGCGTCCGGGGCTCGTTGTGCACGGACTGCGCGATGTTGGGCCGGCCCAAAGTCAGCGCCAGCTGGGCACTGGGCCTCACCGGGTTGTGCCGGGGCCATCTGCGCTTCCGCCTGGGTCACGCCCAGATCGACGGCGGCGGCACCCACCAGACTTCTTAGTCGGCCGTCCGCGGCGGGCCGTCCGCGGCCGGGCGTCCCTGACGGGTGCGGGCGCACCGGGCACAATGGGAACGTGACGTTGGCCGCGCGCGTCTACGCCGCATCCCACTTGACGGGCACCTTCGTCCTGCGGTCGGGGCGAAGGGCGGACCGCTACTTCGACAAGTACCGCTTCGAATCCGATCCGGGCCTTTTGGCGGAGATCATCGAGGCTCTCGTCCCCTTGGTGCCCCCAGGGATCGAAGGCCTGGCCGGGCTGGAACTGGGCGGGGTCCCGCTGGCCACGATGCTCTCCTCGGTCACCGGTCTGCCGGCCTTCTTCGTGCGCAAGGAGCCGAAGAAATACGGCACCGAGCGGGTGTGCGAGGGCGGCGACATCGTCGGTCGCAATCTGCTCATCGTCGAGGACGTCGTCACCACCGGTGGGCAGGTCGTCCTGTCGGCACAGGACCTGCGATCCGAGGGCGCCGTGGTGGAGCACGCCGTCTGCGTCATCGACCGGGAGGGCGGAGGGGCCGACGTCGTCGGGGCGGAGGGCATCATGCTCGGGGCGCTGTTCACCATGTCCGAGCTCGAAGCAGCCGTCTGAGGCTGCCGCGAGGCTCGAGACTCAGGCAGGGGGATTGCGGTGGGCGGGTAGGCGCCGCTTCTCATCGCGCTGGCGTTCGAGGAGCGACTTCAGCCGGCTGAGGCTCGCGCGGTCGTCGCCGGCCCGATTGTGGCGCTCCTCGGGATCGGTGCTCAAGTTGTGCAATTCGAACAGCGGCTCTGCGGCCGGAGCCGCGAAGGGATTCGCCGCGATGCCGTGGTCGGCGTTCCACTCGTCGAGGCGCTCGTAGTAGTGGTTGAGCTTCCACAGCTCGTCAGCCCCGTCCGGCCCGGTCGGAAGGGTCGCGACGACCGACTCGATGTTCGACGCACCCTCGAACGGCTCGAACGCTGCGCCGCTCAGGATGTTGACCTGGGTCAAGCCCCTGGAGGGATTGTCCTCGGTCATGAAGTACACCGGAGTGGCGACGGACGCGGCGTCGGTCTTCCCGGTCACGACGTCGCTCAGGTCCTGACCGGTCAGGGCGTGCACCTCTTCGTGGTGGGCGGAGACGCCAGCGAGCGCCTGCTCGAGGTCGATCCCCGCCAGACCCAACAGCGTGGGGATGAGGTCGACGTGGCTCGTGGGCGCCGAGATCCCGCTGTCGACCCGGTTCACGCCCGGGCCCGATACCAGCAGCGGGACGCGCGTCGCCTCGTCGAAGGCGTTGAACCACTTCTGGACCAGACCACCATGGGCGCCGACCAGGTCGCCGTGGTCCGAGGTGAACACGATGATCGTGTCGTCGAACATCCCGGAGGCCCGGAGCGCCTCGAGGATGCGCCCGATGGCCTGGTCGACGGCCTTTTGAAGGTAGTAGTAGAGGCGCCGGTAGGCGAGGTCGGTGTCCGATTCGAAGATCATCTTCGGCCAGAGGGCCTTGAACGCCTCCTGACAGGGCGGTCGCCCGGCGAAGCTGTCGCCCTGGGAGGGCGCCTCGGGGATCTCGGGCACCGTGTCGTCGGGAGGACCGAACCCGAGCAACTGGTCCCAACCGAAGCCGTTGAACGCGATGTCGTGGGGGTTCACGAAGGAAGCCACGGCGAGCCACGGGCCGTCGCGGCGCGCCCGGGCCAGCTCGCCGAACAGCTCGACGACCTGCTCGGCGAAGACGCCGTCCCGCACCATGCCGCAGTCGGACTTGGCCGCGCCGTGGGGCTCCCGGCCGATCCACCCGGAGAACCCGAACGGGTCGAGCCGGTCGGCCTTCTTGTAGGCCTCGATCGCCTCGGGGATCGGCTTGCCCACGTCGTCGGTCGCCATCAACCCTTCGTGTGTGCCAGGAATGACCAGGTCGGCGTGCGAGACGTGCCACTTGCCGCGGTAGTGGGTCTGGTAGCCCCCGGCGCGGAACCAGTCGCCGAGCGTGGGCACCGAGTTCGGGTCGAGCCACGTCATGTCCGGGTCGGTGCTCTGCTTGGCCGCGCCGTCGGTCGACGACACGCCGTGGAGGGACGGGTACTGGCCGGTGAACAGGGTGGCGCGGCTCGGGGTGCAGGCCATGGAGCCCGCGTAGTGGCGGTGGAATTCCAGCCCGCCGTCGCGGATCGATTCGCGCGCCGGCAGTTGCCCTCGCCGGAAGGCCTTGACAGCCTCGGTCTCGTAGGGAGGCGGGTAGCGCTCTTCGTCGGTCATGATGAAGAGGATGTTCGGTGAGGTCATGGCGGTGCGTGGTCTCCCAGGGGTTCGAGTGGCGGACAGTGGATCGGCCCCGATACCTGATCGGGTGGGTGGCTGATGTTCTGGATCTTCCCTACAGGCCGGTCTCGGCTCTGATCCGCCCGTCGGCCACGGCCTTCTTGAACTCGTCGTAGTCCCGCTCGTTCTGGTCGGCGTAGGACTGGGCGAAATCGGCGAGCGCGTCGTCGAACGTGGTGCCGCTGCCGAGGTAGGACGCGATGGCGATGCGGTCGCCGGACCTGGCGTGGGCCCGGGCCAGGGCTTGGGCGCAGATCCCCGCGTAGGTGGCGAGGCCCTTGGGGAGGGAGCCCTCGACTTCGAACGAGCCCTTCCAGTCCCGGAGCTGGCGCAGGTAGAAGTCCCGGGTGACGCCGTCGAGACCCTCCGCCCGCTGCCAACCCAGGAAGATGTCACTGGCCGCCTGCATCAGGTGCTGCCCGGCGACGACGCGCTCGCCGTGGTTGGCGTACTTGCTCTTGCCGACGAACTCCTCGAGGACCGAGGCTTCCGCCTCCTTGGCCTGGAGGAACAGCGGATCGTCGCCATCGCGGCCCTGGAAGAGGAGGATCCAGGCCCTCGTGCCGACGCTGCCGACGCCCACGACCTTGCGGGCCACGTCGATGAGCTCGAATCCCTCCAGCAGGTGTCGTCGGTCAGTCTGCAGGGTGCGGCGGTAGCTGCGCACCAGCTGTTGGAGCGATTCGAGCAGCGCGTCGGGCTGGTGCTCCGCCGAGAGCTCGGCGAGGGGGACGATGAGCGGGGGATCGCTGATGATCCGGCGACGGCTTCCGACCACCTCGGTCAGCTTGTCCTGCGCCTGGAGCGAGTCCTTGGTGCGCGACTTCGCCACGATTGACGACGCCTTTGACGCCATCTGCGCTGCCGCCTGCGTCGCTGCCTTCGACTTCTGCCTGCCGGCTTGGGCCGTGAGGCTGGCGATGATCTCCTCGATGTCGACGTGGGAGTACCACACGTCGAGGTTGCCCGACGCGGCCAGGCGACGCATCTCCTCCCGGTACGAGGTCCCGACGGCCTTCGCGCCGACCGCGCAGTCCTTCTTGGAGAAGCTCTGATCCCGGCCCGCGATGACGACGCTGGCCGCCAGGCGCTTGAGGTCCCACTCCCAGGGCCCCGGCAGCGTCTCGTCGAAGTCGTTGACGTCGAACATCATCGAGCGCTCGGGCGACGCGAACAGCCCGAAGTTACTGAGGTGCGCGTCGCCGCAGACCTGCGTGGTGAGACCCGACGCCGGCGTCCTGGCCAGGTCGGATGCCATGATCAGCGCCGCACCGCGGTAGAAGGTGAACGGCGACACGAGCATGCGTCCGTAGCGGATGGGTACCAACTCGGGGACCCGCGAGACGGCCTGCCGCTCGAGCAGGCTCACCGGGTCGGGGCGATCGTGTGCGGGCTCGAATTCGGCATGCGATGCCCGTGGCACCCGCGCCCGCGCCTCCTTGCCCAGAAGGGACCGCGCCTTCGGTGTCAGGTGGGCCACCTTCTTGGCGGGCTTCGATGATGCCCCGGTCTCCGTCGTCGTCGTCATCGTGTCTCCGTCCTCCCCGGGTGCGGGCAGCTTTGAGCCTGCCAACGCCCGCTCACTACCATGCCATGCCAACCCCGCCCTGGTCTCCCGCGGACGTCTCTCGGGGGTCCGGCGAGACAGGTGGCAGAGCCTCCCCCGTCAGCAGCTGATGAGGGATTCTGACAACGATTGTCGAAATGGGCCGGTGCCCCGCTAGGGTGGCGGGGCCATGCAGTCACCAGACGCGCTGACCGATCTCTTCCGGGCCAACGGCCGCAAGATCACCGCGCAACGGCAGTGCATCTTCCGTGCCCTCGAGGGTGACGTCACCCACCCGACAGCGGAGCGGGTACACGAGAGGGTCCGCCACGAGATGCCCAACGTCTCGCTCAGGACCGTGTACCAGACGCTGAACGACCTGGCCGATCTGGGCGTCATCTCCGTCCTGGACGTCGGCACCGGCTCGGCTCGCTTCGATCCCAACGTCGAGACAGTCCACCACCACCTGGTGTGCCGCTCGTGCGGCAAGGTGCGCGACCTCGCCGCCGACGTTCCGGGGCTCAGGGTGCCCCGGCGAGCCGCCCAGGGCTTCGACGTCGACAGCGCCGAGGTGGTCTTCCGCGGCCTGTGCGAAGAGTGCCGGGGACTGCAGCCGTAGGCATCGACCGCACCGCGTCGGAACACACAGCACCAACCAACAGAAAGGGAACCAACCGCCATGCCAGCACTGAAGGGCACCCAGACCGAGGCCAACCTGAAGGAGGCCTTCGCCGGCGAGAGCCAGGCCAACCGCCGTTACCTCTACTTCGCCCAGAAGGCTGACGTCGAGGGGTACCCCGACGTGGCGGCGCTCTTCCGCTCGGTGGCCGAAGGGGAGACGGGCCACGCGTTCGGTCACTTCGACTACCTCAGGGAGGTCGGCGACCCGGTGACCGGGGTGCCG
>CAYWDQ010000146.1:3431-7569 GCA_964457065.1 uncultured Acidimicrobiaceae bacterium | reverse complement strand
GGTCCTGGGCGACACCTATGAGGTGATCATCGAGAGCCTCAACCGCGTGGCGGCGGCGGGATTGACCCTGACGGTGGTTCCGCCGTCGGAACGCACGGCCCCAGGGGATTCCTTCCGGTGGTCATAGCTGCACGGAGACCTGACGCGGCGAAGGGGCGAAGATGAACCCGACGGCCGAGGCCCCGAGGCTGACCGCCAGGAGCGCGTCGGCCTCCGACGTCACGCCGCAGATCTTGACGAAGAGGCCCTCGGTCATCGTGTCCCGACCGGGTGCCCGACCAGCTCCCGCAGCTGTGCCACCCGGTCATCGGCGCGGACCAGCGTCTCGCCGACCAGGATGGCGTCGTACCCCGCCTCGGCCAGATTGCGGGCGTCGACGGCGTCCCTGATGCCCGACTCGGCCACGGCGATCACGCCCGGCGGGATGCGCGCCGCCAGGGCGCGGGCGCGCTCGCGGTCGACGCGGAAGGTCCGCAGGTCGCGCTGGTTCACCCCGACCAGCCTGGCGCCGGCGCGCAGGGCCCGGTCGAGCTCCTCCTCGTCGTGCACCTCGACGAGGGCCGCCAGGCCGAGCTCACCGGCCAGGGCCGCGCACCGGCGCAGCTCGGCGTCGTCCAGCGCAGCGACGATGAGCAGCACCGCGTCGGCGCCCATCAGCCGCGCGTCGGCCACATCCGCCTCCTGCACGGTGAAGTCCTTGCGCAGGACGGGCAGGCCCGAGGCCTGCCGCGCCGCGGCCAGGTCCCCGGGCGACCCTCCGAAGTAGTCGGCGTCGGTCAGCACGGACAGGCAGGCGGCGCCCCCGGCGACGTACTCCTTGGCGACCAATTCGGGTTGGAGGCCGGGGTCGAGATCGCCCTTGGACGGGGAACGTCGCTTGATCTCGGCGACGCACGAGAGCCCGCCGCCCTGCAGCGCCCCGGCGAAGTCGCGGGCCGGTGCCATCGTCGCCGCCCGTTCGACCAGCTCACCGAGCGGGCGGCGGTCCGCGGCGGCGCGAGCGCGATGTGAGGCCAGGATGTCCGCCAGGTACGTGGGCATGACGCCTCAGCGTAGCGGCGCGCCCTTTCGCCCCCGGGCCACTCCCCTGCTCAGCGCAGGTTCCCGAGCACCCGTTCAGTCCGCACCGGCCCCCGCCACCGCCGCGGCGGGCGCGTGCGGCATGGCGTCGGCCACCATCCGCTCGTCGTCGGCGAGCAGCGCGTGGGCGAGCTCCTTGACCATCTCGATGATCTCGGGGTGCTCCTCGGGGTTCCACCCCTCGAGCAGCTCGGTCAGCCCGTTGCGCCGGGCCTCGGTCAGCTTGTCGAGCGCCGTCCTGCCCGCGGCCGTGAGGTGCAGGTCGCGCTGGTCGCCCTGGCCCCGCTCGTCGATCATGCCGGCCGAGACCAACCCGTCGACGCCCGGCTGGATCAATTCGGGATCGACCTTCAGCCGCTCGGCCACGTCGGAGACGCTCGCGGCCGGCTGGTCGGCCAACCGGTAGAGCAGCCAGCACGACCGCGGCGGCAGGTCGATGCCGGCCCGCTGCGCCAGGGTGCGGTAGAGCTCCGGCCGGTTCTCCCGGGCCGACACCCGCTCGAGCGCGAGCTGTATCTCCTGGAGCGACGAGCGGTGCTGCGGCGCCCCCTGCACCTCACCGACGTCGACGGTCTGCACGGTCTTGCGGAGCTCTACCTCGGGCAGCAGGAAGCTGAGCAGGAACGCCAAGAAGCAGATCGGCACGGCGACGAGGAACACGACCTGCACCGCATGCGTCACCGCGTCGATGTACTTGCCGTAGAAGAGGAGACCCTCGGCGGTCGACTTGAGCCTGTCGAGGATCGCCGGGTTGATCGTCTGCGGGTTGAACGACCGGAGGATGGACGCCGGGACCTTGGCCAGCGTCGGCGCGAGGGTGTGGGTGAAGACGATCGTGTAGATGGCACCGAAGACCGCTGTGCCGAAGGATCCCCCGATCATGCGGAAGAACGTCGCGCTGCTGGTCGCCACCCCGAGGTCCTGGTAGGACACCGAGTTCTGCACCGCCACGACGAGGACCTGCATGGTCAGGCCCATGCCCACCCCGAAGACGAACATGTAGCAGGCGAGCACCCAGTTGTTGATCGAGGCGTCGATGAGCGACAGCAGGTACGCCCCCACCGTCATCAACGCCATGCCGACGACCGGGAAGACCTTGTAGCGGCCCCAGCGGGTCACCAGCCGGCCCGAGATGACGGATGCGCCGAGCATCCCGAGCATGAGCGGCAGGATGCGCAGGCCCGAGACGGTCGGGCTGACGCCCTTGACGTTCTGCATGAACAGCGGGAGGAACGTGAGCGCCCCGAACATGGCGAACCCCATGACGAAGCCGATGGAGCTGGCCGCGTTGAAGACCCGCACCCGGAAGAGCTTGAGCGGGATCACCGGCTCGGCCGCCACCTTCTCGGCGTAGAGGAACGCGAGCGCGAGCACGACGCCGGCGACGGCGCAGGCGATGCTCGGCGCAGAGGCCCACGCCCACGAGATCCCGCCCAGGCTGGCGAAGAGGATGAGCGACGTCGCCGAGGCGGCCAGCAGCAGCGCCCCCGCGTAGTCGATGGCGTGGCGGACCCGGCGCAAGTGGCCGGGCAGCACGGCGCCGGTGACGAACAGCGCCAGGATCCCGAGGGGCAGGTTGATGTAGAAGACCCAGCGCCACGACAGGTAGGTCACGCACAGGCCGCCGATGAGCGGCCCGATCACGGTGGCGACGGCGAACATGGCGCCGAACAGGCCCATGTAGCGGCCGCGGTCGCGCGGCGACACGACGTCGCCGATGATCGTCTGGGCCCCGACCATCAGACCGCCGCCGCCAAGGCCCTGCACGGCGCGGAAGGCGATCAGCTCGGTCATGGTGTGGCTGAACCCGGCCAGGGCCGAACCGATGACGAAGATGACGATCGAGGCCTGGAAGAAGGTCTTGCGGCCGTACTGGTCCCCCAACTTCCCCCACAGCGGCGTCGACACCGTCGACGCCAGCAGGTAGGCGGTCACCACCCAGGCCAGGTGCGACCCCCCGTGCAGGTCCCCCACGATGGTGGGCAACGCGGTCGAGACGATGGTCTGGTCGAGGGCGGCCAGGAGCATGCCCAGCAGCAGGGCACCGAGGATCAGCCACAGCCGGCGCTTGGTGATCTTCTCGGCCACGGGCGGTGCTGCGGCGACGCTCACACCCACCTCCCCACCTCGGCCACGATCGGCTCACAGTAGGAACGTCCTGGTCCGAATGCAACCATGGCGGCACGCCGCCACCTGCCGCCGGACCGGTCCCGGCGGGAGCGGCCCACCGCATCTCGACCCGCGGCAACCCGCGCTACGGTCCCCGCGGCGGATGCCGCCCGTCGCACCGCGACGGGCACCGAATCGGACGGAAGAAGGTCAAGGACCATGCGTACTCGCCTCACCGAGCTCCTCGGGGTGGAGCACCCCGTCATGCTGGCCGGCATGGGGGGCGTGTCCTACTCGGCACTGGCGGCAGCCGTCTCGGCGGCCGGTGGCTTCGGGTGCCTGGGCGCGTCCACCATGGGCGACGAGAAGATGGCGGAGGAGATCGCCGCCGTGCGCCACGCCACCGACAAGCCCTTCGGGGTCGATCTCCTCACGGCCATGCCGGGCGGCCTGACCGAGCAGGTCGAGGTCATCATCGAGGGCGGTGCGTCGGCCTTCGTGGCCGGGCTGGGCGTGCCGACGGAGGTGGTCGACCTCTGCCACCGCCACGGCGTGCTCGTGGTCAGCATGTGCGGGAAGGTGGAGCACGCGGTGCGGGCCGTCGAAGCCGGCTGTGACCTCGTGGTCGCGCAGGGCACAGAAGCGGGAGGGCACACGGGCCAGGTGGCATCGCTGCCCCTGGTGCCTCAGGTCGTCGATGCGGTCGGCGCCCGGGTACCGGTGGCCGCTGCCGGCGGCATCTTCGACGGCCGCGGCCTGGCCGCCGCGCTTGCGCTCGGCGCGGACGGCATCTGGGTGGGCACCCGCTTCATCGCGACGCCCGAGGCCCGGGGCGTGCTCGGGTACAAGGAGACGCTTCTGGCCAGCCGGGAAGATCAGACGACCGTCAGTCGCGCCTACTCGGGCAAGACGATGCGCGTGGTGCGCAACGAGTACACCGACTATTACG
>CAYWDQ010000146.1:0-3421 GCA_964457065.1 uncultured Acidimicrobiaceae bacterium | reverse complement strand
CCCACCCCGACGAGCTGAAGAAATTCCCCGAGCAGCTGGGCGTCTCCTACGGGAACGGGACGATGCATCTCGGGGGCGACTCCTTCACGGACGGCGTCGACGTCGACAAGGAGTGCTACCCGGCCGGGCAGGGTGTCGGCGCGATCTCCGAGCTCGTGCCGGCGGGCGACCTGGTGCGCCGGTTCGTCGCCGAAGCCGAGGAGGTCCTCGACCGCCTGGCCCGCCTGCGCCAGACGGTCGGGAACGAGGGTTGAAGATAATTTTCGGGATAGCTTGAAATATTCTGATATATCGTTAGTGTTACACTAAACGACAGAACGAGTCCCGGTGGGACCGAAGAACGAGGAGTCATCCCATGGCACACCAACACGAACACGACCAGGCCCATGACCACGAGCACGGCCACCCGCACGACCACGACCACCAGTTCCGCCCGTTCGGCGGGCGCGGCATGCGGGGCCCCCGCGGCCGGTGGGGTGGCGAGCGAGGCGGCTGGGGCGGCGGCCGGAGGATGCCCCGGGGCGCCATCCGGACGGCGATCCTGGTCGCCCTGCGCGACGAGCCGGCTCACGGGTACGAGGTCATGCGCCGGCTCGAGGAGCTGAGCGGCGGATTGTGGCGCCCGAGCCCCGGTTCGGTCTACCCGCACCTCCAGATGCTCGAGGACGAGGGCCTGGTGCAGTCGGCCGATGTCGAAGGCAGCCGCACCTACACGCTCACCGACACGGGGCGGGCCGAGGCCGAGAAGGCCTCCCTCCCCTGGCAGGCGGCCGACGAGTCGGACGACGAGGTCCGGGCACTGCGCCTCGGCGTGGGCCAACTCATGAGCGCCGCCAAGCAATTGGCGGGCGATGGCCAGAAGTCACAGGTCGAGCGCGGCATCGCGGTGATCCAGAAGGCCCGCAAGGAGCTGTACCAGATCCTGGCCGAGGACTGACGGCCCGCCGGCAGGCCGGTACTGTGCACGCCAGGCCATGACCACGACCACCGCACCGTCGAGCGACGCCGCGTCCCCCGGGCGGGGCGTGCCGATCATCGAGACCGTGGGTCTGACCAAGACGTACCAGGGCACGGACTTCCGCGCCGTCGACGAGCTGAACCTGCAAGTCGGGACCGGGGAGGTCTTCGGCCTCCTCGGTCCCAACGGTGCCGGCAAGACGACCACGGTCGGGGTCCTCACCACGAGGGTCATCCCCTCCGCCGGGCAGGCCTTCGTCGGAGCCATCGACGTCGTGAAGCACCCGACACTGGTCAAGCAGTTGATCGGCGTCGTGTCCCAGCAGAACACCCTGGACCGCCAGCTCACGCCCTGGGAGAACCTCTACTTCCACGGCCGACTGTTCGGCATGGGCACTCGTGAGTGCCGCCAGACAGCGGACGAGCTGCTCGAGCGCTTCCAGCTGACCCGGTTCGCCAAGGCGTCGGTCTACGCCCTCTCGGGCGGGATGGCGCAGCGCCTGATGGTGGCCCGCGCCATCTTCCACCGTCCGGCCGTGCTCTTCCTCGACGAGCCCACCGCGGGACTCGACCCTCAGGGCCGCCTGGCGTTGTGGGAGCTGCTGGGCGGCCTCAACGCCGAGGGCCAGACCATCCTGCTCACGACGCACTACATGGAGGAAGCCGACAAGCTGTGCGACCGCCTCGCCATCATGGACCACGGCAAGATCCTCGCCCTCGACACGCCGGCGGAGCTGAAGCGAAGCGTCGGTGCCGACACCATCGTGACCGTGAAGGCCGCCGGGGACACCCAGCAGCTGGCCGACGCGTTCAGCGAGCGCCTCGAGGGCCTCACCCGCACCCGTCAGATCCCAGACGGCGTCGAATTGCAGATCCACGGCACCGATCGACTCGTCCCGCGCGTCGTGGAGGCCGCGGAGGCCGCCGGCTTCTCGCTGGCTGACCTCTCCGTGACCGAACCCACGCTCGAGACGGTCTTCATCGGGTTGACCGGAAAGGAGCTGCGCGACTGATGGCAGCCACCACGTCCCCGTCCGTCACCGTGCACACCTTCGGGGGGCCCGGCTCGCACAATGTCGAGCTGAAGCCAACCCGCTCGGCACCCGCGGCCAGCTGGACGTCGCTGCACGCGCTGATCCTGCGTGACCTCGTCGTGCTCTGGAAGCACAAGTTCGAGTTCACGGTGCGCACCCTGGTGCAACCCTTCCTGCTCTGCTTCGTGTTCCTCTACGTGTTCCCCAAGATCGGCCAGGGCATCGGCGCCGCCAGCGGGGTCCCGGGCGCAGAGTCCGCGTTCGCCACCGTCCTCGTGCCCGGCGTGGTCGGGCTGTCGATCATGTTCCAGGGCATCCAGGCCGTGGCGATGCCGCTGGCCCAGGAGTTCGGCTTCACGCGTGAAATCGAGGACCGGGTGCAGGCCCCGTGCCCCATCTGGCTGGTGGCCATCTCCAAGGTCATCTCCGGGGGCGCGCAGGGGTTGATCTCGGCGGCGATCGTGCTCCCCATCGCATCCGTGGTGCACGCGGCCGGCGTGGAGGCCCAGATCAACCTCCACTGGCTGCTCATCGTCACCCTGGTCCCGCTTTCGTGCGTGTGCATGGCGTCCCTCGGACTGTTGCTGGGGACGTCGTTCGAGCCGCGCAACCTGGGCCTCATGTTCGGGTTCATCGTGCTGCCCATCACCTTCCTGGGCGGCACCTACTACCAGTGGACCCGGCTGGCACCCGTCAAGGTCGGTCCCGTCCACTGGCTGCAGATCATCGTGCTGATCAATCCGCTCATCTACATCAACGACGGGATGCGAGCCGCGTTCACCAACGCCGCCCACATGCACCTGTACGTGATCTACCCGGCCATCATCGGCTTCAGCGTCATCTTCCTGGTCCTCGGGCTGCGGAACTTCCGCCACAAGGTCCTGGCCTGACCGGCTGAGCGCCCGCTCCGGAAAAGCCCGTTCTACCTGGACTTTCGGTCCGGCGAAAACCCGGAGAAATTACATGCGGCAAATGTGACTCTCCTGACGCCCACGTGGGTAGGGTGAACCGCAATCGTGCAGCCTGCGTGCGACCGCTCCGGGTGCGGTGGCGAAGGGACGTAATCCATGCAGAAGAGCGATCGAGCGGCGCCGCCCGACCTCCCCGAGTCCTACGCCCGGGTCCGGGCCACCACCGAACGGCTGGCGTCCGTCCTCAGCGCCGAGGACCAGACGGTGCAGACGATGCCCGACGTCAGCCCGACGAAATGGCATCGGGCCCACGTCACGTGGTTCTTCGAGACGTTCGTGCTCGGGGAGTACGACGGCGGGTACAGCGCCTTCGACGATGCGTACGCCTACATCTTCAACTCGTACTACGAGGCCGTCGGCGCCCGCCATCCCCGACCGGAACGAGGACTCCTCTCGCGACCTGGCATCGAGGAGATCGCGCGCTATCGCGCCCATGTCGACGCCGCCATGGGCGCGCTC
>CAYWDQ010000145.1:0-7615 GCA_964457065.1 uncultured Acidimicrobiaceae bacterium | reverse complement strand
TTCGAGCTACGTGCCTTCGGCATCGCCACCGCCAGGCTGCGCGACGACTGATCCGCCGCCCCGGTTGGCGGTGAGAAGGCGCTCTCCGACGCCGCGCAGCTCCTCGAGGTCCCTCAGGACCTCGGACAGGCGCTCCCAGCGCACGTTCCTCCGCCGGTCGGCGGCGGCACCGGTGCCATCGGCCTCCTGACCGGGCCGGCCGCACCACCACAGCTGCACGCGGCCGAGGTCCTTGAGCAGCCGTGGCCGGAGCGGCTTCGCGGTGAACTCGTCGGGCGCTTCGGCGGTCAACGCGGTGTGGAAGTCGTCGGACATGAGGACCGTCCCCGGGTTGCCGATGTTGACGATCCGGTGGGCCAGGTTCACGGTGGGCCCGAAACAGTCCCCGTCGCGCAGCAGGACGGGGCCGCAGGCCAGCCCGACCCGCACGTCGGAAAGGAGGTCGTCGTCGGCGTAGGCGTCGGCCAGGTCCAGGCCGATCCGCGCCGCATTGGCGACGTGGTCCACCACGAACATGACCTCATCGCCGATCATCTTGACCACCCGGCCCCGGGCGGCGGTGACGATGTCGTGGGAGATCTCCTCGAAGCGCCGCACCACAGCAGCCAGCTCCTCATCGCTCAGGTGCTGGCTGAGCAGGGTGAATCCCACCATGTCGGCGAAGCCCACGGCCATGATCGGGCTCTGGCCGGGAGCGAGACCGTGGCTGCGCAGCATCATGCTGCGCTGGATGCCGGCCGCCACCTGGCGCCGCCACACGAACTCGAGGAGCTTGGCCATGGCGGGAATGGTCTCGTCGGCGATGCTGGCGAATGCCTCGGCGGACATCACCGGGTCCATTTCTGCGCTGATCATGTTGCCCGGCACGAGCTCGGCTTCGGCGATGCGGGACATGGAGGAGCCGATGACACGCGCCATCTGGAGCGCCGTGTCCGTCTCGGTGGCGCCCAGGGCCTGCATGCCCTGGAAGATGCGCACCGCCTCGAGGTCGAGGTCGGTCAGGACGCGCTCGTCGTCGTCGACACCGGCGAAACCGAGAGCACGCCAGAACCGCTCGAGCTTGACCTGGTCGACACCCGTGAGCTCGGCCACCTCGGCCCGCGTGTAGCGGCGTCGCGACGGGACAAGCATGCGCTCCGCCACGAAGAGGTCGATCACGTCGTCCGCCACGGCGCGGTCGATCTCGTCCTCGGTGGCCCCGTGCATCAGCAGGATCTCCCTGACGTGCGCCAACGCAGCCTCGCGCCGGGAGCGGTCGTCGGTGTCGGGCAAGATCTCGTAGCTGTGGAAGAGACCGCTCATTCGGAGAGCCCCCGCAGCAGCGTCTCGTCCCACTCGGGCCTCGACGGGCGGGACATCAGGTTCATGAGCGCGTCGGCGGGAGAGCACCGCCCCTCGACGATCGCCTGGACCTGTTCCGCGATGGGCATCTCGACGCCGTGGGCGCGGGCCAACCCCACCAGGGGGCCGGCGCTCTTGACGCCCTCGGCCACCATGTGCATGCCGCTCACGATGTCGTCGAGCGATCGTCCCTCACCCAGCGCGAACCCCACCATCCGGTTCCGGCTCTTCGGGCTGGCGCATGTCGCTACCAGGTCCCCCACGCCGGCCAGGCCGCCGAAGGTCAGCACCTTCCCGCCCAGGGTGACGCCGAGACGGCCCAGCTCGGCCAGGCCGCGGGTGATCAGGACGGCCCGGGTGTTGTCGCCCAGGCCGAGCCCGTCGCCGATGCCCGCAGCGATGGCCATCACGTTCTTGGTGGCGCCGGCGATCTCACAGCCGACGACGTCGGTGCCCGTGTAGGCACGGAAGGTGCGGGTGTGCACGAGCGCCTGGACGCGGCACGCCAGGCCCTCGTCCGGGAGCGCGATCACGCAGGCCGCAGGGTGTCCCTGCGCCACCTCGCGGGCCAGGTTCGGCCCGGTGAGGACACCGGCGGCGACGCCCGGGAGCACGTCGGCCACAACCTGCGACATTCGCAGATTGGTGCCGATCTCAATTCCCTTGGCCAGGCTCACGACGGCCTCCAGTGCGTCGGCCACCGGTCGCACCCCGGCCAGGACCGAGCGGAACCCATGCGACGGCACGGCCATGAAGACGATTCCCGCACCCTCGACCGCCTCCTTGAGGCTTGCGGTCACAGAGAGCCCGTCCGGGATCCTGATGCCCGGCAGGTACGTCGCGTTCTCGCGGGTGTCGCGCATGGTCGCGGCGAGCTCGGGGGAACGCACCCACAGCGACGCAGGATGCATGCCGCCCACGATCGTCGCCACGGCAGTCCCCCACGACCCGGCTCCGATGACCGCCACCCGCTCGTTCATTGACAAGACATTACGGCGACCCCGGAGCACCTCCTGCGTTCACCCGTACACTGGCCGGGTGCCGGAGGCGACCATGCCGAGAGCGCGGAACTCGGCGGCGCCTCCTGACGCCCGCCTGGGGCCCGAGGTGGTGCTCGTCCCGGTCAAGGCCTTCCACCAGGCCAAACGCCGTCTGGGCTCCGCGCTGGCGGACCCCGAGCGCGTCCGTCTCGTCCGGGCCATGGCCACGCACGTAGTGTCCGCCTGCGCCCCGCTCCCCGTCGCCGTCGTGTGCGACGACGAGGACGTCGCCCAATGGGCGTCGGACCTCGGCGCGTCCGTGATGTGGGAGCCCGGACAGGGGCTCAACGGGGCTGTGCGCGCCGGCGTCGACCGTTTGGCCCGGGCCGGAGCGCTGTGGGTGACGGTGGCCCACGGTGACCTGCCCCGGGCGCGCGGGCTGGGTGCACTGCCTCCCTTCGAGGGTGTGACCCTCGTCCCGGACCGCCGCGACGACGGGACCAACGTGCTGCGGCTGCCCGCCGCAACCGACTTCCGGTTCGCCTACGGCCCCGGGTCCTTCCGGGCGCACCGGGCCGAGGCCACCCGCCTGGGCCTCGGAGTACGCGTCCTGCGCCACCCGGACCTCGCCTACGACGTCGACTGGCCGGCCGACGTCGCGGAGCTGGGCGAGAGCCTCTGACCGAGCCCCGGGCGCGGAACCGGGGGCCCGTGGGCCCCCGGTCTCACGTGTTCCGAATGGAACGTACCGCCTAGCGACGCTTGGCCGCCTTGCGGGCGGGCGCACGACGCGCCGCCTTCTTGGCCGGCGCGCGCTTCTTGGTGGCCTTGCGGGCCGGGGCCCGCTTGGCCGCCTTCTTCGCCGGCGCGCGCTTCTTGGTGGCCTTGCGAGCCGGAGCCCGCTTGGCGGTCCTCTTCGCAGGAGCGCGCTTCTTGGTCGCCTTGCGAGCCGGAGCCCGCTTGACGGCCTTCTTCGCGGGAGCCCGCTTCTTGGTCGCCTTGCGAGCCGGAGCCCGCTTGACGGCCTTCTTGGCCGGGGTCCGCTTGACGGCCTTCTTGGCCGGTGCGCGCTTAACTGCCTTCTTTGCCGGGGCCCGCTTTTTAGCTGCCTTTCTGGCTGGGGCCCTTCTCTTTGCGGCTACTGCCACAGGTGCACCTCCCTAGGAGCATGGTCACTGAATAGAGATGAAGCCTGCGCCACGCCGGGGTCGACTGCCCCACGCCGTGCGCACTGCCGCACCGGATTCACTGTCAACTGCGCCGGACGACGCGGTTGCGGTGATGTCATGGACACCGCCGCCTCAGGCCGTACCGGCTTGGTTCCCCGAGTTGCGGCGTCGAACTGACACGCCGCTGCACGTCGCAAGGCGCGCACGAAAGCGATCCGACAACTTTCGTTTGCGCGCCACACGTCGTTGTGTCGCAGCACATGTCAACCCTCCCTCACACTTCGGGTAGACACATTCTTCTGTTATGAACGTGTCCAGGTCAAGCATTCTTTGTTTGCGCGGTCATTTTGCGTTCGTGAGTGACCTTCGATTCACAACGTGTCATACACGCAATTGAGGTGCATGCTGCGCTCGCGCGACTCGATTGCGCTTCAGTTGTCGCCGCTTTGGCCGATATGTCCTCTGGAATTCTTGGTTCCCGAACGCAAACATCACATGGATGGAACGCGATGCTCATGGGCATGTCGACACGGCGGATCCGTGCCTGATTTCGACCGCGGCACTTCGTGAGGTCCACCGTTACGCGCGCCACAGCATCTATGTTGGAACCGGCACACGCGGCTGGGCTTGGGCCGGCGCGGAGCGTTCGACGCTGGTCCTCGGCCCACCAAGGTCAGGGAAGACATCCTCCCTGGTCATACCCAATATCTTGCTCTCCGAGGGGCCGGTCGTCTCGACCTCGACCAAGCCCGACGTCATGCGGGCGACCGCGTCCTCGCGCAGCCGCGATGGTTGGGCGTTCCTCTACGACCCGAGCGGTGAGGTCGCCTGCCCGCGCGGTGTCGAACGCGTCGGCTGGTCGCCGCTGACAACGGCCTCGCATTGGGACGCAGCGGTCGTGACCGCCGACGCGATGGTGGGTGCGAGCCGACTGACCGGCTCACGCGCTGGAGAGCACCACTGGACCGAGCGTGCGGGAGCGCTGCTCTCGACCCTCCTCCATGCCGCCGCCAGGGAGCGACTCTCCATGCGGGACGTGCTCCAGTGGATCGACCGCCACGACGGAGCGGCCGCCCTCGAAATTCTCGCCGCGGGCGCCGGCGAGGACGCCCCGGCCACGAATCTGCTCGGCGGGATCGTGACCACGGACCCCAGGGAGCAGTCGGGCATCTGGTCCACCACATCGGGCGTCCTCGCCGCCTACCGCACCGAGGGCGCCCTGGCGTCGACGCGCATGGCGCCCCTGAATCTCGAAGAGTTCTGCGGCGGCCCACACACCCTCTACGTGTGCTCGACCGGACGGCGGCAGCACCAATTCGCCCCGCTCGTGGTGGGGACGATCGGTGACGTGCGCGATGCCGCGTACGCCCGGGCCCGCGACGATATTGGCGGCCCACCCACCCTCCTCGCTCTGGACGAGGTCGCCAACATCGCTCCCATCCCCGACCTCCCCGCCATGGTCAGCGAAGGAGCCGGCCAGGGCCTGCTGGTGCTCGCCTGCCTGCAGGACCTGTCCCAGGCGCGGGTGCGCTGGGGCCAGGCAGCGGACGGGTTCCTGTCGTTGTTCGGGACGACCGTCGTCCTGCGGGGGATCGCCGACACGTCGACGCTGCGTGACATCAGCGCCCTCGCCGGCGACCGTGAGGTGCAGACGGCGACAGTGAGCCAGGCCGTCGACCGATGGGGTCGCATCCGGCCCTCGACATCGGTCGGATCGGCCCGGCAGCCTCGCCTGCCCGTGGACGAAGTGGCGCGGGGTGCTCCGGGCCGCGCGCTCGTCCTCGGCCCGCACAAGGAGGTGGAGCAGGTCTCGCTGACGCCCTCGCACGAGCACTCACCCTGGCGCGAGCTCGTGGCGCCCGTACCAGAGCTGGCCCGGGATGACGTCCCACAGCTGGGCCGCTGACTCAGCGTCCGATGCCGAGGTCGACCTCGGCGGGCTGGCGCCGCCCGAGCCGGGCCCGCACCGCCTCGAGATGCCGCGCGGTGCGGAGGTGATCGGCCAGACGGGGCGCCGACAGCGACGACAGCCCAGACGTCGAGCCCGGAGCCACGAGCGTCGCCGTGACACGGTCGAGGCCCCAACGGTCCCGGTAGGCGTTGAACGCGGCGGCGGCCCCGACCCACAGCGCGTGGTCGGTCGGATTCAGCGGACGGGGCCCGAGCGCGCCCAGGACATGGTTCGCCGGCACGACGTCCCGGCGGTGATGGAGCGTCTCGGCCACGCCGACGGAAGGGTCGGGTACCCAATGGTCGACGAGGCGAGCGAGAGGGGCCGCCTCGACGCCCAGGGGCGCCGCAGCGGCGAAGGCGGCTACGACGTCGCGCCGCCGGGCGCCGCCGTGGGGGGTGAGCGAGATGGCCGCGGCGAAGCGGTGCTCGTCCACCAGGCACGGTGTCGGTGGCGGGTGTCCGGTGGCCCGCCCGAGCTCCATGGGGCCCCCGACGGCACGGGCCCGCCGCGCCCACTCGGGTGCGAGCTCGGCGTAGGACCTCGAGGGCCGCTTGGCGGGGCGGGTGGCCGCCCACGCCACGCGGCCGGCCCGCGCCGAGTGTGCGCCCACCTCGTGCATGCGACGGTGGATGTCGGCTGCGCGCGAGGAGAACTCCCCGAGCAGCTCGGGCATGACACCCACGACCTCGTACGGCCGACCGGGCGTTCCCGCCCAGGAGACACCGAGCGCCGACGAGAGCGCCGCGCGCAGATGCGCGGCGTACACCTCCGACGCCGCCGGGCGGTGCGCGGCGATCCCGCGCCCGTCGCACGCGCTCCAGCGGCCGTCGGCAGCGTGGACGAGGTTGGCCATCACCACATGGCTGTGCACATGAGGGTCGCCGTTGCGGTTGACGCCGTGGGTGAACTCCGCTGCGATCATCCCGGTGGTCGCCACCACGCTGCGTTCCGGCCCGGACCGCCTGGTGGCCGTGACCCCGTGCTCCTCCAGGTAGCCCAGCGCGCCGGCCACTGCTGCGGCATGGCCCTCGACCACGCGGCGTGCGGCCTCCTCTCCGCCGAGGGCAAAGAGCACGCTGACCGACTTCGGTGCGCTGAACGTCAGGTCGAATGCCGCCAGGCTGGCCCGGCCCGAGCCCATCGGCTGCCCTGTCCGCGGCTGGTGCCCCCGGAGCAGCCGGCGGAACTCCTCGGGATGGGGCGCGCGCTCCAGACCGAGCGCGGCCGCGGCGGCGCCGGTCCAGTGACCGGGCACGGGCTCGGGGAGCTCACGGGCCGGGTCGGAGAGGTAGTAGTCCGCCCCGTCTCTGCCCACGCCGTGGACGCCGAGCATCCGGCTCCTCTCGCTCCCCCGCTCACCGGGCGGGGATGAACGGTCGGCCGGGGCTCAGGCCTGGCGGCGCAGCTCGACGACGGGGATGACCCGCTCGGTGGCCTTCTCGTAGTCCCCGAAGCCCGGCATCCGCTCCACCTGTGCGGCGAACAGGCGATCCCGCTCGGGGCCGGTGATCGGGGTGGCGACGGCGCCGAAGCGCTCGTCGGCGAACTCGACCTCGACATCGGGATGCGCGAGCAGGTTGTGGTACCAGTCCGGGTTGGTCGGTGCGCCCGCCTTGGACGCGAACACGTAGAGCGTGCCGTCCTCCACGAGGCCGACCAGGGGGTTCACCCGCTTCTGCCCCGTGCGGGCACCGGTCGTGGTCAGCAGCACGACGGGCGCACCGTCGAACGGGCCCCTGACCACCCCGTGGTTGGCCCGGAACTCCTCGATGATGCCGCGGTTGAAGTCGCTCATGTCGCTCATGGGGCAGACGCTAGTTGCCGCGGTGCGAGCGGGATTCAGTGCTCGGATGCGTCGTAGCGCGCCAGCACCCGGCGCGCGGCAGCCGCGGCCAGCCCCGAGAGCTCAGGTGGGCTGACCACGCGCGCGGCGGGGCCGAGCTGCAACAGCAACCGCTCGAACCAGGCCATGCCGGAGACGTCGAGCACCACGTCGGTCACCGAACCGTCCTCGTCGTGCGCCACTGCTCGCACGGGAACGGTCTCGGGCACCCACTGCGCACCCGGGCCCAGGTGCACGTGGACCTCAAGCGCGCCCGGGCCGGGCACGAACATCTCCCCCATCGGCCGGGCCCGCACCGTCGCCGGCTCGGCGGGATGGTCGAGCAGGC
>CAYWDQ010000144.1:0-7629 GCA_964457065.1 uncultured Acidimicrobiaceae bacterium | reverse complement strand
CTCCGAGAACGCATGGACGGAGGTGATCACCCCCGAGCGCGTGAGGAACGTGCCGAGGATGGTGAGCGCGAAGGTGGCGATGGACAGCGAGAGGTTCCACACGCGCATGAGACCGCGCCGCTCCTGCACCAGGACCGAGTGCAGGTAGGCGGTGCCGCAGAGCCAGGGGAGCAGGGCCGCGTTCTCGACCGGGTCCCAGCCCCAGAACCCGCCCCAGCCCAGCACCTGGTAGGACCACCAGGCGCCCAGCACGATGCCGACGGAGAGGAAGGTGAACGCGACCAGGGTCCAGCGGCGGCACTCGATCTGCCAGCGGTCCCCCACCCGACCCGTGGCCAGCATGCCGATCGCGAACGCGAAGGGGACGGTGAAGACCACGAACCCGACGTAGAGGAGCGGTGGGTGGATGGCCACCAGCGGGTTGTCCTGGAGGAGCGAGTTCGGCCCGAGGCCCTGCGTCGCGCCGGGAGCGGTGACGAACGGGTTGGCGGGGCCGACCATCAGGCCGAAGAAGAAGGCGGAGACCACGTAGAGGACGAGGGAGGCCCAGCGGATCACGGGATCGGCGGCCTGACGGCGGTACCGCCAGACGAAGACGGTGGAGACCACGGCGAGGATGAGCCCCCACAACAGGATGGACCCCGCCAGTGCCGACCACATGCCGGTGATGGAGTACAGCAGCGGGGTCACCGTGCTGTTGTTCTCGGCCACGAACACCAGCGTGAAGTCGTGAGTGACCAGCGCGTGCTCCATCGCCCCGGTGGCGAGCAGCGCACCGACGAGCATCACGGGGGCCAGCAGCCGACCGTCGCCGGCGACCCGTCCCGCCGTCGTCGCGGCGGGCGAGGGGCCGCCGGCGTTGCGGCGGGTCACGAGTCCGGTGACGATCACGACGGCCCCGGCGACGCTCGCCAGGAAGGCGAGCCACACCCCGATCGTCCCGAGATGGGCGTCGACCATCAGTGGAGGACCATCAGCAGACCGCTCCGGTCGCCTTGGCCACCCGGCCGGGGTACTGGGCGCTGTAGTTCGCCGAGTGCTTGACCATGATGGTGTTGGACACGAAGCGCGTCGACGTGGGGGACGTGAAGTGGCCGACGACGACGACCGGGATCCGGGCCTGGAAGAGCTGGGGCGGGCTGCCGGTGTTGGTGACGTGCACGACGTTCGGGCCCTGGCAGATGCTGAAGTCGGAGCCCGACGAGGTGGCGCGGATGGTGCCCGGGACCACCGTGCCCTCCAGTCGGAACGTCTGCGTGCCGAGCGACGCCCGGTGGGCGAGGGCCTGGTCGACCGTGTCGAAGTAGTTGAGCGAGCTACCGAGCCCCTCGGCCAGCAGGAAGACGAAGGCGGCGATCAGGAGGGCGAACACGCCCAGCAGCCGCCGGCTGAGGCGCCGCCGGCGCCGTGGCGGCGGCATCGCCGGCCCCTGGCGGACGTCTGAGTTCGGCGGGCTGGGGGGCGGGCTGGGCTCCGTGGTCGTGCCGGTCACAGTCGATCGCCGGGCCCCGGCACGCCGTCCGCCCCGGGAGCCGGCGCCTCCGACACCTTGAGCGCCCGGGCCCAGCGCCGCCGGCGCAGGACCAGGCCGATCGCGTAGACGAACAGGGAAGCCAGCGCGACGGCATAGCCGGCGTCGACGTACCTCACGGCGCACCACCGCCCGGGTGCGGCTCACGATCGCCGGAGCCGACTCCCACCAGCTCGGTGTCCTCGCTCCAGCGCTCGGTCAGCGAGACCTCGAGCTCCTGGTCCCCGACCGCGTCCTGGAGGACCTCGACCTGGTAGCGCACACCGAGGAGCCAGACGAAGATCAGCGAGAAGGCGAGGAAGCCGAGCCCGAGGGTCCACAGCATGATCCCGTGCACGTGGAGGTCGAAGCCGGGATCGAGCACGGTGCCGCCCTGGTGCAGGGTCTGCCACCAGTCGACGGAGAAGTGGACGATCGGGATGTCGATCGCGATGAGCAGGGCGGCCACCGCACAGCGGCGCGCCCGGATGGCGGGCTCGGCGGGCACGCGCCGCAGTGCCATGTAGCCGATCTCGAGGAGCAACAGCAGGGCGGTCGACGTCAGCCGGGCGTCCCACGTCCACCAGACACCCCAGGCGGGCCGGCCCCACAGCGACCCGGTCACCAGGGTCAGCGCCGAGAACACCGCACCGACCTCGACCGCGGACGCGGCGAGCCGGTCCCAGAACAAGGAGCGCGTGCGTGGCCAGAGGTACAGCAGGCTGCCACCGGCGGCGACGAGGCCGACCCAGTACAGCGCCACCGTCGCGATGGGCGGGTGGATGTAGAGCAACCGGGCCAGGTTCCCCTGCACGACGTCGGGCGGCGTCACCCACAGCCCGAGCCACACCGTGAACCCCATGGCGACGGCACCGAGGATGCCGACCACGTCGAGCCAGCGCGGCCGGCGGCGCACACGCACGGGCTCGCTCATGCGGCCTCCTGCAGCGGCCCGTAGAGGACGAGCCCCACGACGAGGTAGATCACCGCGAACGGGACGAGGATCTTCAGCCACTGGGTCCCCGACGACGCGTTCCCGTTCAGTGCGGCCTCCCATGCCTTGGAGCCCGCCAGCAGGACCGGGGCCAACACCGGCAGCACCAGCAGCGGGAGCAGCGTGTCGCGCACGCGCAGTCCCGCCGAGAGGGCGCCGTAGAGCACGCCGGCACACGCGAGCCCGACGGTGGCCACGAGGGACGCCGTCACCGCGAGCCACACGACGTGGACCCGCACGTCGAAGAGGAACGTCACGCCGGCCCACAGGACGAGCTGGAGCGCCAGGAGCTGCAGCCCCACCGCGGCCGCCTTGCCCAGGAAGATCCCCGCCGGGTCGATGCCCGAGAGCCGCAGCCCGTCGCGCGTGCCCTCACCCGACTCGACCGCCACGCTGCGCTGAATCGCCAGCACGGTCGAGAACAGCAGGGCGACCCAGAAGATCCCCGGGGCGGCGTGGCGCAGCGCGGCCTGGTCCGGACCGATGGCGAACGCGAGGAGCACGAGGACGAGCAACGCGAAGGGGACGACCTGCCACAGCCCCACGCGCGACCGCGCCTCGATCCGGAGGTCCTTTCCCGCCACGAGCACCGCGTCATGCCACATTGGTCGCTCCCACGCCGCCGCCGGTTGCGTCCGAATCGGTTTCGGGCACTGCGGTGAGGGTGACGCGGCGGCCGCCCGGCTCCTCGCCGGTCACCCGCCCGCCGCCCATGGACACGACACGGTCGGCCAGGGGCACCGAGAGCTGGGGCTCGTGGGAGGAGAGCAGCACCGTTGCACCATCCGACACCGCGCCGGCGATCAGCTGCCCGAGGAGCGAGCGCGACGGGGCATCGAGGCCCGCGTGGGGCTCGTCGAGGAGCCAGAGCGCGGGACGGCGGGCCACGAGGGCGGCGAGGGCGACGCGGCGGCGCTGGCCCGCCGACAACCGCCCGGCCGGGGTGGTCCGCAGACGGCCCGTCAGACCGAGCCGCTCCAGTGCCTCGTCCGCGCCCTGGACGGGGAGCCCGAGGGCGCGGACGGCGAAGCGGACGTTCTCCGCCGCACTCAGCTCGTCGTAGAGGGGGGCGGCATGGCCCAGGAGCCCGACGTAGCGCCGCACCGACGTGTGGTCGGTGGTCAGGTCGACGCCGAGCACGTTCGCCTCGCCCGAGGTGACGGGCAAAAGCCCAGCACAGGCGCGCAGGAGGCTGGTCTTTCCCGCGCCGTTGGCGCCCACGACGACGACGACCTCACCCTGCTCGAGGCAGAGGTCGACCCCGGCAAGGGCGGGGAAGCGGCCGGCGAGAGCGACAGCGGCGCGGAATTGGACGACAGGGGCCATGGCCTTCCCCTCCATGGTAGGGGGGGTCGGTCCCGGGGTTCCAAGCGGGGTCGGGCCCCGCCCTCTCAGGCGACGGCCCAGACCCAGGAGTAGCTGAACGGCCAGTCTCGGTAGGGCTGCCATCCGGGCTTGCGCTGGACGAATGCGTCGTCCACCAGGGCTTCGTGCATCTCGCGGGCGGCGAGGCCGGCGTCGGCGGCGGCGGCCATGTGCTCGGAGGGGAGGTGGACATGGGTCTCGATGGCCACCGGCTCGGCGTCGGCACCGTCGAAATGGGTCGGCATACCCACCGACATGACGAAGAAGGGGTGGATCCCGACGACCACGAACGAGCCGGACCGGCCCAGCAGCCGGCGGGCTTCTCGGTAGAGGCCGGCCAGCTCGGGCAGGTGCTCGTCGACCAGCACGCACACGACGAGGTCGTAGGCGCCGGCGGGCAACCCGGTGTGCCGCACATCGCCCTCGACGAGCCGGTCGTGCAGGCCGCGGGCGCGGGCGCGCTCGAGCATGGCGGGCGTGATGTCGACCCCGTCGACTGGGAACCCGCCGCGGGTGCGGAGCCAGGCCGCGGTGCGACCCGAGCCGCATCCGAGGTCGGCGGCGCGTCCGACCCGGTCCCAGGCGACCGAGCCGATGCGCTCCAAGAGCGCGACGTCCATGATGTCCTCGACGCTCTCCTCGTAGGTCGGCGCCCACGCGTCATACCCCTCGCGCACCGTGAGCGTCGGGTAGTGGCGGCGGTCGAAGCGCGCGAAGTCCGGCCCCGCGACCACGGATCAGCCCATGTGCGCCAGCGCGTTGACGGGATTCAGAGACGAGTCCGTCCGGCCGGCCAGCTCGGCGCGCGCGAAGTCGCGCAGGGCGACCTCGTGGGCCACCAACAGGTCGGCGGCCTCGCGCTCGGCGGGGTCGAGCTCTGCGATGCGCTCGTAGAGCGGGATGAACTGACCGGTGACGCTGTCGATGGAGGTCATCATCTGCTCCCAGGTGCTGTCCACCGATGCGGCGGCCATGGCCTCGGCCAGGCTCAGCATCTCGACATCGGGCTCGGTCGAGATGCCGGCTCGCTCGAGGGAGGGTGCGACGGCCTCCTTGGTGCGCAGCTCGAGCGTGGCGAGCACGCGCATCTTGCGGGCGTGCTCGGCATCGTCGACGACCTCCGCGATGCCCCCGAACAGGGCCTCGCCCAGCACCTCGCCCTGGAAGGCCTGCACCCAGAGCTTCTCGATCACGTCGTCGGCCGAGAAGATCGCCGGAGGTTCGGTGGCGGTGTCGGTGTCTATGTCGCTGTCGCTCATGCCGGCGACGCTATCCCCGTCGCCCGGAGGGTGCTCGGCCGGGCCTCAGTAGTGTGCGTCACACCCATGGCGACCCTGCTGATGCCGCTGCCGGCGTGCGACTTCGACCCCACCGAGGTGGCCGTGAGCTGGCGGATCCTGGTGGACGCCGGCCACGACGTCGTGTTCGCGACGCCTTCGGGGCAGCCCGGGGAGGCGGACGATCTCATGGTCACGGGCCGGGGCCTCGACTTCTGGGGCGCGGTCCCGCTGGTGCGCAACGTGACGGTGATGGGCCGCATCCTGCGCGCCGACGCAGCGGCCCGTCGCGCCTACTCGGCGCTGCTGGACGATGCGGCGTTCCGATCGCCGCTGCACTGGGGCGCGGCACGGCGCAGCGACTACGACGCTCTGGTGCTGCCCGGAGGCCACCGGGCCCGTGGGATGCGGGACTACCTCGAGAGCCCCGAGGTGCAGCAGATGGCCGTGGACTCGTTCCGAACGGGCAGGCCCGTCGGGGCGATCTGCCACGGCGTGCTCGTGGCGGCGCGTGCCAAAGAGCCCGCCAGCGGGCGTTCGGTGCTCCACGGCCGCCGCACCACGGCGCTGACGTGGCAGCTGGAGCGCAGGGCATGGGAGCTCGCCAGCCGGACGCGCTTTTGGGACCCCGACTACTACCGCACCTACGTGGAGGAGCCGGGACAGCCCGCCGGTTACATGTCGGTGCAACAGGAGGTCACCCGCGCCCTGGCGGACCCGGGCGACTTCGTCGACGTCGAGCCCGGCATCCCCGACTACCGGCGCAAGACGAGCGGGCGGTCCCGGGACACCCCGACCGATCCCCGGCCCGCCTGGGTCGTGCGGGACGGCGTCTACGTCTCCGCCCGCTGGCCGGGCGATGCCCACACGTTCGCCCGGACGTTCGCCGAGGTGCTCGCCGAGCATTTCCCGTAGCGGCCGAGCTCAAGCCCCGTCGAGCACGAGGTCGAATGCCTCCGGTGGCATCACCGTGTCGAAGTACAGGTCCTCGGCCGCTCCCCAACGGGCCTCCCACTCCGCCCGGTAGCCGGCGCCTTCGCGCTCGAGGAGCCGTGCCCGAAGGACGTCGTGCGGGACCTGCAGCAGTACACGCAGGTCCATCAGGTCAGCCAGCTCGGCTCGGGCGCTGTAGGCACCGTCGAGGATGACCACGTCGCGGGGCCCACCCGCGACGTCCGCTGCCAGGCTCCCGTCGTCGGCATCCCAGTCGTAGGGGCGCCAGGTCGCCGCCGCGCCACGACGCAACCGCTCGAGCGCGGCACGCTGGCGGCGCCAGTCGACGACCAGTTCCATCTTCCGCCGCGCGTCCATGGTGTCCCAGTACTCGTCCGTCCCGCCCCGGTAGAAGTCGTCGCCGTCGATGACGAGGGCGCCCGTGCGGGCGCCGACGGCGGCCGCCAGGGCGGACTTCCCGGCACCCGAGCGCCCGTCGAGCGCGACGAGGACCGGACCGGCTGCTCCCCGCGCCAGGTCCTCGATCCGTCGGCCCAGCACGTCTGCGGGGCCCGGAGGGGCGCCGCCGGTGGGTCCGTCGTCCACGGCCGGGGGCGTCAACTCCTGGAGAGGCGACCGAGGCCGAGGTCGTTGAGCAGGTTCGAGATCTGCGTCGACACCCAGCTCACGTTGTCCGTCAGCAGCAGCACCCCGAAGACCACGAGGATGATGCCGGCCACGAGCTCAACGGCCCAAAGCCAGTGCCGCGCCCGGGCCAGCGTCGCGGTCAGCCGGCCGAAGGCCAGCCCCACGAGCACGAAGGGCACCGCCAAGCCGAGCGAGTATGCGAAGAGCAGGAGGACGCCGCCGGGCAGCGTCCCGTTGCGCGCCGCGAGGCTCAGGACGACACCGAGGACCGGACCGATGCACGGTGTCCAGGCGAACGCGAACGCCATGCCCATCAGCGGGGCGGCCCACACGCCGAGCTTGGACGGCCGCACGTCGAAGCGGTGCTCGCCTGTGACGCGCGAGACCACACCGAGCGTGCCCGTCCCCGCGTGGGCCCAGACGCTCGAGGGCAGCGCGCCCAGCAGCATGACGGCGCCCAGCACGATGATCACCGCACCGCTCACATGGGTCAGCGCGATCTCGTGCGCGTCGAGCAGGCGCCCGATGCTCGACGCCGCGGCGCCGAGTGCGACGAAGACGATCGTGAAGCCGCCCACGAACAGACCGATGCCGCGCAGGACGGGACGAAGGGCGGTCGACGGCGTGGTGCCGTCGCCGCCCGCCTCCAGCTCGGCCGCGGAGAGGCCCGAGACCATGGAGACGTAGCCCGGGACCAGGGGGAGGACGCAGGGGGAGACGAAGGAGAGGATCCCCGCCCCGAAGGCGACGAGCGCGCCGGCCGGGTCGGCCGAGATCGTGGCGGCTATGGGTGACAGGAGCGCGGCGCCCCTCCGGTTACCTGAGGCTCTTGCGGACCAGGTCCATGTCGGCCTCCACCATCATGGCGACGAGGCCGGCGAAGTCGACCTCGGGCTGCCAGC
>CAYWDQ010000143.1:0-7669 GCA_964457065.1 uncultured Acidimicrobiaceae bacterium | reverse complement strand
ATGCGCTGAAGGAGGTCATCCGGGACTTCCGGCGCGACCAGATCATGGACACGGCACGCCGGCTCTTCGGCGAGCGCGGCACGACCGACATCTCCATGGACGAGATCGCCGCCGAGGCCGGGGTCGCCCGCTCGACCGTCTACGTCTACTTCGCCAACCGGGACGATCTCCTGCGGGCCTGCGTGCAGTCCATGTACGACCGCCTGCAGGACACCATCGCGCTCGTGGTCGACGACGCCGCCACGCCGGTGGAGCGGCTGCGCGGGCTCCTCCTCGGTGTGCTCGAACGCATCGACGAGAGCCCGAGCTTCTTCCGCCTCGCCATGGCGACGCAGTCGACCACCACCGCGGCCGGCTCCGAAGCCGTGGGGGGCGCCCTCATGATGATCGGGCTCGACATGATCCGGGTGCTCGAGGATCTCGTGATCGCGGGGATCGCCACCGGGGACTTCCGGGCCGACGTGGACCCCGAGCGCGCCGTGGTCCTCGTGGGCCAGCAGATCTACGGCGCCCTCTCGGTCCGGGCGGGCGAGCCGGACCCCATCCCGGCCGCGAGGGCGGCCGACGAGATCTGCGACTTCGTCCGTCGCGGGCTGGGGGCCTGACGTGAGGTTCGACCTGTGGCTGCCGACGGCCAGCCCCATGACCACTCCCGAGCTGCTCGACGCCGTCGCCGAGGGGGCCGAGGCGCGTGGCATCGGCACGATCTGGGTCGGCGAGCACGTGGTGCTCTTCGAGGAGTACGCGAGCCGCTACCCCTATGCCGAGGACGGGCGCATCCCGGCGCCGCCCGGGAGCGGGCTGCTCGAGCCCCTCGTCACCCTCACCTACCTGGCCGCCCGCACCTCGACGGTCCGCCTCGGCACCGCCATGCTGCTCCTCCCCCAGCGCAACCCCGTCTACGTGGCCAAGGAGGTCTCCTCGCTCGACTGGCTCTCGGGCGGGCGGGTCGACCTGGGCATCGGCGTCGGCTGGCTCGAGGAGGAGTTCGACGTCCTCAACGTGCCCTGGGCGCGACGCGGCCGGCGCACCGACGAGTACCTCGAGGTGCTCCGCACGCTGTGGGTCGACAACCCCTCCTCGTTCCACGGCGAGACCTACGACCTGCCCGACTGCGAGATGTTCCCCAAGCCCGTCCAGCAGCCCCACCCGCCGATCCACATCGGCGGCGAGACCGCCGCCGCCATGCGGCGGGTCGCCCGCCTCGGGCAGGGCTGGCACACCTTCAACCGTTCACCTGCGGAGCTGGCGACGGGGCTCGCCGAGCTCGACGTGCACCTGAAGGAGACCGGGCGCAGCAGGGCCGACCTGCAGATCACGGTGTGCCCCTACTTCCAGCCGCTCACGCCCGAGGCCGTCGAGGGCTACGCCGATGCGGGCGCCGATGCCGTGGCGGCCCTGTTCTTCGCGTTCACGCCCGAGGACGTCGCCCGCGCCTTCGACGACCTGGAGGCCTGCCGGGAGGCGGCGGTGCGCAGGGGCGCCTGAGGGGCGGCGTGGCTTTCCGCGGGCGGCGCGAGGTGCGCTTCGTGCTCGGGGCGGACCACGTTCGCTTCCTCACGCCGCCCGAGGGCTTGGCAAGGCGACCGTAAGCCCGGACCCGCCCGGGAGGAATCAACCGCAGGAATGATCCGCGCTACCCCTGTTTCATCCTTGGGGATGAGCAACCGCTGGGTGAGGGCCGGGAAGGCTGAGGGGATGTGGCCAGAGCGGTTCCCGAACGGAGACCCAGCTCAGCGGGCACTACGATGGTCCTCCCGCCTGGGAACGAAGGATCCGATGGCCCCCAGCTCACGTCACCTCTATCCCCAGTGGCTCCGGCCGGGGAGTCCACGGGGCGCCGCCGGTGCCGTCGATCCGCCGGACCGCCAGCTCGACGGGGCGTGGCGGATCTGGGAACGGCTGCGCGCCTTCGATCGCCGCTACGCCACCTACGTCGACATCGCGATCGCCGTGGCCCTGTTCGTGCTGTGCTCGGGCTGGTTCACCGACGCCGGCGGCGCCAACCCCAACCTGTGGCTGGTCGCCGCGCTGATCGTCCCCCTCGTCTTCCGCCGCCGGGCGCCCATGGCCGTCTTCCTCGCCATTGCCGCCGTGGCGTTCGTCCAGTGGCTCGTGACCGGGCCGGCGCTGGCCGACACGTCGCTCCTCGTCGCCATCTACACCGTCGCCGTCGAGTCGGAATGGGTGCTCGTCGCCGGCGCGGTGTGCGTCCTCGAGGCGGGCGTCATCATGGCGACGGTGCGCTGGACGCCGACGGGCAGCGACTTCAAGTCCTTCGTCTTCCTGACCGGCCTCGCCTTCGCCGCCCTGCTGGCCGGCGTCGTCGTACGTGCTCTGCGCAGCCAGCTGGACTGGCTGGCCGAGCGCGCCCAGCGCCTGGAGGTCGAGCGCGACCAGCAGGCGTCGCTCGCCGCGGCAGCGGAGCGGTCCCGCATCGCGAGGGAGATGCACGACGTGGTCTCGCACAACATCCAGGTGATGGTGACGCTGGCCGATGCCGCCGCCGCGGCGCAGACCTCGGACCCGGTACGCGCCGCCGAGGTGATGCACGAGGTCTCGAGCACCGGACGCGAGGCGCTGACCGACATGCGCCGCATGGTCGGCGTGCTGCGCGACGAGCCCGCCGCCGCGGGTGCCAACGGCAGCGCGCGGCCGTCCCTCGCACCGCAGCCCGGGCTGGTCGAGCTGGACGCGCTCGTCGAGCGCGTCCGGGGCACCGGTCTCGACGTCGCTCTCGAGCGCACGGGGCGCCCCTTCGCGGTGTCCGGTGCCGCGGGCCTGACCGTCTACCGCATCGTCCAGGAAGCCCTGACGAACGCGTTGAAGCACGCCGACGAGCCCGCCTCGGTGGAGGTGCGGCTGGAGTTCAACGACCCCGACATTTCGGTGCGCGTCACCGACGACGGGCGCACCTCCGTGCCCGTGGCCTCCAACGGCAGCGGGCACCCCGGCGCCAACGGGAACGGACGACGGTCGGGCGGCGGCGGCCACGGTGTGGCCGGGATGGCGGAGCGGGCGGCTGCGTTCGGCGGCACGTTGGAGGTCGGCCCGCGGCCGGCGGGAGGCTGGGAGGTCACGGCCACGCTGCGGGACTGCAAGGCGCCGACCACCCCATGACGGTCCGGATCGTGCTGGCGGACGACCAGGCACTGCTGCGCAAGGGCTTCCGCATGATCCTCGAGGCCGAGGACGACCTCGAGATCGTCGGCGAGGCGGCCGACGGCGCCGACGCCGTGCGCCTGGTCGAGCTCTACGAGCCCGACATCGTGCTCATGGACGTGCGCATGCCCGTCCTCGACGGGATCGAGGCCACCCGGGCGATCACCTCGGCGGTGGCCGCGGAGGAGACCCGCGTCCTGATCCTGACGACCTTCGACCTCGACGAGTACGCCTTCAGCGCGCTGCGGGCCGGGGCCAGCGGGTTCCTGCTCAAGGACGTGCCGCCCACCGAGCTCGTGTCGGCCATCCGGACGGTCGCCCGCGGCGACGCCGTCGTGTCGCCCCGCATCACCCGGCGCCTGCTCGAGGAGTACGCCGACACGCTGCCCGATCTGTCCGGGAGCGCCGACGGCTCGTCCGCCCCCTGTGCCGAGGCCGAGAACGCGGTGCTGGCACTGCTGACCGAGCGCGAGCACGAAGTGCTCCTCGCCGTGGCCGACGGCCTGTCCAACGCGGAAATCGCGCAGCGGCTGTACGTCTCCGAGGCCACGGTCAAGTCGCACGTCGGGCGCCTCCTGGCCAAGCTCGGGCTGCGCGACCGGGTGCAGGCGGTCGTCTTCGCCTTCCAGTCCGGGCTCGTCAAGCCATCGCCCCCCTCGTAAATGCCGTCCGACTCCAATGGCGCCAGCGGCGCCTCCGCCGACACCGCCCTCGGGGTCTTCACCGAGCAGGGCCCTTGGGTCGTCGACCCTGATGCGCTCACCTGGCGGCCGGGCGTGGCCCGGATCCGGACCCGCCTCCATGCCGAGCTCCCCCGCCTGACCCGTCAGCGGACCCTGCCCCCGGGCCGGCGCCTGGGCACCACGGTGCGGCACCTCGGCGGCGCGCTCGGGCTGTGGTACCTGAGGGAGCGCCGCCGCGGCGGGTCGGCGTCGATCGCCGGGATCTCGCACCGGCTGCGCGTGGCGGCCGAGAAGCTCGGCCCCACCTACATCAAGCTCGGCCAGATCATCGCCTCGGGGGACGGGATCTTCCCGCCCGAGCTCGTGGCCGAGTTCAAGTGGTGCCGCGACCAGGTCCCCGCCGAGCCGTGGCACGTCGTCGAGCGCGTGCTGACCGAGGAGCTG
Source organism: uncultured Acidimicrobiaceae bacterium (assembly GCA_964457065.1). Lineage (GTDB taxonomy): Bacteria > Actinomycetota > Acidimicrobiia > Acidimicrobiales > RAAP-2 > Bog-473. Next base: position 3,380 of record CAYWDQ010000143.1, on the reverse strand, counting down.
GGCGCACCGATCTCCTCGGTGTTCGCCTCGGTCGGTCACGTGCCCCTGGCGGCGGCCTCCATCGCGCAGGTGCACCCGGCGACGCTGCGCGACGGGACACCCGTCGTCGTGAAGGTCCAGCGACCCTCGGTGGCGGACCGGGTGCACCAGGACCTCGCCGTGATGGCGTGGCTGGCGCCGCACCTGGTGGGCCGTATTCCGGTCGCCGCACTCGCCAACCCACCGGCGCTCGTGGAGCTCTTCGCGGAGACGATCGTGGAGGAGCTCGACTTCCGGCTCGAGGCGGAGAACATGCTCGACATCGCGATGACGTTCGCTGCGCTCGAGCAGCGCGACTTCGTCGTGCCCCGGCCCCACCCTTCGCTGGTGACGCGCCGGATGCTGGTGATGGAGCGGCTCGACGGGTTCAACTTCGGCGATGCCGAGGGCATGCGTGCCGCCGGCATCGACACCGAGGCCGTCGTGCGTGCCGGGATGATCGGTTTTCTCGAGGGCTGCATGATGTACGGCATCTTCCACGGCGACCTGCACGGAGGGAACCTCTTCGTCATGCCCTCGGGGAAGACCGCGCTACTCGACTTCGGCATCACCGGCCGGCTCACCGAGCCCAAGCGCCTCGCGCTGCTCTCGCTGCTCGTGGGTGCGTCGAACGGGCACATCCCCTCGCAGGTGGCTGCGCTGCGCGACCTGGGGGCTTTCCCCGACGACGTGGACGTGCAGCATGTGATCGACCTGCTCGGACTGGACCAGCCCCCGGTGGACCCCACCACGTTGACGCCCGACGAGCTCGTCGCCGAGATGCAACGCTCCATCAAGACGCTGCTCGGGCTCGGGGCCAGGCTGCCGAAGGAGCTCATGCTGTTCGTGAAGAACCTGATGTTCCTCGACGGTGCCATCGCCACCCTGGCCCCCGACCTGGACCTGTTCGCCGAGGTGGAGGCGATCGCGCTGATGTTCGCCGCCAAGCACGGCGAGCGGATCATGGCGCAGCTCGGCCTCGAGCACCAGGAGGACTGGGCGCCGGACATGGCCGGTTTCAAGGCGGGTTTCGGGCTGGACGATTCGACCGAGAGCCTCACCCACCGCGACATCCAGGACCGCCGGGCGCAGGTGCGCCAGAAGTTCGAGGGGCGCGAGCGCCCGCGGGGCCCGTCAGGTCGGAGGCGGCGCTCGCCGAAGTAGCCGGGAGCCCGGAGTGTCGGGCTGCCTTCTCGATGGTGACCAGCCACCAGCAGCCCGACCCTCGGGCGGGGCGCCCCGGCCGGGAATCGAACCGCATCGGCTGGTAATCTGAAACCACGTAGTCATGATGAGGCAGTCGTGAGAAGGGGCCTTCGGGTCCCTTCTGCGCGTCCTTGGCGAGAACGAGGGCCTCACTTCGAAGTCCGCTTCCCGGTCGCCCAGTGACGACTCCCGCCCTATGTCTGCGCCGGCTGGGCGGCGCTCCGTCGCCTCTTCGCCATGAGGTGCTCGAGCGGCCGGGAGAGCAGGAGCACCAGGAGCGGCCACAGCCCGAGCGTGGGGAACGCGATCGTCCCGACCAGCGCGAGGCCCATGAGCACCACGAGGATCACCGCCGAGTCGATGGTCACCACGTCGTCGGCCGCCTTCTCCTGGAGCTCGGGCCAGCGGACGATGGCCCATTGCTGCACCAACATCGCGACGGCGGTGACGAACATGGTGCCGACGTAGATCCCGTGCACCTCGACGGGTCCCTTCGAGGCGGAGCTGATCAGCTCCGTCGGGAACGGGAGGAACACGATGCTGAAGAGCCAGGCGAACAGGCCAAAGACGAGGACCACGTTGTACGCCCGCACCCGCTCGAACATCTGATGTTGGTCCCACCAGAAGCTGCCGATGACGGCGAAGCTGAGCGCGAACGCCAGGAGCTTCGTCTGGTTGTGGTGGAAGAAGGTGCTCAGCGACTCGTTGCCGATGGAGCTGGCGGCGTCGGCGAGCGGGAGGATCAGGAGCGTGATCGCGATGGCCACCACGGCGTCGCCGAAATTGACCAGGCGGCGGAACCCAGCTTCGCTCTGCATGGCCCATTCTCGCAGTTCCGTGCGGTCGAAGAAGCGAAGCAGTTGTTTCGGATGGTGTCGTCCCCCCGGTTGTAGATGAACGCGTTGTGGGGTCCTTCAGCGTCTCGGCCACCCGGCCACGATCTCGATGAGCTCCCGGGCCACCCAATACTGCGTGGGTCGTCCCGGACCGGCCGCTTCGGGCCGGTAGCGCTCGACGATACCGAGCCGGTCCAGCGTGACGAGGGCGGACTGGCCCGAGCGGACCGAGACTCCGATGCGGTCGGCGATGGCGGCCGCCGAGAGCACCGGCTGCTCCGCCAGGAGGTCGATCACCCGGCGCGCCGTCGCATCCGAGCGCACGCCGACCAGGCGCGCCCGCCATTCGCCGATGAGATCCTCGCAGCGCTCCATCAGCTCACCCGCCGCGTCGCTACTGCGCTGGAGCGCCGTCGCCATCCACTCGACCCAGGCATTGAGCTGGCCCATGCGGAACAGTGTGAGGCCGGCAAGGTATCCCCCGGGATCGCGAGCGATGAACACGCTCACCGGTGGTGGCACGGTGAGATCGAGGCGGTGCGAGAGGACCCAGCCGATGAGGATGCGGCCGATCCGCCCGTTGCCGTCTCCGAACGGATGGATGGCCTCGAACTGTGCATGGAGCACGGCCGCCTGGGTGACGGCGTCGAGGGTGTCGTCGTTGGCGAAGGCAACAAGGTCGTCCATGAGCTCCCCGACGAACTCGGGCGGCGGTGGCACGTACGCGGCGTCGCGGGGAGAGGTGCCCCCTATCCACGACTGCTCGGTGCGATACGCGCCGACCATCCGCGAGGGCAGGCCACCTCCCTCCTCCACGAGCCGGCGATGCCACCGGTGGAGGTCGGCATGGGTGAGCGGGCGCCTCGGGGAGCCCAGCGCGCCCACGACCGCGCCGAGGTTGTCGGCCACGTAGGAGGCCGCATCGCTCAGCGCGCTCCCCACTTCAGCCGCGGCAACATCCGCCAGAGGAGCGCGAAGGCCCTCGATGTAGGACGACGCCACACCTTCGGAGCGCAACAGCAATGTGGCGATCGGCCCGAAATGGGCCGGTCGGTGGCCGGCAGTCATGACGGCGGCAGCCGCACGCTCCGTCGACCTGGTCGCCCGTGGGCTGAGGGTGAGCTCCTGCTCGGCCAGTGGCGTCGGTACCCACGCCCGGATCGGCACCCCGCGCCACACGGTCGGGACATCGTGTCCTCTGTATGCGGAGCCTTCTGTAAACCCACCGATATAACGAAGGATACCGGATTATCCTTCGTTATATGGCACTTTATCGGAAGGCTGCAATATCAGATCCAAAGCCCGTCGGCGTCCCCGCTG
>CAYWDQ010000142.1:2077-7698 GCA_964457065.1 uncultured Acidimicrobiaceae bacterium | reverse complement strand
CACGGCCACGCATCGACGGTCGACTACCTCGTCGAGATGTGCCGGCTCGTCCTGGAGGAGACCGGGCTGCTCCCCCACGCCAACGCGGGCGCGCTCTTCCCCGACGAGCTGGCCCGGCTGCGCGCCGTCTCGGCCAGCCAGGGCACCATGATCGAGTCGCTCGCCGAGGGCCTGGCTGCGCACCGGGGCGCGCCCGACAAGGACCCGGCCCGCCGGCTGGCCACGCTCGAGGCGGCCGGCGAGCTGGCCATCCCCTTCACCACGGGGATCCTGGTGGGGATCGGGGACGACCGGCCCGGGCAGCTGGCCGCGCTGCGGGCCATCGCCGCCTCGCACACCCGTCACGGCCACGTCCAAGAGGTCATCGTCCAGAACTTCCTCCCCAAGCCCGGCACCGCCATGGCGCGCGCCGAGCCCTGCCCGCCCGAGGACCTGCAGTGGGCCATTGCGGCGGCGCGCCTGGTGCTCCCGCGCGAGGTCCACGTCCAGGCTCCTCCGAACCTCTCCGACGACCTCGTCCCGCTGCTCGACGCAGGCATCGACGACTGGGGCGGCGTGTCCCCCGTCACCGCCGACCACGTGAACCCCGAGCGGGCCTGGCCGGCGCTCGACGTGCTCCGCGAGGCCACCGAGGCGGCCGGGCACACGCTCGCCCCGCGGCTGACCGTCTACCCGTCGTTCGTCCTCGACCCCGAGCGCTGGCTGGACCCGGCGCTGCGCTTCGGCGTCCTCGACGCCTCCGACGCCGAGGGCCTGGCCCGCGACGCCACGTGGTGCTCGGGCGGCGAGGAGCCGCCCCCGCTCCTGCTCGGCGGTCCGGCGGTGCCGGGCCACGTCCCCCACGGGGGCGGCGCCGTGGCCGAGGTCCTGGCCGGCGTCGGGCTGGGCCAGGAGGTGGGCGCAGCGGAGATCGTGACCCTCTTCAGCGCCCGGGGCCCCGAGGTCCGCCTGGTGGCCGAGGTGGCCGACGACCTGCGCCGCCAGGCGGTCGGCGACGCCGTCACCTTCGTCCGCAACCGCAACATCAATTACACCAACGTCTGCACCTTCAAGTGCCGCTTCTGCGCCTTCTCCAAGGGCCCGCTCTCGCTGAACCTGCGGGGCGCGCCGTACCTCCTCGAGCTCGACGAGATCACGCGGCGTGTGGCCGAGGCCGAGGCGGAGGGCGCCACCGAGGTGTGCCTGCAGGGGGGCATCCACCCCAGCTTCGACGGGGACTACTACCTCCACGTGCTCGAGGCGGTGCGGGAGGCGTCGACGGCCATCCACATCCACGGCTTCACCGCCCTCGAGGTGACCGAGGGGGCGCGGCGCTCGGAGGTGCCGCTGGCCGAGTACCTGACCCGGTTGAAGGAGGCGGGCCTCAAGACCCTGCCCGGGACGGCGGCCGAGATCCTCGACGACGACGTGCGCGCCATTTTGTGCCCCGACAAGATCTCGACCGACGAATGGCTCGAGGCGCACCGCACGGCCCACTCGGTGGGGCTGCGCTCGAACATCACGATCATGTTCGGCTCGGTGGAGCAGCCGCACAGCTGGGCCCGCCACATGGTGGTCACCCGCGCCCTGCAACGCGAGACGGGTGGCTTCACCGAGTTCGTGCCGCTGCCGTTCGTGCACATGGCGACGCCGCTCTACCTGCAGCGCAAGGCGCGGCGGGGGCCGACCTTCCGCGAGACGCTCCTGATGCACGCGGTGGCGCGCATCGCCTACGCCGGTGACATCGACAACATCCAGGCCAGCTGGGTCAAGATGGGCGCCGAAGGTGCGCGCCAGGTGCTGCAGGCGGGCGTCAACGACCTCGGCGGGACGCTGATGGACGAGAACATCTCGCGGGCGGCCGGCGCGCAGCACGGTCAGCGCATGGGCGTCGAGGAGCTCGAGGCGATCGTCGCCCCCCTCGGCCGGCCCCTCGTGCAGCGCTCGACTCTGTACGCGCTGGCCGGAGCCTCGCCGGGCGCGTGACCGACGAGGCCCAGGGGGCGGCCCGCCAGGCCGCGTTCAACGCCCTCTTCGAGGATCACTCCCTGTCACCGGCCCAGGCCCGGGAGCTCGATGCGATGATCGGGACGCTCGGTGACCTGGCCCGCGAGCTCACGGCGGTGGGCGACCTCAAGATCGCCAACGCCGCCCTGGGTGAGATGGCCGAGGCGTTCCGCGTGTTCCGCCCCTACCGGCACATCCGCAAGGTCACGATGTTCGGCTCGGCGCGCACGAAGCCCGAGGACCCCGTCTACGTGCTCGCCCGCAACCTGGCCGCCCGACTGGCGGCGGCCGACTGGATGGTCGTGACCGGCGCAGGCCCGGGCATCATGGCCGCCGGGCTGGAGGGGGCGGGACGCGAGCACGCCTTCGGTGTGAACATCCGGCTGCCGAACGAGGAGGAGGCCAACGCCTTCATCGCGCAGGACCCGAAGCTGGTGGAGATGCGCTACTTCTTCACCCGCAAGCTCATGCTGATCAAGGAGTCGCACGCCTACGCCATCCTGCCAGGCGGCTTCGGGACCCAGGACGAGGCCTTCGAGCTCCTCACCCTCCTGCAGACCGGCAAGGCCGAGCCCGCGCCGGTGGTCATGATCGAGACGCCCGGCGGCACCTACTGGCACGCGTGGCTCCGCTTCATTGAGGACGAGGCGATCGGCGCTGGCTGGGTCTCACCAGACGACCGCTCGCTCTTCAAGGTCACCAACACGATGGAGGAGGCCAGCGAGGAGATCCTCGGCTTCTACCGCAACTACCACTCGTGCCGCTGGGTGGGCGACCTCCTGGTGCTGCGGGTGCAGGTACAGCCGAGCAAGGCCGAGTTGGCCGACCTCAACAAACGCTTCGGCGACATCGTCATCCGGGGCAGCATCCGCTCCACAGGGCCCTTCCCCCCCGAGCGCGACGACCACCCCGAGCTCCCCCGGCTGGCCCTCCGTTTCGACCGATGGCACTACGCACGGCTCCGCATGCTCATCGACGCCGTCAACCAGTGCACCGGGTGAGCCTGCGGCTGGGCCCCAGCCTGGCGGCGCTGCTCGCGCTGGCGGCGCTGGCCGTACTCGCGATCGCAGCACCCGCCGCGCCGGCCACCACTCCCCTGCCCGACTCGGCGGTGCCGTTCGGCACGACGGGCGCCGGCGCCAACGCCGTGAGCAACCCCAACGCGCCGATCGTGGGCATGGCGGCCGACCGGGCTGCAGCCGGGTACTGGCTGGTCGGCAGCGACGGCGGCGTCTACGCCTACGGCGACGCGCAATTCTGGGGATCGACGGGGTCGCTCCGTCTGAACGCGCCCATCGTGGGGATGGCGGCCGTGCCCGACGGCGGCGGGTACTGGCTGGTGGCGCGCGACGGCGGTGTCTTCAACTACGGCGACGCGGGCTTCTACGGGTCGGCCGGCTCGCTCCCCCTGAACGCCCCCGTGGTGGGGATGGCCGTCACCCGCGATGGCGGCGGGTACTGGCTCGTCGCCGCCGACGGCGGGATCTTCAGCTACGGCGACGCCCGCTTCGAAGGCTCCGCGGGCGCCCTGGCGCTGAACGCGCCGGTCGTCGGGATGGCCGTCACCCCCGACGGCGGGGGCTACTGGCTCGTCGCCGCCGACGGCGGGGTCTTCAGCTACGGCGACGCGGTCTTCTCGGGCTCCACCGGGTCGATCCACCTCGACGCGCCGATCGTGGGCATGGCCACCACGCCCGACGGCGAGGGGTACTGGTTCGCGGCCGCCGACGGTGGCGTCTTCAGCTACGGCGACGCCCGCTATTTCGGGTCGCTCGGCGGGACGCAGCTGCCCGCCCCGGTGGTGGGGATGGCGGCCGACCCGGGCGGGGGCGGCTACTGGCTCGCCCTGGGGTCGCCGGCCCCTCTGGTGGGCAAGGTGGTCGGCATCGACCCCGGCCACAACGGGCTGAACTACTCCGCCCCCGGCGTCATCGACCAGCCCGTCTCCAACGGCACTGGGACCGAGCCGTGCGACACGACCGGCACGGCGACGGACAGCGGCTACACGGAGGCGCAGTACAACTTCGACGTCGCCACCTACCTGCGGGCGGACCTGGAGGCGGAGGGTGCCACCGTGGTCATGACCCGGACCTCCAACGCCGGCGTGGGCCCGTGCGTCACCACCCGGGCGGCCATCATCAACGACGCGCACGCGGACGTCGCCGTCGACATCCACGCCGACGGGGGCCCGCCGACAGGGCGCGGCTTCGCGGTGCTCGAGCCGGTGGCCGACGGGCCGAACGACGGCGTCATCGCGTCCTCGGCCACCTTCGCGGGGATTCTGCGTGACGCCTTCGCCGCCGGGACCTCCATGCCGGTGAGCAGCTACGACGGGGTGGACGGCCTGCAGCCCCGCAACGACCTCGCCGGGCTGAACCTGACGACGGTGCCCAAGGTGCTCATTGAGTGCGGCAACATGCGCAACGCCACCGATGCCGCGCTCCTCGTGACCCCCTCGTTCCAGCAGGCCGCCGCCGCCGCCATGGCGCAGGGCATCACCCAGTTCCTGACTGGCCGCCCGGCCTGAGCCCGGACGGGGGTCCCAGGGCGGCCCGCACCAGCGTGGAGTAGACGTGGCCGTGCGGTGACGGCTCCGAGGCCACCAGGTCGATGGAGGCGACAGTGAAGCGCGCGTCGAAAGGGATACCGGCCAGGGCGGCCTGCGCCGCGGGTCCGAGACGGCCCTTGGCCCGGGCCAGCGTGACGTGACCGTTGAACGGCGGCTCGTCCTGGTCCGGTCCGGGCACGACGCCGAGCGTGGCGGCGCGCACCACCGAGGCCAGCTCGTCGAGGCCGGCGGCGGGGAGCTGCAGGACTCGCACGCCGGTGAACCACCCCGTCGCCGGCCCCAGGCGGCACTCCACCGGCCCGGGGAAGGCGGTCGCAGCAGCCACCAGCGTCTCCCCCAGCGGCCCGAGCGCCTCGCGGGCCACGTCGCCGAGAAAGCGCAGGGTCACGTGCCAGCGTGCCGGCCCCACCAGACGCAGGTTCTTGGCCCGTCCGAGCTCGAGGGCCGCCAGGCGCTCGCGGACGGCGCCGTCGGGCCAGGCGGCCACGAACGTGCGCATCGTGGCGCGCGCTCAGGCGCCGTCGTCAAGGGGCTCACGCCCCGCGGTCGCGAGCGCCACGACCGCCCGTTCGACCGCCCGGCGCGCCCTGAGGATGCGCCGCTCCATGGCGAGCGCCTCCCCCGTCTCGGCCGAGTCGGGATCGCCCGATCCGGCACGCCGCAGCGCGTCGATCGCCATGTCGGTCAGCTCCTCGACGATGCCCTCGAGGCGGTCGGCCATGCTCGCCATGGCGTCGTCGGCGGCTGTCACTTGGGCAGCGGCGTGCTCTGCACCTCGTAGGAACCCTCCGCGAACGCGGCCCGCATGACCTTCTTGTCGAACTTGCCCACGCTCGTCTTGGGGACCTCGGTGATGAAGGTCCACTGCTCGGGCAGCCACCAGCGCGGCACCCGGTCCTTGAGGAACTCGACCAGGTCCGCGGGGGCGGGCGAGCGCCCGGGCTTGGGGACCACGGCCACGAGCGGGCGCTCGGACCACTTGGGGTCGGGGACGGAGATCACGGCCGCCTCGAAGACGTCGGGGTGGGCCATGACGGCATTCTCGAGCTCGACCGAGGAGATCCAC
>CAYWDQ010000142.1:0-2067 GCA_964457065.1 uncultured Acidimicrobiaceae bacterium | reverse complement strand
CGTCATGTAGCCCTGGCCGTCGACGGTCCCGACGTCGCCCGTGCGCAGCCACCCGTCGTCGAACCTGGCCGGGTCCTCGTCCTTGTAGTACGAGCCGGTGATCCACGGCCCGCGGATCTCGAACTCCCCGACCGACTCCCCGTCGTTGGGCAGCACACTCCCGTCCTCGGCCACCACCCGCACCTCGACGCCGCCGACGATGCGGCCCGCCTTGACCTTGTAGTACATGTCGTCGTGACCGTCGTGCTTGCGGGCCGGAGGCAGCCCGAAGGCGGCGAGCGGGCTGGTCTCGGTCATGCCCCAGCCCTGGATGATGGTGGCACCGAAGCGCTTCTCGAAGGCCTCGATGAGCGACTGGGGGACGGCCGCTCCTCCCGCCGTGATGCCGCGCACGCTGGAGAAGTCGATGGGCGTGTCGAGCGCGAGCAGGCCGTTCCAGATCGTCGGCACGCCGCAGGCGAGGGTCGGGTGGAACTCGTTGAAAACACCGGCCAGGTGCTCACCCATGAGGAACATCTGCGGCATGACCATGTCCGTGCCGGCCATCCAGGCGCCGTAAGGGGTGCCCCACGCCATCGCGTGGAACATGGGGACGATGATCAGGATGCGGTCGGACTCGGTCATGCCGACCGACGAGGCCGCCTGCTCGGCCAACGTGTGCAGCCAGGTGGAACGGTGCGAGTACACGACGCCCTTGGGGTTGCCGGTGGTGCCGCTCGTGTAGCACATGGCCGCGGCGGAGCGTTCGTCGAGCACGGGCCACTCGAAGCCGGGCTCCTCGGCGGCCAGCAGGCGCTCGTAGGACAGGGTCTCGCCGAGGGGGGAGGTGTCGCCCTCCCCGGCCACGATGATCGTCTCCACCGTCTTGAGCTCGTCCTTGACGGCGGCCAGCAGCGGGATCAGCGAGGCGTCCACGATGATGAAGCGGTCCTCGGCGTGGTTGATGACGTAGGCGAGCTGGTCGGCCGGGAGCCGGATGTTGAGCGTGTGGAGGACGGCTCCCATGGAGGGGATGGCGAGGTAGGCCTCCAGGTGGCCCTGGTTGTTCCAGCAGAAGGTGCCCACCCGGTCTCCCGGCTGCACCCCGAGCCTCGTGAGGGCGGCGGCCAGCTTCTCCGCCCGGGTCGCCACCTCGGCGAAGGTGGCCGAGCGGTGCCCGCCGGCCTCGACGGTGATCACCGAGCTGTCGCCGTGGACCTGCTGGCCGTGACGAAGGATGTCGCTGATCAGGAGCGGAGCGTCCTGCATGGTGCTTTGCATGGACCAAGTATGGCGAGCGCGCCATTGCCGTGCCGACCGCCGAGATCCCGCCCGCGATGCTCACGCTCTGCCAGGAGGCGGAGGCCACCTGCCCGGGCCTGCCGTGGACCGTCCTGGCGGCCATCGGCGCCGTCGAGTCCGACCACGGGCAGTCCGCGCCCCCGGGGGTCCACACCGGCGCCAACTCGGCGGGCGCCGAAGGGCCCATGCATGCACTCCTTCTTGCGGACTGTCGGTGCTCGATCCTCTCTTGAGCCAGCACGTAGGGACCTCTAGATGCTACGAGTCAGCCGAAGCACCTTGCACAAGTCTCAAGCAGGCACGAGTGGGGCATGCCGTTCGGCTCTGGTCACCGGACGTCGGGGGACACAGCTCGTGGTCGATCGAGCAGCCGCTGGATCGACAACTCCGCCAGTGCCACAGCCTCTGATGAAGTGAGGCAGCGACCGGCGGAGTAGGCCGCTTCGAACCGTTTCTCCCCCATGGTCTTCCGGAGGTGGGAATGATCTCGCTCGCGCAGTTTGCCGCTGAGGTTCACAAATGACTGACCAATGTGCTCTATGAGTCCATCGGCCGCGCCGTGGACCCTCGTAGCCAGCTCCAATTCGCCAAGGGCGCTCAGGCAGAGAGCAACGCCCAGGACGTTGTAGTCAAGGGACAATACCCTCCTCCTTTGCTAGGCGAATGGATTCGTCCGAGAGGCGAAGTGCGTACGCAACGTCTCCCCGCATGATCGCTGCCAAGCAGAGGCAATAGAGAGCTTCGGTGAGAAGGCTCGATGCTTGGCTTTGAAGATGACCGCGACCG
>CAYWDQ010000141.1:0-7756 GCA_964457065.1 uncultured Acidimicrobiaceae bacterium | reverse complement strand
TCGAAGGCCATCCCGCCGAGGTGGGGCCGGGGCGGCGGCCCCCCCACACCCTCTCCCCGATGCTCGTCACGGGCGGGGGTGGCGCCCTGACGCATCTCGTCGGCGCCATGGGGGGCGACGCGCAGCCGCAGATCATCGTCCAGCTCCTGGCGCGCCTCCTACACGCCGGGCAGGACCCGGCGAGCGCCATCGCAGCGCCGCGGCTCACCCTCGACGCCCCGTCGGCCGGCCCGTTCCGCCTCTGGTGGGGCGACGACCTCACGGTGGCGGTCGAGTCGGACGCGCCCCCCCGGTGGCAGGACGGGCTGGCCGCACGCGGGCACCGGGTGCGGGCGATCCGCGCCTTCGACCCGGTCGCGGTCGGGTGCGCCCAGATCATCGCGGTGCACGGCGACGGCGAGGGGGGCCGCCGCCTCGTGGCGGCGTCGGACCCGAGGAGCCCCGAGGGCGCCGCGATCGGCCGCTGAGCGAGCCAGACGAGACCCCGCGGACCGTCGCGGCCGGTAGCGTGGCGCCATCGAACGCCTCGCCCCGCCGCCCCTGCACGCCCCCACACCCGCCGACCTCGCCGCCAACGCCGGTGGCGGCGCAGGCGGCACGAACGGGCGGATCCCGGGGTGGTTGCGGAGCCCGGACCCCCGGGCGCCCCTGCCCGACGGCTACAAGTGGACGGCGCTGTTCATCTCGACCCTCGGCATGCTCATGGCGACGATCGACGGGTCGATCGTGCTCATCTCGCTCCCTGACATCTTCCGGGGCATCGACCTCAACCCGCTCCTGCCGGAGAACAGCTTCTACCTGCTGTGGATGATCCTCGGCTTCCTCGTGACCACGAGCGTCCTCGTCGTCACGCTGGGCCGCCTGGGCGACATGTACGGCCGGGTGCGGATCTACAACCTGGGCTTCGCCGTCTTCACCTTCTTCTCGCTCGCCCTGAGCATCACCTGGCTGACCGGCCCGGCCGGTGGCATGTACCTCATCGTCATGCGCATCTTCCAGGGCGTCGGCGCCGCCATGCTGATGGCCAACTCGGCCGCCATCCTGACGGACGCCTTCCCCGAGGACCAGCGGGGCCTCGCCCTGGGCATCAACCAGGCGGCGGCGTTCAGCGGCTCGTTCATCGGCCTGATCCTCGGCGGCATCCTGGCCCCGATCAACTGGCGCCTTGTCTTCCTGGTCTCGGTGCCGATCGGCCTGTTCGCCACCGTCTGGGGCTACCTGCAGCTGCGCGAGTTGGGGCAGCGGCGCTCGGCCCACATCGACTGGCCCGGCAACACGACCTTCGCCCTGGGGCTGGTGCTGATCATGATCGGCATCACCTACGGCATCGAGCCCTACGGGGGCCATGCGATGGGCTGGACCAGCCCCCGGGTGATCGCCGCGCTGGTCGGCGGCGCGCTGCTGCTGGTGGCATTCTGCTTCATAGAGATGCGCGTGCGGGAGCCGATGTTCCGCCTGCAGCTCTTCAAGATCCGCGCCTTCACCAGCGGTGTGCTCGCCAGCTTCCTGGCCGCCATCAGCCGCGGCGGGCTGATGTTCATGCTCATCATCTGGCTGCAGGGGATCTGGCTGCCGCTCCACGGCTACTCGTTCGCCACCACGCCGTTGTGGGCGGGCATCGCCATGATCCCGTTGACGATCGGCATGCTGATCGCCGGCCCCACGTCGGGGATCCTCTCCGACCGCTACGGGGCCCGCCCCTTCGCCACGGGCGGCATGATCGGGGCCGCCATCTGCTTCGCGTTGCTCGAGGCGCTCCCGATCGACTTCTCCTACTGGGTCTTCGGCGTCATCTTGTTCTTCACCGGCTTGTGCATGGCGGCGTTCGGCGCACCCAACCGCGCCGGCGTCATGAACAGCCTGCCGCCGGAGCACCGCGGCGCCGGCTCGGGCATGAACACCACGTTCCAGAACTCGGCCCAGGTCTTCTCCATCGGCATCTTCTTCACGCTGATCATCGTGGGCCTGTCGTCGGCGCTGCCGCACAACGTCTCCACCGGGCTGCTGCGCGACGGGGTCCCGCTTGGGGTGGCCGATCGGGCCTCGCACCTGCCGCCGATCTCGACGCTCTTCGCGGCCTTCCTCGGCTACGACCCGGTCGCCCACCTCATCGGCGCCGGCACGCTGGCCCACCTCAGCCCGGCGCAGCAGGCGGCCCTGGCCCGGCGCAGCTTCTTCCCGGGTCTCATCGCGACGCCGTTCCGGGAGGGCCTGCACGCCGCCTTCGACTTCGCCATCGTGGCCAGCCTGGCCGCCGCCGCCGCATCGTGGACGCGCGGCAGGCGCTACGTGTACACCCCGGCCACCGAGGAGCGGGCCGGCGAGCCCGTCCTCACGCGGGCCGGGCCCGGCTCGTGAGCCCGGGCCGGTGACGCGGTCGGCCGGGGACCCGCTCCGGATCGCCGCGCTCGTCAAGCAGGTCCCGCTCGCCGAGTCGCTGCGACTCGAGGGCGGCCGGCTCGTGCGCCGCGGGGTGGACGTCGAGATGAACCCGTACTGCCGCCGCGCCGTCGCCCAGGGGGTGACGCTGGCCCGCGCCACCGGAGGCACCTGCACCGTCGTCACGCTCGGTCCCCCGAGCGCGGAGGACGTGCTGCGCGAAGCGGTGTCCTGGGGGGCCGACGCCGGGCTGCACCTCTGCGACCCGGCCTTCGAGGGCTCCGACACGCTGGCGACCGCCCGGGCCCTGGCGGCAGCGGTCCGGGCTGCCGGCCCCTTCGACCTCGTCCTGCTCGGCCGCAACTCCATCGACGGCGAGACGGGGCAGGTGGGCCCCGAGGTGGCCGAGCTGCTCGATCTCGCGTTCGGGAGCGGGGTGCGACGGCTCGAAGACCTCGGCCGCTGCATGCGCCTCGAGCTCGAGCACGACGACGGGACCCAGGAGGTCGAGATCGCGCTGCCGGCCGTCCTGTCGGTGGCCGAGCGCCTGTGCGACCCCTGCAAGGTGGACCCCGAAGGGCGGGCGGCCGTCGCCCCGGACCGCATCACGCGGATGTCGGCGGGCGAGCTGGGCTCGGGCCCCTGGGGTGCGGCGGGGAGCCCCACCGTCGTCGGCGCGGCGCGGCCCATGGAGCACCCGCGCGCGCACCGCGTCCTGCGGGGGACGATCGAGCACCAGGTGCAGGCTGCCGTGCGCGAGCTCGGTGGGCTGGGCGCGCTGGACCGCGGCGCGCCGCGGTCGGCGCCCGCGTCCCCGTCCGCTGCCGACGCGGACGGTGCCGGGGAGCGCGGGGCTCCCGCCCCCCGCGCCGTGACCGTGCTCGTGGAACCGGGTCGCCCCGAGGTGGCGCGCGAGCTGCTCGGTGGCGCCGCACGTCTCGGTCGCGACATCGGCGCAGAGGTCCACGCCCTGTGCCCGGGCGACACCGGGACGGACTCGTGGGCCGACTGCGGCGCGGACCGCGTCGTCATGCTGGCCGGGTCGGGCGTCGCCGAGGACGTCGCCGACGCCGTCGTCGCCTACGTCCACGCGACGGCCCCCTGGGCGGTGCTCGCGCCCAGCACGGCCTTCGGCCGGGAGGTGGCCGGCCGCGCCGCGGCCGCCACGGGCTGCGGGCTGGTCGGGGACGCGATCGCGCTGTCGGTGCGCGACGGGAGGCTGGTGGCGGCCAAGCCCGCGTTCGCCGGCGCGCTGGTGGCCGACATCACCAGCCGCAGCGCCACGCAGATGGTCACCGTGCGGCCGGGCGTCCTCCCCGCGCCGGCGGCTCGACCACACGAGGCGGCCACGGTGGCGCACCCGGTGGGGACGAGGGGCCGCGTCAAGGTGCTCGGCGAGCGCCGCGACGACGACGTCGAGACGCTGGCCCGGGCCGACGTCGTGATCGGCGTGGGTGCGGGGGTCAGCCCCGAGGAGTACGGGCAGTTGATCCCGCTCGCCGCGCTCCTGGGCGCGGAGCTTGCCGCCACCCGGAAGGTGACGGACCGTGGTTGGATGCCACGCGCCCGCCAGATCGGCCTGACCGGTCGCTCCATCGCACCCCGCCTGTATGTCGCGCTGGGCCTGAGCGGGAAGTTCAACCACATGGTGGGCACCCGAGCCGCCGGGACCATCCTGGCCGTCAACACCGACCCCGGCGCACCGGTCTTCACCCAGTGCGACCTGGGCATCGTCGGAGACTGGCACGAGGTCGTGCCGCTCCTCCACGCCGCACTCCACGGCGAGCGCGACGGCGCCGCCGTCAGCTGAGCGGCGCTCGCAGGGCGAGGCGCTCCGGAGCGGGCACGCCGCGACTACCCGGTGCGCGCCCAGCGAACGCTGCCGACGGGCGGCGTCACCCGCTTGGCCTGCGCCGTCAGCAGCTTGCCGAACGCACCGGCCGTCAACGGTCGGGAGAAGTAGTAACCCTGGGCAACGTCGCACCCGAGGCCCAGGATCTCCTCGAGCTGCGCCGCCGTCTCCACCCCCTCGACCACCGTCGTCGAGCCGACGGCCCGGGAGAGCGCCACCACGGCCGAGACGATGGCCGACTTGACCGGGTCCTGTTCGACGCCCTGCACGAAGCTCTGGTCGATCTTGACGACGTCGATCGGGAACCGGGCCAGGTACCCGAGCGAGGAGTGCCCCGTCCCGAAGTCGTCGATGGCCACCCGGACACCGAGGGTGTGGAGCCTGGTCCAGATGGTGGAGGTCAGCTCCACGTCGTCCATGGCCAGGCTCTCCTTGATCTCGAGGCAGAGCTGCGAGGGCTCCAGGCCGGTGGCCCGGAGCACGGCGGCCACGTCGTCGACGAGGCTCGCCTGCCGGAACTGGCGTGCCGACAGGTTGACACCGACCTGCAGCGTCACACCGAACTCCTGGTGCCACGTCTTCGCCTGCCGGCAGGCCTGCTCGAGCACCAGGCGCCCGATGGGCAGGATGGTGCCGTTGTCCTCGGCGAGCTGGATGAACTGCGCCGGCAGCAGGACCCCGTGGTCGGGGTGGTTCCACCGCACCAGCGTCTCGGCGCCGACGATGCGGCGGTCGGCCAGGGAGACGAGGGGCTGGTAGTGGACCTCGACCTCGCCGCGCTCGACGACGTGGTGCAGCGCAGTGTCGAGGTTCAGTAGCGCCCGGGACCGCACCTCCGTCCCGTCGACGTCGAAGAGCGCGAACTGTCCTCCCCGGCCGCGCTCCTTGGCCCGGTACATGGCGACGTCGGCGTCGTGCAACAGGTCGTCGCGGGACCTGCCGGACTCGCTGAGCGCCCCCCCGATGCTCATGGTGGCGACCACCTCGTGCCCCCCGCTGAGCGTCACGGGATCGTGCAGCGCCTCGAGCACGGCGGTGGCGACCTCACCGGCGTCGTCGGCGGACGTCACGCCCTCGAGGAGGATGACGAACTCGTCACCGCCGTAGCGTGAGAGCGTGTCGCCGGGGCGGACGGCACGGCGGAGACGGTCGGCGACGACCCGCAGCAGCTCGTCGCCGACTTGGTGGCCGAGGTTGTCGTTGACCACCTTGAAGCGGTCGATGTCACAGAAGAGGACCGCGACCTGGTTGCCGGTGCGCTCGGACTGCAAGAGTGCGTGGTCGAGGTGGTCGAGCAGCAGCCGGCGGTTGGCCAGGCCCGTCAGCGCGTCCTGGAACGCGTGGCGCGCCAGCTGCTCCTCGAACGCCTTGCGCTCGGACGTGTCACGGAACACGATGACTGCACCGGCGGGTGACGAGGAGCCCACCACGGGCGAGGCCGTCATGGTCACGGGGAAGCGCGAGCCGTCCAACCGGTCGAACCGGGTGTCGTAGCTGGTGACGTTGCGGCGCAGGGCCATGGCACGCATGGCCGGCTCGAGCAGGAAGCCGGGCGTCTCCACGTCGGGGATCACCGGGCCGTGGCAGGCGGCAGGGAGGGCGTACCAGCCGAGCATGCTCGCACCAGCCGAGTTCATGAAGGTGATCTCGCCCGTCTCGCTGATGGCGCAGACGCCATCGCCCAGGCTGCTGGTGATCACCGAGAGCTCTTCCTTCTGCTGCTGCACCTCGCCGTAAAGATCGGCATTGGCCAGGGCGACGGCGCCCACGGACGCGAGCGCTTCGAGCAGCGACTGGTCGGCGTCGTCGAAGGGCTCGGTGCGGCTTCGGCCGGACACGCCCAGCCAGAGGGTCCGGTCCGCCAGCGTCATCGGCGCGGCGAGGCCGTCGACGGCGGGCCGCTCGGGCGTCAGCGTGGCATTCGGGGACCGGAGCAACGAGCCCGCGGCGGCCAGCACCGCGGCCTTGGTCTCCTCGGTCCCCATCGAGCGGTTGACGTCGAGCGTCGCGTCGAAGAGGCTCCGGAGCCGGGACCGGTCGTGGCGGGCAGAGAAGTGCCCAGTGCCCAGGTAGCGCAGGATCAGGAGGGGGAGCACCGCCACCGGCAGGTACCTGGGCTGGTCGGCCAGCAGCAGCGCAGCGGGCACGGCGATCGCGACACCGCCCACGGTCACGAGCAATTTGCCCTTGATGCCGCCGAAGGCGGTGTGGCGCCACGGCGTGCCGAGGGTCGACATGATCGTGACCGTGGCACACGTGCCCACGACCAGGTAGCACACCGCACCGGCGAGCGCGGCACCGACCTTGGCGTACCCCACGGGCGCATAGGCACCGCCCAACAGGACGAAGACGAGTGCGCCGACACCGGCCGAAGTGACGACCCGACCGACGTCGAACGCGGAGTTCACGAAGGGACGGCGCTTCACCGCCTGTGCGCACACCGCCGCGACGGCGAACACGAGCACGGTCATGACCGACGGGACGAGGAGCACGAGAAGCACGAAGAAGCCCTCGTCGAGGACGACGCCGTCCGACTGCCCGTCGGTGTAGCGGGTGACGGGCCAGACCCAGCTGGCCGCCATCAAAGCTCCGAACACGGCCGCGAACACGATCTCCGTGGCAGACGGGGGGGCCGAGGAGATCACGCGGGCCAGCGAGAGGGCGCCCACCACCAGTCCGGCGGCAGCCCACGACGCCACCACGATGCGTGTCGACTTCGGAAGGTTCACGTCGTGCTCCGTTCCCCTCGCGCCATCACCGCGAGCCGGTCAGTTCCAGGTGGACCCGTTCCATGTCGAGCCGTTCCGGGTGGACCCGGTCCGGCTCAGCCGCTGGCTCACCGTCATCGGGATGGCGTTCGTGGCCGCGGACCGCACCCGAGCAGCCCGGCCTGCGCCGGCGCGGGGAGCGCGAACAACGACGTGACGAGCTCCGCGAGACCGGCGAAGACGGCGGCACCACCCCACCGAATAGGCCGACGACCTGCGAAAATACGGACATGCCGCAGCGGAGCTCCCATGTTTCCCCTCGCCCGAACTGCCTCCGGTTGGGAAGGTAACACCGCCGTTTTGTGACTTCAATGACTTTTTGCCTACCCCATGGGCAATTCGGCCCTAATTGCCCCGTCCAGCCCTACCGGTTGCCCGCGTGACCAGGAATTGTTGGCGGGCGGTTGCAGTCCGGTTGCGGTTGGCGGGCGGTCGGCAGCAGCCTGGCGCGAGATCCACGGCGTCGGCGCCGACCTAGCGGGTCACCACTCCCCCACGGCTCTCGTCCAGGTCGCTCGGCGTGCCCTGGCCGGCCCGCAGCAGCTCGTCGAACGCGGCAGCCGGGAGCGGCCGGGAGAAGTAGAACCCCTGCGCGAGGTCACAACCCAGCGCTTGGAGCTGCTCGAGCTCCGGCAGGGTCTCGACACCCTCCACGACAGTGGTGGAGCCGATCGCCCGCGACAGAGCCACCACCGCGGACACGATGGCCGACTTCACCGGATCCTCATTGATGTCGCGGACGAAGCTCTGATCGACC
>CAYWDQ010000140.1:0-7962 GCA_964457065.1 uncultured Acidimicrobiaceae bacterium | reverse complement strand
GCCTCTTAAAGCGTTCCGCAAAATGAGGTAACGATTGAGCGGGCGCTGCCATTCCTTGAGCACGGCCCTTCTTCTTCCTTAAGAATAGGTCTTATAGGACTTATAAGACCTATTCTTAAAGGCTCGAAAAGGTTGAACAGGGGAATCAATTTTGCGGAACGTCTAATGGCGGTATCTGAAGCATAACATCAAGAATATAGAGCAACTTTCTTCGAAAATATATCCCTCTTTATCCCTATGAAATTTATTTGTTAATTCGTAACGAGAGTCTACGATCCCTGACTCATGTAACTGGTCGATTATACGTCTTTTTTTAAGCGTACGGCGCTTTGCATAAAATCTCGAACAATTCTTGGAAAAAGTATATCTTGACAATAAATCCCGGTCCTGACTATCATTTCCTAGGCCAAAAAGTGGACCGGCTGGCCGATTTGCTTAAGCCGAGCAGATTACCCGGCGAAGGGTGGCTCGGAAATAAAAGAAGGAGGCACCAAGCTCCATGAAAGCAGAAAGCGGACCCGTTATCGCAACGCCCACTCAGCCGGAAATTGTTTCACGTATAGAGCGCCTCCCTTACTCGGGATGGCACGTCAAGGTAGCCTTCCTTGTCGGTATCGCCCTCTGCTTCGACGGCCTCGATTACATGGCCCTTTCCGCGGTATTGCCGGTGCTCGGCCCACTCTGGCACCGGGTTGTAGAGCTCCTTGCCGATGACCCCTTCGAACGCATCGACTTCCCCCGGCGCGTACAGGCGCCCGAGCAGGTTGTCGAACGACCGGTTCTCGAAGAGCACGAGCACCACGTGATCCATCGCGTGCACACGACTCGGGTTCATGGGCTCCTCTCTTCGGGGTGCAGCGGGCGACCGTACGCCAAGATGGCGCGGTCGACGATCTCGGCCGGGAGTCGGGGCCGGGGGCCCTCGGCGGGGGGGCTCAGGACCTGGGGGTGAACTGGTAGCTGAAGGGCGCCGAGGGCGGCGTCAGCGTGGCGGAGCGCTTGCCGGACGTGACGACCACCTTCGTCCCACCGGCGCCCACGTCGACCTGGGAGGGCCCGAGGAGGATCTCGCGCTGGCTCGAGGCCGGAGCCAGGATGCCCGCGAAGATCGGCTTCTGGCCCACGATGCCGATGCTCACCCAGGACCGGCCGGTCGTGGTGGTCACGGTGACCTGGTACGCCGGGATGGCGATGGTGTAGCTGGCGGTTCCCGGCCCGGTTCCGGCGGCGGTGAGCAGCGGCGGCGCCTTGGTGGACGGGGCGGCGGGGTGCGCCGTCGTGGGCGTCCCGCTCGTGCCCGGCCCGCCGCCGCTCCCGGTCCCGATGACCCCGGCCTTCACGAGCCCGAGGGCCGCTCCGGCGGCGAGCACCGCGACCGCCACCAGCACCACGGCCACCCGGAGCCACCGGCCCGACCCGGACCGGCCGGTGGCACGGCCCCTGCCCACGGCGGGGATCTTGTCCGTGTCGGCGTAGGTCGGGTAGGCGAGCGACTCGGGGAAGAGCTGTCCCTGCCCGGCCGGGTCGGACCGCTCGTAGGCCGCGGTCATGGACGGGTCCGCCGCCGGGACGGCCGGATTGGCCGCTGTCAGCCCCACTTCGTCGGCATGTACGTCCATGGCCGGATTCTCGACCTCCCACGCCCCGAACTTGACCACGCCAATTATCGCCGATTCTGTGGCCCCGCTCAGGGGCTTCCGTCACATCACGGTACCGCCCGTGACTGCCACCAGGATCGCACGTCGCAGGTCGGGAATGGGGGCAGGGCCGGATGGAGCCTCCCGGGAGGCCGAGATCGTGGATCAGGTCGATCCCGGGGATGGGAACCGGCCGCCCGGGCGCGGCGGACTTCCCCCGGACCGCTCAGCGGCCGATGCTCCCGTCGAGCAGCTCGCGGGTGACGTCCATGTGGCCGACGTGCCGCGCCGTCTCCTCTATGAGATGGCACACCGCCCAGCGCAACGTCGTGGGGCGGAGGTCACCGGCCGAGGGGAGGTCGAAGGTCTCGGCCCCGTCCAGGACGGCGTCGGCCAGCACGCACTCGGCCCGGTAGAAGTCGACGACGTCGCCGAGACCCCAGCCGTCGGGGAGCTCGAACATGCGGCGGCGCCAGCCCATGTCCATGGGCTCGCCGGCGAAGATGGCACGCAGCCAGAGCCGTTCGGCGTAGCCCAGGTGGACGACGATCACGCCCAGCGAGTTGGCGGTGGGCGCGGGGCGCCATCGCAGCTGCTCCGGCGTCAGGCCCTCGACCTTGAAGATGGCGCTGTCGCGCAGGTGCTGCAGCCATGCCCGTGCCATCGGCATCTCGTCGAGCGGCACCGCCTCGTCAGGCCGGGCGACGCGCAGCTCCGGGGGCTTCTCGGGCATGGAGATCCGCCCCCAGGGCGACCGCTACGGGGCGCTGGTGGTCGTCGCCGGGATGAGGCTGCCGCCGCACACCGAGGTGTACCAGTTGGCGATGGTGGTGCCGTCGGTCACGAGCTGCTGGTTCTTGCCCAGGCTCTCGAAGGAGGTGACCAAACCCTGGAGGCTCGACGCGTTCTGGATGTCGGTCTTGATCTGCTGCACGAAGGTGAGCAGGTTCTTGAACGCCGACTGGACGTTGGAGGGCGCGGTCCTGATCACGGCCAGCGCCTTCTGCACGTTGCCGGCGTCGGTGTTGTAGGCGCTGAGCATGGCCGCCTTGGCCTGGGCGAAGTTGCCCGACTCCATGGCCCTCTCGATGGCCAGGCCGACCGAGCTCGAGCCGGTCTGCTCCGTCTTGACCTTCTGGCACATGGCGCTGTTGGGGGCCGAGCCCTTCGTGCTGGCGCTGGTCCCCGAATGGTGCTTGGGCTTGCTGTGGGCGGACGCTGCGCTCATCGGGGCGAGCGTCAGCGCGACGCCCATCATGCCGATGCAGATCCCCTGCCACGTACGACGCTGCTTCACGGGCCACCTCCCGGTCTCGGACTGCAGCCACGACGCTACAGCACCCGTTGCAGCAGATCGGGCCATAGGTGGCCCCGGTCATCGGGTGTTCGGCCCGGAGCCGACGACCCAGCGCCAGGTGGGGGATATGGTGGGCCCCTGACGGGGCGTCAGAAACACGGGGGCGACAAATTTTGGACGATCTGAACGGCAAGGTGGCCGTGGTCACCGGGGGAGCGGGCGGCATCGGCCGCGGCATCACCGAGGCGCTGCTCGAGGAGGGGGCCCGCGTCGTGATCGCCGACGTCGAGGCGCCCGCGCTCGAGCTCGCCCTGAAGGAGCTGGCCGACGCGGGGGAGGTGCGCGGCGTCGTCACCGACGTCTCCTCGGCGGAGTCGGTGGAGGCGCTCGCGCTGGACGTCTTCTCCCAGGAGGGCGCCTGCCACCTCCTCTTCAACAACGCGGGTGTGACGTCGGGTGGCGGCGGTCGCCCCTGGGAGCAGGAGGCCAACGACTGGGCCTGGTGCTTCTCGGTCAACGTGTTCGGTGTGGCCAACGGCATGCTGTCGTTCGTGCCCCGCATGATCGCCTCGGGGGATCCCGGCGTGGTGGTCAACACGTCGAGCATGGACGGCGGCATCGCCCCCGTGCCCTATGCGTCGGTCTACGCGTCGAGCAAGGCCGCCATCTCGTGCCTCACCGAGGCGCTGGCGCACCAGTTGATCGCCGCGGGCACCGATGTCAGGGCGGCCGTCTTCTACCCGTCGGGCGGGCTGCTCGACACCGGCCTGTGGAGCGCCCAGCGCAACCGGCCGTCCGAGCTCGCCCGTACCAAGCCGAGGCCTCCCGCCCCGGGCACGACGTTCGAGGAGTTCAAGGCGCAGCTCAAGGCGACCGGCCGCTCGGTGGACGTCGTGGACCTCCGCGAGCTCGGCCGATTCTGCGTACGCGGCGTGCAGCGCGGCGACTTCATCATCGGCCACGGGCTCGAGGAGTGCGCCGAGATGCTGCACCGGCGGGCCGACGCGATCGGGGCCGGGATGCTTCCCCCGGCGGCCCTGAGCTGATGGCCGCCGCGGCGCCGGAGCGCTACACGGTCGTCTCCGCCGACGGCCATGCCGGCGGCGACATCGGCGACTACCGCCCGTACCTGCCCACGCACTGGCACGACGAGTTCGACGCCTGGGCCGCCGAGTACGTGAACCCCTACGCCGATCTCATCGCGCCGATCGCCTACCGCAGCTGGGACAGCGAACGCCGCCTGGCCGAGACCGAGGCCGACGGCATCGCGGCCGAGGTGCTCTTTCCCAACACCGTCCCGCCCTTCTTCGCCGAGGGCAACCTGGTCGCGCTGCCGCCGACGCCCGAGGACTACGAGCGGCGCTGGGCCGGGGTGCAGGCCCACAACCGCTGGCTGGCCGACTTCTGCGCCCGCACGCCGGGCCGGCGGGCGGGCATCGTGCAGGTCTTCGCCAACGACATCGACGACGCCCTCGCCGAGGTGCGCTGGGCCGCGGCCACCTTCGACCCCTTCGGCGGCATCCTCCTGCCGTCCATCCCGCCCAACTCCCACCTGCCGCCACTGTGGGAGGACCACTACGAACCACTGTGGCGTGTCTGCGCCGAGCTCGACGTCCCCATCAACATCCACGGTGGCAGCGCCCTGCCCGACTACGGCGAGCACGAGGCCGCCCGGGCGATGATGCTGATCGAGATCCCGTGGTTCAGCCACCGCTCGGTGTGGCACCTCATCTTCTCGGGTGTGCTGGAGCGTCACCCGACGCTGCGCTTCGCCGTGACGGAGCAGGGTGTGGCCTGGCTGCCCCGCGGCCTCCAGACGCTGGACTGGTTCTACGGCCGCATGACGACCGCCAACGCGGCCGAGGCGAACTTCTTCGGAGCCGCCGCGGCGAAGATGACGATGACCCCCACGGAGTACTTCGCACGCAACTTCTGGATCGGCGCCAGCTTCCTGCGCCCGAGCGAGGCCCCCCTCTGTCGCGACCTCGGCGTCGGGCACGTGATGTGGGGCGCCGACTACCCGCACTCCGAGGGCAGCTACCCGTACACCACCGAGGCGCTGCGGGTGGCGTTCGCCGACTACCCCGAGCCCGAGGTCCGTTCCATGGTGGAGTCGACGGCGGCCTCGTTCTACGGCTTCGACCTCGACCTGCTGCGCCCGGTCGGCGACCGCATCGGGCCGCGGGTGAGCGACGTCGCCCGGCTGCTGCCCCCGGGGGAGTGGCCGACCGACACGACCTGCAACGCGTTCGACCCGACCCAGATTCTGCGGGCCTGGTGACGGCGAACCAGATGGGAGGAGACATGCAGACAGTCAGGTACGGCGCGCGCGCCGAACAGGTCAACCGGGAGATCGAGGCCAAGAAGGCGGACATCTGGTCGGAGGCCGTCACGGCCGTCTACGAGACGGACCCCGAGATCATCGCGGCCGTGTTGCCGCCGCCCCTGGTGCCCGGCCCCGAGCCGTTGGTCCGCATCACGATCACCCGGGTCGAGATGCCCGGCCTGCCCGTTTTCGGCGCCGGCTGGATCGGCGTCCAGGCGCGCCACGAGGACAGGCTGGGGGAGTACCCGATCCTGATGCCGATGACGACCGAGCAGTCCCTGATCGGGGGCCGCGAGGTCAACGGCGAGCCCAAGAAGCTGGGCGAGGTCGAGGTGCACCGCGACGGGGACCGGGTCTCGGCGCACATCGCACGCATGGGATCGGTCATCTGTGAGATCACGGGGCGGATCAGCGAGACCCGGGAGAACTACGAGCTGGCCAAGACGGACTTCTGGTTCAAGCTGTCGCCCTCCTGCGAGGCGGCCGGCGAGCTCGACCAGGATCCGCTCCTCGTCTACGGCGAGAAGACCGAGCGCACCCGGCTCCACGAGGGCATCGACGGCGAGCTCATCCTCAAGGAGGCCCCCCTCGACCCGGTGGCCGACCTCGTCGTCCGCCGCATGGTGGACCTGAACTGGACGGAGCGGGCCTCGACCCAGGTCGGCCGCGTCATCGGCCCGGTGCCGCGAGCCGGGCTCGAGCCCTTCATCCACCAGCGCTACGACGACCTCTCCGTGCTCGGGGCGAAGCGGTGAGCGAGCGCTACACGATCATTTCGGCCGACGCCCACGCCGGGCTGCACTGCGAGGAGTACCGGCCCTACCTCGACGCCAGGTACCACCCGCAGTTCGACGAGTACCTGGCCGAGCGCCACGCCAACCGGGACCAGCAGCTCCAGATGAATTACGACTACATCATGGGATGGGAGACGGACAACGAGGAGGGGCTCCGCGGCGCCTGGGACATCGAGCAGCGCGACAAGGAGCTCGACGCGGACGGCGTCACGGCCGAGGTCATGTTCGCCGATGCCGACGCCATCACCGGCATGGCGTCGCCGCCCTTCGGAGCCGGGCTGTCCGCCGGCGCCATCGCCGACCCCGAGCTCGCCTTCGCCGGCGCCCGGGCACACAACCGGTTCCTGGCCGAGATGTGCGCCCGCAGTCCGGAGCGCCACGGTGGCATCGCGCTGGTGCCCATCACGCACGGCGTCGAGCGCTCGGTGGCCGAGATCGAGTGGCTCGTGGAGCAGCCGGGCATCCGGGGGATCATGGTGCCGACGATGTGGCACGACCTCGTGCCCTACAACCACCCCGACTACGACCCGGTGTGGGCCGCCTGCCAGGAGGCCGGGTTCCCGGTGCACACCCACTCGGGGGAGGCGCCCCAGGAGGAGTACAACGACAACATCGGCATCTACCTGGCCGAGGTGGTGTGGTGGGCCGCCCGCCCCATGTGGCACCTCTTGTTCTCGGGGGTCTTCGAGCGCTACCCACGCCTCAAGTACGTGGTCACCGAGGCGGCGGCCTACTGGGCCGCCGACATGATGTGGAAGTGGGACCAGTACATGGGCGGCGGGCACACGACCAAGAAGATGGCGGCGCTGCTCAAGGGGAAGATCTCGAAGCTGCCGTCCGACTACTTCGGCGAGAACCTCTTCATCGGCGCGTCGACCATGTCGCGCGAGGAGATCCGCCGCCGCCACGTGCTCGGCTGCGACGTCGTGATGTGGGGGACCGACTACCCGCACCCCGAGGGCACCTGGCCCCACACCCAGGAGCGCCTGCGCAGCGACTTCGGCGGCATCCCCGTCGAGGACGCCCGCAAGCTGCTGGGCGAGACGGCGGCGCGGTGTTACGGATTCGACCTCGACGCGCTGCGGCCGATCGCCGAGCGCATCGGACCGACGCCCGCGGACCTGGACCAGGACCCGTCCCTGCGCACCGACCCCGAGGAGGTGCGGGCCGCCCGCTGGTGGAAGGACGAGTACCAGCTCCGGCCGCCCGGCTGAGGGTCATGAACGAGGGGCACATGCAGTTCTGCGCCAGCGAGGACTGGCGCCGGATGGTGCACGACACGATCCTGCCGGTGGCGCTGCGAGACGTCGAGCTCGGCGACGAGGCGATCGAGATCGGTCCGGGCCCCGGATTCACGACCGACATCCTGCGCACCAAGACCGCACACCTCACGGCGGTCGAGATCGACGAGGGCCTGGCGGCTGCGCTGGCACGGCGCCTGGCCGGCGAAAACGTCGAGGTGGTGGTCGGCGACGCCACCGCGCTGGACTTCGCTCCGGGTCGTTTCACCGGGGCTGCGTCCTTCCACATGCTCCACCACATCGCGCCCGCCGAGGTGCAGGACCGGGCCTTGGCCGAACTGGCCCGCGTCCTCGTCCCCGGTGGTGTCCTGGTGGCAGCGGACGGCGTCTACAGCGAGGGCAGCGCCGTCTTCCACGAGAACGACACCTACAATCCGATCGCCCCCGAGGAGCTCGAAGGTCGGCTGACCGCGGCGGGCTTCGGCTCCGTGCGGGTGCGCACCCACGACCTCGGGTGGGTGTGCACGGCCCGGGCCGGCTGAGAACCTGGTGGCCCCGCGGGGTCGTGAGGACACGGCCGCGGCCGATGACGAAATCCTCGCACGGCGGCGCGTGACGTGACGATCCTGTTCGCGCTGGTGGCGGCGTTGTGCAACGCCCTCAACCT
>CAYWDQ010000139.1:0-8056 GCA_964457065.1 uncultured Acidimicrobiaceae bacterium | reverse complement strand
CAGAAGGTCGTCAAGATCCACTCGCTGTACGTGCGCTACATCCTGCCAATGACGGTCGAGTTCCAGTACTGGGAATTCCCCGACCCGGTGGAGCAGGCTCCGGGCTGATCCTCGGGGCCGGCCCCTCTCGTGCTCCCGGACGAACCGTCACCGCGCAGGGGTACGGTGCGAGCATGACCCATCCCAGCTCCCCGGCGGAACGATACGCACGGTTCCTCTCGTTGCACGTGGCCGGCGCCCCACTCCTCATGCCCAACGCGTGGGACATCGGCTCCGCGGTCCTCTTCGCCGCCCTCGGCTTCGAGGCGCTGGCCACCACCAGCGGCGGGTTCGCCGCCACCCGCGGCCGCCTCGACGGGGCCATGACGCGGGAGGAGGTACTGGACCATGCCGGCGTGCTCGCCCGGGCCGTTGACGTGCCGGTCTCCGCCGACCTGGAGAACTGCTTCGCCGACGACCCCGACGGCGTGGCCACCACCATCGCGAGGGCCACCGAGCTCGGGCTGGCCGGCGGGTCCATAGAGGACTTCACGGGCGACCCGAACGAGCCGATTTACGAGCCGGCTTTGGCGGCCGAGCGGGTCAGGGCGGCCGCAGAGGCCGCCCACGGCGGCCCGAACCCCTTCGTCCTCACCGCGCGGGCCGAGAACTACCTGCACGGGCGGACGGACCTGGCCGACACGATCAGCCGGCTGCAGGCCTACCAGGAGGCGGGCGCCGACGTCCTCTTCGCGCCGCGAGTGGTCGACCCGGCCGACCTCCGCCAGCTGCTGTCCGCGGTCGACGTGCCGGTGAGCGTGCTGATGGTGCCGGGAGCGCCCACAGTGGGCGAGATGGCCGGCCTCGGGGTGAGCCGGATCTCCGTCGGCGGGGCCATCGCGGTCGCCGCCTACGGCGCCGCGATCGAGGCCGTGACCGAGCTGAGGGACCGGGGCACGTGCGGGTACTGGGACCTGGCCGCCGTGGCCCGGCCCGTGATCACCGGCGCCTTCAGTCGCTGACCGCGACCGTCACCTCGATTTCGACGGCCCCGTTGCGGGGCAGCGCCGCCACGCCGATGGCCGAACGCGTGTGGCGGCCGGCCTCCCCGAAGACGTCGGCCAACACCCGACTGGCGCCGTCCACGACCGCTGGCTGCTGGTGGAAGTCCGGAGCCGAGGACACGTAGCCGGTCACCGTGAGCACGCGCCGAATGCGGTCGAGGGAGCCCAGCGCCTCTTCGAGAACGGCCAGAGCGTTCAGCGCGCACACCGCGGCCGCCTCCCTGCCCTCCTCCACCGTGACCGTGTCGCCCAGGCGCCCGAGACAGGTCAGCTCGCCGGCGATGCGCGGCAGCTGCCCTGAGGTGCGGGCCACCCCGTCGTGCAGCACCACGGCGTCGAGAGGGTCGTGCGGGGGGTGGGGTCCGTGCAATGTCAGGCCCAGCTGCGCCAGCCGGGCCCGGATGGTGCCTTCGCTCACCGCCACTTACCGCATGAAGGGGTACACGTTGGCGAAGTTCGTGTTGACCTTCTCCGGCAACGGGTAGATGGCGCCGAGCTGCTTGGCGCCCCAGATGATCTTGGCGGACCGCTCGACCAGTGCTGTGTTGTGCATGGTCTTCTGCATGTTCGTGCCGATCGCGACCATGCCGTGGTTGGCGATGAGCGCGGCGCCCCGGTCCTCCAGCGCCTTGACCACCTGCTCCGCGAGGTCGGGCGAGCCGCTCGGGGCGTACTCGGTACAGCGGATGTCCCCACCGAGGTACACCGTGAACTCGTCGATGCAGCTCGGGATGTCCTGCTGGGCCACTGCGAACATGGTGGCGTGGACGGCGTGCGAGTGGATGCACACCGCGATGTCCTCGTAGGCCGCCATGACGGCGAGGTGGAGGTACTTCTCCGAGGTCGGTCCGCGCTCACCCGAGACGACGTCGCCCGCCGGGTTCACGATGACGATGTCGTCGACCTCCATGATCCGGTAGTCGAGCGACGACGGCGTGACGGCGATGTTGCCGTCCTCCATCCGCGCCGAGATGTTGCCCGAGGTCCCCTCGACCAGACCCTTCTCCAGCAGCTCCTTGGCGGCGGCGACGATCTGCTCGGGTGCGTTCTCTATGAAGGTGGCCATGGCCCAGGTGCTCCTCACCGCTCAATGGGCGACCTCGTCGCCTCGTGGTCGCCCAGATCGTACAGCCCCCGGCGTAATGCCTGACACGTCTGTCAGGGAACGGGGCGGGCGGAGTACTGTCTCGCCCATGGGACTTCTGGACGGTCGATCGGCGGTGGTGACGGGTGCGGGTCGGGGCATCGGGCGGGACATCGCGCTCTGCCTCGCCGCCGAGGGGGCCAGGGTGGTGGTCAACGACGTCGGCGTGTCCCTCGGCGGTGAGGGTACCGGGGAGGACCCTGCCGCGCAGGTCTGCAAGGAGATCGAGGCGGCGGGGGGCAACGCCGTGCCCAATCACGACTCGGTGAGCGACTTCGAGGGCGCGGGGCGCATCATCGCGACGGCGGTCGACAGCTTCGGCGGCATCGACATCGTGGTGAACAACGCCGGCATCGTGCGCGACCGGACGCTGGTGAAGATGGACGAGGCTGACTACGACGCCGTGATCGCCGTCCACCAGAAGGGCACCTTCAACACCGTCCGCCACGCCGCGCCCCTGATGAAGGAAGCCGGCTACGGCCGTATCGTCAACATCACCTCCTCGGCCGGCCTGCGGGGCAACTTCGGGCAGACCAACTACGGGGCGGCCAAGGCCGCCATCATGGGCATGACGTTCGTCTGGGCCCTCGAGCTCGGCAAATACGGGATCACCGTCAACGCGGTGGCGCCGGCGGGCTTCACCCGCATGACCGAAGGGCTCTACGCCGGGGCCGAGCCCCCGGCTGACCAGGACCCCGCGCTCAATGCGCCGCTGATCGCCTTCCTGGCCAGCGAAGGTGCCTCCTACGTCAACGGGCAGGTGCTCGGGCGCACCGGCTTCGCCTACACCCTGTTCCAGACGCCCCGGCAGATCGCCGCCATGTGGAGCGAGGGCGGCTGGACCCCCCAGGAGGTGGCCGACCACTTCCACGAGGTGCTCGGCCAACACCTCCAGCCCGTCGGCATGGGCGACCATCCCCTCCTCGGCAAGAAGGACTGAGCACGGGCCAGTCCGACCCGGCTCGCGGGCGCCACCGGGCGGTATCGGTAGGGTAGGAACCGTCGCAGCTCATACAGAAGCCGATCAGGGAGGGACCATGGACGTCCGAGACAAGATCTACATCAACGGGGCCTGGGTCCCCTCGACCGGAGCCGGCACCCTGGAAGTGATCGACTCGGCCACCGAGGAGGTCTTCGCGACCATCCCGGAGGGCACGCCCGAGGACGTCGACAAGGCCGTCGAGGCTGCGGCCGCCGCGTTCCCCGGCTGGGCTGCCACCTCGCGCGAGGAGCGGGCCAAGCTGCTCACCCGCGTCGGCGAGGCCCTGGCCGCCCGCACCGACGAGATCGCCCAGGTGATCTCGCACGAGGTCGGCATGCCGATGACGCTGTCGGGATCGATCCAGGTCGGGCTGCCGGCGGGCGCGTTCGCCGACGCCGCCAAGGCCGCCGAGACGTTCGAGTGGGAAGAGGAGATCGGCAATTCGCTCGTCGTGCGCGAGCCCGTCGGCGTCGTGGGCGCCATCACACCCTGGAACTACCCGCTGTACCAGGTCGTCCTGAAGGTAGCCCCGGCGCTGGCCGCCGGCTGCACCGTCGTCCTCAAGCCCAGCGAAGTGGCCCCGATCAACGCCTTCATCCTGGCCGAGGTCATCGACGAGGTGGGGCTCCCGCCGGGTGTGTTCAATCTCGTGAGCGGCGTCGGGCCCGTCGTGGGCGAGGCCATCGCCGCCCACCCCAAGGTCGACATGGTCTCCTTCACCGGTTCCACCCGGGCCGGTCGTCGTGTCATGGAGCTGGCGGCCGAGGGCATCAAGCGCGTCTCGCTCGAGCTCGGCGGCAAGTCGGCCAACATCCTCCTCGACGACGCCGACCTCGCCACCGCGGTGCCGGCGGGGTTGTTCGGCTGCTACATGAACTCGGGCCAGACGTGCTCGGCGCTGACCCGCATGCTGGTCCCGCGGGACAAGCTGGCCGAGGTGGAGGAGCTGGCGGCTGGCGCCGCGGCGGGCTTCGCTCCCGGCGACCCCTTCGAGGCCGGCAAGCTGTTGGGGCCGCTCGTGTCGTCGGTCCAACGCGACCGGGTGCGCGGCTACATCAACAAGGGGATCGAGGAGGGGGCCAAGCTGGTCGTGGGCGGCGCCGAGGCACCGGAAGGCCTGGAGAAGGGCTTCTACGTGCAGTGCACCGTCTTCTCCGAGGTGACGCCGGACATGACCATCGCCAAGGAGGAGATCTTCGGTCCGGTGCTGTCCATCATCCCCTACGACACCGAGGAGGAGGCGATAGAGATCGCCAACGGCACCCCCTACGGTCTCGCCGGCGCGGTGTGGAGCGCCGACCCGGACCGGGCCGAGAGGGTGGCGCGCCAGATGCGCACCGGCCAGGTCGACATCAACGGCGGGAACTTCAACCCGAGCGCACCCTTCGGTGGCTACAAGCAGTCGGGCATCGGACGCGAGCGGGGCCGCTACGGCCTCGAGGAGTACGTCGAGACCAAATCGATGCAGCGCTAGAAGGACCGGCCCCCTGGCGTCGCGGCGTCAGGGGGACCCCGGCACCAGCGGCGACGCGCCGTCCGGGGTCAGCACCTCGATGCCCGACGAATCCGCAGACGCGGTCGTGCCCACGCCGAAGACGAGGGCGTCGCCCACGGTGGCGACGCCCGACCAGTTGAATTGGGGCAGACCCACTTGCGCCAGCAATCGCCCGCTCGAGGCGTCGCGCACCTGGATGGCTTTGGCTGCCAGCGCAAGGCCGTTGAACATCATCCCGCCCGCGACCGTGGTGGCCGAGAACGACGCCGTGTCGTCGGCCTGCCACAGCACCGCTCCCGTCGCCGACTCGAAAGCGTGGTCGGTCGGGTTCTGCTGCGCAACGTCGCGGGGATCGGAGGGGTCGCACACGGGCAGGGTCCCGCGTGAGGTCGGGAGGAAGTCGCCGAGCGCCGTTGCTCCCAGGACGCGGCGACCGTCGTAGGCGGTCGTGCCGATGAATCCCCCCGACGAGCCACCGAACACCACGTTGGTGGACCAACGCAGCTGCCCGGTCGCGGGGTCCAGGGAGTAATAGGTGCCGTTCTTGCTCCCCTCTCCGAGGAAGGTGGTCTTCCCGTGGGCGGACAGGCCCGCGTTGGCGCTGGCACCGAAGTCGTCGTCACAGGCCGGCGCGTGGCCCAGCGGGTGGTACTTCCACACCAGCGCCCCATCGGCGATCCGCAGGGCCACCACAGAGTCGGCGTAGGGCGCACCGCCCGCGAAGTCGCAGTCGGCCGTGCCGAACACCACCAGACCCAGGTCGGGCAGCACGGTGCCGGACGACCACACGCTGCCACAGCTGTCGTCGAGCACGTGCCCGCCGGCGCCGACGTCGGTCTGGAACTCCCACACCGGATTACCCGTGTCGAGGCTGGCCGCCACCACGTAGCCGGCCGAATGCTGCTGGCCATCCTCGTCCACGCCGAAGAGCACGCGGCCGTCGGCGACCACCGGTGACGAGAAGATCCGCGTGCTGTCGTCGTCCGGGTTGGGCGGGCCGGGCACGCCGGGGTAGTCGTGCTCCCAGTACACCGCGCCCGTGGAGGCATTCAGCGCGTAGAGCGTGTAGCCGCCGCCGAAGATGACCAAGGCGGGCCGGTTCCCCGCGGCGGGCTCGAACCAGGCCGACGAGGTGACCAGCCCGCCGTCAGACGTGGCGTCACGCGGCTGCTGGCCCGGATAAGGCGTGATTGCGTTCTGCGAGGCGAGCCGGACCTTCCAGCGCAGCTTGCCCGTCTGCAGGCTCACGGCATAGAAGAAGTCGTCCCACGAGCCCACGTACACGGTGCCGTTGACCACGGTGGGGGTTGCCGTCACGGCGTCGCCGGTCGGGAAGAACCAGGCCTGGCGCAGGGATCGGACCGAGGACTCGGTCAGGGTCGTCCGTCCGTGGAAGGTGTGCTGGGCGTCGTGCCCGTAGCTGGGCCAGTCCCACGAGCTGACCGGGGTGGGGATGGCCGCCGACGCGGACGGGATGCCGCTCGACGGCGATGAGCCCCCACATCCCGCCAACGCGACGGCGCCGAGCGCGACGGCCCCGAGCACCCACCGGGCACCACGCCCGCGCCGCGCGTGGCGTAGCACCCTCCGCCCCGACGACCAGCTCAGCCGAAGCCGGCGGTCGCGGGCTTGTCGGACGCCGGCCCCTTGGCGGGCGCCGGGTTCTCGGCGGGGCCCGACAGCGGCGCCTCGATCCTCCCCGACGGGTACGGACAGCGCATGTCAGCGGGGACGCACACCGTCACGCTGGTCGGGAAGTCGAAACCGCTCGCCACGACCGCGGGCGTGGACGGTTGGCCGTTGGTGAACGTCACGCGCATCACGCGGCCCCCGTAACTGGCGGGGCCGCAACCCGTCAGGGGGCCGCTGCACGCGATGTGGATGTCGACGAAGTACAGCGTCCCGTCGGGTGCGAAGGCCATGCCGAAGGGGTTGTACTGATCCGGGCTCTTCCCGAGGTCCGCCACAGTCGTGCCGGGCACCGAGCCGCGTCCGGGCTCGGGCTGCCCGCTGGCGGAGACCCACACGATGGAGGGATCGCCGATGTAGCTGCTGATGGCGTAGCAGCCGCAGGTGGGGTCCTTGGCGATGCCGGCGGGGAAGGACACCTTGTAGAAGGTCGACACCTGGACCTTGCTGCGCGGATACACCCCTCCCGGGCACTGCGCCGCGCTGGTGGGGAACGACGAGTGGGCGAAGCGCAGCACGCTGGAGGTGCCCACGTTCGGGACGAGCAGGTCGCCGTCGGGGGCGAGCGCCATGGTGCCGGGCTGGGCCAACCCGCCGGTGCCGTCCGTGTGGTGCGGCCCGTACCCGCCCGCGGTGGGGCCGTACACGATGCAGTCGGTCGTGTAGTTCGGCGCGAACCACTCGACCAGCCGCCCGCTGCTGGGTGCCGGGAACGAACCTTGCGCGGTCGCGATGTCGTTCCCGAAGATGTTCTGATGGCTGTCGATCGCACACCCGGTGTACGTCTGGTTGTTGTTGAAGACCCCGTTCGAGCTCGGAGGTGAATCACTCCCGATGGACTGGCCGCGCATCTTGTACGGTCCCGGCACGTACAGTGTTTGGCCGCTGAACGAGCCATTCGGCTCGTCGAGCTCCTCGCCGTCCGGCGGCTCCTTGTAGGGCTTGAGCCCACCGAGGTTGTGCTGGCTCGGCAACGTCGGATCGTAGCCGCCGACGAAACGGCCGTCGGGCAACACGCAGACCTGACCGTTCAGGTCCCATGCCGGCAGGAGCTGGCCCTGCAGGCCCGTCGGCATGGAGAGGAAGTCAACCTCCTCGTTCTGGTCCCAGTAGACGAGGTATCCGGACCCCCCCTTCACGCCGCCGTGCACGGTCGGGACGCTGCTCCCCGGTGTGGTCGCGGAGGGCGAGGCGGACGCCGACGGTGCGGAGACCAGGGCGACCACGAGGGCGCCGAAGAGCAGCGCGGCTGCCAGCGGTGAACCCCAAGACCCGAACTTCCCCATCCCACTGCCCCCGTGACCAGCCTGACGCCGCCGTCATAGTAGGCGAACGGCTCCGCCGGTGGCGGGCGGACGGACGCGCCTACGCCAGCGGGTCCCGCCACCCCGGCGAGCCCGTCCGGGCACCGGCCGAGACGCGCAGGCCGATGAAGTTCCGTTGCGCCTCCACCGTCCCGGCGCCGAAGCACAGGCCGCGGACGTCGCGGTAGGCCCGCTCGAGGGGGTATTCGCGCGAGTAGCCGTAGCCGCCGTGGATCTGCATCGCCTCGTCACACACGAACTTGGCGGCCAGGTTCGCCGCCGTCTTCGCCAGCGCCGTCTCCAGCGGTGGCGGCGTCCCGCCCGGGCCGGCGAGCCGCACGGCCCGGGCCAGCAGCAGCCGGGCCCCCTCGAGCTGCACCGCCATGTCGGCCAGCTTCC
>CAYWDQ010000138.1:0-8088 GCA_964457065.1 uncultured Acidimicrobiaceae bacterium | reverse complement strand
GGGCCGATGACCTCGCCGATCTTGTCGATCGGGATCTCCATGGAGACGATCTTCGGCGCGCTGCTCGCGACGTGGTCGCGAGGCTCGGCGATGGTGGCCGCCATGACGCCCAGGATCACGAGGCGGGCCTCCTTGGCCTGGAGCAGTGCCTGGGCCAGCACGTCGGCCGGCAGGCCGTCGATCTTCGTGTCGAGCTGCAACGCGGTGACCGCGTCGGCGGTGCCCGCCACCTTGAAGTCCATGTCGCCGAAGGCGTCCTCGGAGCCCAGGATGTCGGTCAGGGTGACGTAGCGTCCTTCGTCGTAGACGAGCCCCATGGCGATGCCCGCCACGGGGTCCTTGATCGGGACGCCGGCGGCCATCAGCGACAGCGTCGAACCGCAGACCGACGCCATGGAGGTGGACCCGTTCGAGGAAAGCACGTCGGAGACGACGCGCAGGGTGTAGGGGAACTCCTCCGCACTCGGGACGACGGGCAGCAGCGCCCGCTCCGCCAGTAGCCCGTGCCCGATCTCACGGCGCTTCGGGCCGCGCATGAAGCCGGTCTCACCGGTCGAGAAGGGCGGGAAGTTGTAGTGGTGCATGTAGCGCTTGGTCTCGACCGGGGTGATCGTGTCGAGCAGCTGGTTCATGCGGGGCATGCCGAGCGTCGTCACGTTGAGCACCTGGGTCTCGCCGCGCTGGAAGAGTGCCGATCCGTGCGCCGTCGGGAACAGGTCGATCTCCGCCGAGAGCGGTCGGATGTCGGAGGTGCCCCGGCCGTCGACCCGGACACCCTCCTCCACGATGCGCTTGCGCACCAGCTTCTTGGTCAGCGAGCGGATGGCCGCCTTGACCTCGCCGGGGCGGTCAGCGAACTCGTCGCCGAGGGCGGCGCGGATCTCCTCGCCGGCCGCGTCGAGGGCCGCGTTGCGCTCGGCCTTGCTGGTGACCAGGTTCGCCTTGGCGATCGGCTCGGTGCCGAGGGCCTCCACGCGCGCCCACACGTCGTCCTGGTAGTCGGTGAAGGTGGAGAAGGGGATGGTCTCGATCGGTCCTCGTGCCGCCGTGAAGGCCTCCACGAGGCGGCGCTGCAGGTTGATGGACTCGCGGATCCACTGCTTGGAGGCCTCGAGCCCGGCCGCCAGCACCTCCTCGGTGACCTTCGGTGCGCCCGTCTCGTAGTAGGACCACGACTTCTCGGTCCCACCCGCCTCGACCATCATGATGGCGATCTCGCTGTCGGCGCCGTCGCTCAGCGCGCGGCCGGCGACCACGAGCTCGAAGGTCGACTCCTCGCCCTCCTGGAAGGTCGGGTGCGGGATCCACACGCCCTCGGTCGTATACGCGATCCGCACCGCCCCGATCGGGCCGTCGAAGGGGATGCCCGAGATCATCAGCGCCGCCGAGGCCGCGTTGATGGCGAGCACGTCGTGCGGGTTGACCTGGTCGGCGCCGACGATGGTGCCGACGACGTGCACCTCGTTGCGGAAGCCCTCGGGGAACGACGGCCGCAGCGGCCGGTCGATGAGCCGGTCGGTCAGGATGGCCTGGTCCGAGCTCTTGCCCTCCCGCCGGAAGAACGAGCCGGGGATCTTGCCCGCGGCGTAAGTCCGCTCCTCGATGTCGACGGTCAGGGGGAAGAAGTCGGTCCCCTCCCGGACCGAGCGGGCCGCCGTGACGGTGGCCAGCAGAATGGTGTCCCCGATGCGGGCCATGACGGCGCCGTCCGCGAGTTGGGCCAGTTTCCCGGCCTCCATGGACAGGGTGCGATCGGTCCCGCTGATCGGGACCGATACGGAAATGGCATCAGACATGATGCTCCTCGTTTGTCGGGGGCATCTCTTCGTCTGGTTCCCAGTGGTCGACCACCTCGCTGTCGAAGTGACCGGCGACTGGCAGCCAGCGGCTCGAGACGCCCGTTTCTGTGGTGCTCCGCTACCTTCGAATGCCGAGACGGCTGATGATGGTGCGGTAGCGCTCGACGTCGTTCTTGCGGACGTAGTCGAGCAGCCGGCGGCGCTGGCCGATGAGCTTCATCAGTCCCCGCCGGGTGTGGTGGTCCCCTTTGTGCTCCTTCAAGTGCTCCGTCAGATGGTTGATCCGTCCCGACAAGAGCGCGATCTGCACCTCGGGAGAGCCGGTGTCACTTTCGTGCAGCCGGTACTCGGCGATGGTGCTCTGCGTGTCGGGCATGAAGGAAGTACCTCGGAGATTCGTCGGAGTGCGCCGGGAACCTTCCCCGGCCGCCGAACATGGTAGCACCTGGCCGCTGATCAGGGAAGATCGGCCGAGGCGAGCACCCGCTCGGTGGCCTCCACGTCGGCCCGCATCTGGGCCACCAGGGCTTCGATGCTCTCGAAGCGCTGCTCGGCCCGGAGCCGGTGGGCGAAGGACACCCGGGCCGCCTCCCCGTAGAGGTCGCCGTCGAAGTGCAGGAGATATGCCTCCACCAGAACCGGCGCGGTGCCGGGCTCGTAGAACGTGGGCCGGCGCCCCACCGAGATCGCCGCCTGGTGCACCGTGCCGTCGGCACGGCGGAAGTGGCCGGCGTAGACGGCGTCGGCGGGCAGCGCGATGTCGTCGGGGACGGCCAGGTTGGCGGTCGGGAACCCCAGTTCGGGGCCGCCCCGGCCGTCGCCGCGGACCACCGGGCCGCGCACCTCGTGCGGCCGCCCCAGCATGCGGGCCGCCCCCTCCACGTCGCCCGCCGCGAGCAACGCCCGGATACGCGTGGAGGACACCGGCTCGCGTCCGTCGCCGGTGAGTCCGACGCCGACCACCTCGAACCCGTACTCGGTGCCGAGCCGGCGCAGGAGCTCGACGTTGCCGCGCCGGCCGTGCCCGAAGTGGAAGTCCTCGCCCACCACCACCAGCCGGGCCGACAGCTCGTCCACGAGGACCTCCTTGACGAAGTCCTCGGCCGACTCCTCCGCCCGGCTGGCGTCGAAGGGCACGACGAGCGTGCGGTCGATGCCGCAGTCGGCCAACAGCTCCAGCTTCTGCTCCAGGCTCGTGAGCTGCTTGGGGGCCGACGCCGGCCGCACGACGTAGGCGGGGTGGCGGTCGAAGGTGACGACCACGGTGGAGAGCCCCGCGGCCCGCGCCCGATCGGAGAGGTCGTGCAGCAGGGCGCGGTGCCCGAGGTGGACCCCGTCGTAGGCCCCGATGGTGACGGCGGTTCCCGGTCCGGACATCGCGACCGAGGGTAGTCGGGCGCCCGTCACGCCCCGGCCAGCACGACGGCCGGCCGGATCCGGTCCGTGCCGGTCGCCTCGTAGACGGCCAGCAGGTCGCCGCGCTCGTCGAGCATCGCCCACGGCCCCTCGCCCGCCGCGCCCAGCGGGACCCTGTCGAGCGGGAGCCCGGTGCGGATGGAACCCGCGACCGCCGGCTCGACGAGCACGACGTCGAGGTCGCGCATGGCCTGGGCCGGCGTGAGGACGGCGTCGGGGCCGATCAGCTCGAGCGGGCGCATGTCGTCCTCGCCGAAGGAGCCGATGCGGGTGCGCCGCAGGTCGGCCAGGTGCGCCCCACCGCCGAGGGCCAGACCGAGGTCATGGGCCAGGACCCGGACGTAGGTGCCCGACGAGCACTCCACCTCCGCCCGGTAGACGCCCGGCCGGGCCGGGTCGGGCTCGGTGTCGAAGCGGTACACGGTGACCGGCCGTGGCGGGCGCTCCACCTCGATCCCCTGGCGCGCCAGCTCGTGCAGGCGCCGGCCGCCGATCTTGACGGCCGAGACCATCGGCGGCACCTGCTCGATCTCCCCCGTCAGCCCCTCGGCCGCCGCCCGTACCTGCTCCGGGGTCACCTGTGACATGTCGTAGGTGCCGACCACCTCGCCCGAGGCGTCGAGGGTGGAGGTGGCCGTCCCGAGCACGATGTCGGTCGTGTAGGTCTTCGGGAGGGCGGTCAGGAAACGCATGAGCCGGGTGGCGCGGCCCAGCCCGACCAGCAGGACGCCCGTGGCGTCGGGGTCGAGTGTCCCGGCGTGCCCGACGCGGCGCTGGCCGAAGATGCGCCGGCAGCGGCCGACCACGTCGTGGGAGGTCCAGCCCGCCTCCTTGTCGACGACCACCAGGCCGTTGACGCTCACCGGCTCACGGCTCGTCGGCCTGGGACTCCCCCTGGTGCAGCCCGCGCAGGAGCTCCTCGACCCGGGAGCCGGCGGCGATGGCCGGGTCGGCGCGGAACGTCAGGCGCGGGGTGCGTTTCATCGTCATCTGCGAGCCCACGACGCGCTGCAGGTGCCCGCGGCGCTCCTCGAGCACCACCGACGTCTCCGGATCGAGGGTGGCCAGGTACACGACGGCTGTGCGCATGTCGGCCGCCGTGTCGACGGAGGTGACGGTGATCATCGGCAGCTCGTCGGCGTCGGCCAGCCGCTCGAGCTCCTCGGCCACCACCTGCCGCAACACCTGGTTCACCCGCAACGCACGCGGGTATGTCGCCGTGCGCCGTTTCACCGCGTCAGCTCCTCAGCTCGTGAAGTCCCTGAGCCTCTCAGCTCCTGGCGATCTCGCGCTCCTCGTACGTCTCGATCACGTCGCCATCCTTGAGGTCCTGGAAGTCCGAGAGCCCGATGCCGCACTCGAAGCCGGCAGCGACCTCACGTACATCATCCTTGAAGCGGCGGAGGGAATTGATGGATCCCTTCCAGATGACGGTGCCCTCGCGGAGGAACCGGACCTTGGACCCGCGGGTGATCTTCCCGTCGCGCACGTAGCAGCCGGCGACGGCGCCGATCCGGGGCACGCGGAACACCTCGCGCACCTCGGCCTCGCCCGTGACGACCTCCTCGTAGACGGGCGAGAGCAGGCCGAGCATGGCCGCCTCGAGGTCCTCCAGGAGCTTGTAGATGATCTCGTAGGTCCGGATCTCGACGTCGGACGTCTCCGCCAGCTCACGGGAGCGCTTGTCGGGCCGCACGTTGAACCCGATGATCGTCGCGTTCGAGGCGGCGGCCAGCTGGACGTCGTTCTCCGTGATCCCGCCGATGCCCCGCAGGACGAAGCTGAGCTTCACGTCGTCGCGCTCGAGGCGCCGCAGCGACTCGGTCACCGCTTCGAGCGAGCCCTGCACGTCGGCCTTCAGGACGATGTTCAGCGTGGCCGTCTCGCCGCGCGAGATCTGCTCGAAGAGGTCCTCGAGCTTGGCACCCGCCGCCGCCGCGACCGGCTTGTGCCCCGAGAGGCGGAACCGCTGGGCGCGGGCCTCGCCGAGCGTCCGGGCGCGGGCCAGGTCCTTGGCGGCCCGCATCTCGTCGCCGGCGTGGGGCGGCTCCGAGAAGCCGAGCACCTGCACCGGCGTCGACGGCAGCGCCTCCTTGATGTGGTCGCCCTTGTCGTCCACCAGCGCCTTCACCTTGCCCCAGGCGGCACCGGCCACGACGGGGTCGCCGACGCGCAGCGTCCCCTGTTGCACGATCACGGTGGCCACAGGGCCGCGGCCGGCCTCGAGGTTGGCCTCGAGCACGACACCGCGTGCCTCGCCCTCGACCCGCGCCGTCAGCTCCTCGACCTCGGCCACCAGCACGATCTGCTCCAGCAGCTCCTCCACGCCCGTGCCCTGCAGCGCGGAGACCTCGACCACGATGGTGTCGCCGCCCCACGCCTCGGGCACCAGCTCGCGCTCCGAGAGCTGCTGGAGCACGCGGGCCGGGTCGGCGTCGGGCCGGTCCATCTTGTTCACCGCGACGATGATCGGCACCTCGGCCGCCTTGGCGTGGTCGATGGCCTCGATCGTCTGCGGCATCACGCCGTCGTCGGCCGCAACCACCAGGATGACGATGTCGGTGACCTGCGCCCCGCGTGCCCGCATGGCCGTGAAGGCGGCGTGGCCCGGGGTGTCGATGAACGTGATGGGGTGATCGCGCCACTCCACCTGGTAGGCCCCGATGTGCTGGGTGATCCCGCCCGCCTCCCCCGCCACGACGTCGGTGGAGCGGATGCGGTCGAGCAGCAGCGTCTTGCCGTGGTCGACGTGGCCCATGACGGTGACGACCGGCGCACGCGGCCGCTGGTCCGCCTCGTCCTCTTCGTCCTCGTCCTCGAAGTACCGGGCCAGCAGCTCGGCCTCCTGCTCCTCGCCGGGGTCGACCAGGCGCACGTCGGCGCCGATCTCGGCCGCGAACAGCTCGATCATGTCGTCGGTCAGCGACTGGGTCGCCATGACCATCTCGCCCTGCAGGAGCAGGAAGCGGACGATGTCACCCGCGCTCCGGTTGAGCTTGGGGCCGAGGTCGCGCGCGGTCGAGCCGCGCTCGATGATGACCTCGCCCTCGGGCACCGGAGCCGTCGAGGGCTGGTAGGTGGTCAGCTGCGTCGGCTCGAGCTCCTCGAGGTTGCGCCGGCGCCGGCGCGCCCTGCGCTGGGGCGGGCGCCGGCCCGCCAAGCCGCCGCCGCCGCCACGGCCACCGGGGGGCGGTGCACCCGTGGGCGCACCGCCAGCGCTGCGGCCCCCGAAGCCGCCTCCTGAGGGTCGGCCCCCGAAGCCGCCGCTGCTCGACGGGCCGCCCGGACCACCGCTCGGTCGGCCGGCCCCCGTGGGGCGGCCACCTGTCCGCGGCGGGTAGGCGCCACCGGGGCGTGGACCCGACGGCGCGGCAGTGGGCTTGCGTCCACCCATGCCGG
Source organism: uncultured Acidimicrobiaceae bacterium (assembly GCA_964457065.1). Lineage (GTDB taxonomy): Bacteria > Actinomycetota > Acidimicrobiia > Acidimicrobiales > RAAP-2 > Bog-473. The sequence goes on along the minus strand of CAYWDQ010000138.1, from coordinate 1,474 downwards.
GCGGCGGCGGGATCGGACGCCCGCTCGGGCCGAGGGGCGGCCGTGACCCCGGAGGCGGCGGCACGGGACGGCCGGACGGGCCGAGCGGAGGGCGGGTGGCGCGCTGGCGATCGGGCGCCACCGGCGCCGCGGTGTCGGGCGCGTGCGCAGCCGGGGCCTGGGGTGCCGGCGCGGCGGCCGGCGCCGGCGCCGGCATGGGGGCGGGGGTCGGGCGACTGCTGATCAGCCGAGACGAGCGGGGTGGGGCGTCGGCGTCGGGCGCGGTCGCCGGAGCGGCTGCCGCGGCTGGGGCGTCCACCTGGCGCGGCGGGGCCTTCTTGAGCGGGGCGGTGCTCGGGGCGGCCGAGCTCGATGCGGACGACACCGTCTTCTTGGCCGGTGCCGTGGTCGCCGGTGCAGAGGTGGCCGCCGGGGCGGAGGCCGCGGCAGCAGCCGGGGCCGACGACGTCGACGACGAGACGGAGGCCGGGGCGGACGACACCGCCCTGGTGGACTTGGTCGCCTTGGCGGCCTTCTTCGCCGGGGCGGGCTCCTCGGGCTGGACCGGGCGGCGCAACCCCTCCGCGTCGGCCTTGCGGCGGACGCGGTCGGCCTGCGCATCCTCGATGGAGGACGAGTGGCTCTTGACCCCGATCCCCAGGGAAAGGGCCAGCTCCAGCCCTTCCTTGTTGGTGAGGCCTAGCTCTTTGGCCAGCTCATAGACGCGAATCTTCTTCGGCAAGTGGTTCTCTTTGTCCTTGGTTCCTCTCGGGGCCCGGCGTCAAGCCAGCCCCCTATCCTCGCACATCAGGTGCGGTGCGCCCCCACGCCTCGCCCAGCTGTGCATGCAACTGCTCCACTTCGGCGGCATCGATCGACGTTCCGAAGGCCCGGTCGAACCCGTGCCTGCGCACCGCGTCATCGAGACAGCCCAGCGACTCCCGGCAGATCCAGGCCCCCCGCCCGGGGCCGTGCCGGTCCACCGACAGCGCCCCGCCCGGCGACCGGACGATTCGGATCAGCTGGTCGGCCGGCAGGGCTCTCCGGCAACCGACACAGGTCCGTGTCGGCGTTATGCCTCGGCCTCCTCCGACACCTCGGCCTGCTCCGACACCTCGGCCTGCTCCGACACCTCGGCCTCCGCGGCAGGTTCCGCCTCGCTCGGCGCTGCAGGCTCCGCCTCGGCTGACGCCTCGGCGGCCCCGTCGGTCTCCCCCGCCCCGGTGGCGGGAGCGTCACCCGTGTCCTCCGCCTGGTGCGACCACTCCTCGGCCGACATGGCCTCGCCGCCCTCGGCCGGCTTCCACACCAGCTCGCCGCTCTCGTCCTCGACCCACTCTCCCTCGGCCCAGTCCTGGTCGGCGTAGCCCGCCTCTTCCTCGGCGAGCTGGGTCTCGCTCTTGATGTCGATGCGCCACCCGGTCAGACGGGCGGCCAGGCGGGCGTTCTGGCCCTCCTTGCCGATGGCGAGGGAGAGCTGGAAGTCGCTCACGAT